>CAMJNN010000059.1 GCA_946407325.1 uncultured Prevotellaceae bacterium | reverse complement strand
CCATCGACCATCGAATGGGAGTGAAAAATCTCCTATGTTTTTGATGAAAATTCATAAATATTCACTATTTTTGCAGTCTCAAATTCTAAAGATAGAGGAGAAATGCTATGCTGGAAATGTTGTCAAAGTTTGATATTCTGGAAGTTGTCAGATGTACTATCTCGTTGTTGATCGTGATTGATATCATCGGCTCATTACCCATTATCCTTGATTTGAAGGCGAAGGGCTTGAAGGTCAATGCAACGAAGGCCACCGTACTGGCCACCTTGTTCATGCTGGGCTTCTTCTATGTGGGTCTTTCTATATTACAACTTTTCAGTGTAGATATACAGTCGTTCGCCGTGGCAGGTGCTTTCATCCTGTTCTTCATGGCGCTGGAGATGATTCTGGACATTGAGATTTTCAAGAATGCTGGTCCTACAAAGGATGCTACGCTGGTGCCATTGGTGTTTCCTCTGTTGGCAGGCTCTGCTACCTTTACTACCATCTTGGCGCTGAGGGCTGAGGCATGGGATATCAATATATTGATTGCTATTGTTTTGAATATGATATGGGTATATGTGGTTTTGCATATGTCTGATAAAGTGGAGCGTTTCTTTGGTAAAACTGGCATTTATGTCATTCGTAAATTCTTTGGCATCATCTTGCTGGCCATTGCCGTGAGAATGTTTACCGCTAACCTGTCAATGTTGATTCATCAGCTTTCCAATTAAGCTTTTGTAAGCGAAATAATAGGATTTTTAATGCTTTGCAGCAAAATTTTTATGATTTTGTTTGCAAAGCAATTCTATTTTCGTAATTTTGGGATGATAACGGGATAAAATACTATTTTGTCCTGTAATGATTTGATAACCTTTAAATGTAATGCTATGAGCTATTTGCGTTTTGATAAAGCCCTGATGAACAACTTGGAAGAGGCGTTACCACGCGAAATCCTCAGAACGAATAAGTCGGGCTCGTATCATTGTACGACAATAGTGGGATGCAACACACGAAAATATCACGGCTTGCTGGTTATACCCGTGCCAAACTTAGATGACGAAAACCATGTGCTGTTATCATCGTTGGACGAGACAGTGATTCAACATGGTGCTGAGTTCAATCTTGGATTGCATAAATATAACGGCAACCACTTCAGTCCGAACGGACATAAGTATATCCGTGAGTTTAACTGTGACAAGATTCCTGCTACGACCTACAGAGTGGGTGGTGTCATTCTGCGTAAGGAAATTGTTTTTGTACACCACGAAGACCGTGTGTTGTTGCGCTACACGCTGGTAGATGCACACTCGGCCACCACATTGCGCTTCCGCCCCTTCCTGGCATTCAGAAGCGTTCGTGAATATACCCACGAAAACAATCAGGCTAATCGCGAGTACCAAGAGATTGAAAATGGTATCAAGACATGTATGTATCCTGGCTATCCTGAACTGTACATGCAGCTGAACAAAAAGAATGAGTTCCATTTCCAGCCAGATTGGTATAGGGGCATCGAGTATCCGAAAGAGCAGGAGCGTGGATATGACTTCAACGAAGATTTGTATGTTCCTGGCTACTTTGAGGTAGAGATCAAGAAAGGCGAGAGTGTAGTGTTCTCGGCTGGTACTTCTCCTTTCAAGAACACCAGGACAATGAAGACAGTATTCCAGTTTGAGGTAGATGACCGTACGCCTCGTGATACCTATTATCATAGTTTGAAGAATGCTGCCCATCAGTTCCACAATGTGCATGGTGACGAGCATTATATACTGGCTGGCTATCCTTGGTTCAAATGTCGTGCACGCGACCTTTTCATCTCACTGCCTGGATTGACTTTGGCGGTGAATGAACAAGACCAGTTTGAGGATGTGATGAAGACAGCCGAGAAAGCACTGAGGCAGTTTATCAGTGGCCAGCCTGTTACCTATAAGATATATGAGATGGATCATCCCGACATCCTGTTGTGGGCGGTATGGACCTTGCAACAGTATGCGAAGGAAACATCGAAGGCACATTGCCGCAAGAAATACGGGGCGTTGCTGGTGGATATGATCAAGTTCATCTTGGAGCGTAAGCATAACAACCTGTTCCTGCACGACAACGGACTGTTATTTGCTAATGGTACGGAAAGAGCTGTTACGTGGATGAACTCTTCATCGAACGGCAAACCGGTGATCCCTCGTACGGGTTATATCGTTGAGGTGAATGCCCTGTGGTATAACGCCCTGCGCTTTGTGGCCGATATGGAGCGTGAAGGTGGTAATGTGGCGTTCGCTGATGAACTGGATGAACAGGCTGAGGTAACGGGCAAGTCGTTCGTGGAAGTCTTCCGCAACGAATATGGTTATCTGTTCGACTATGTGGATGGCTACATGATGGACTGGAGCGTTCGTCCGAACATGATATTCACAGTAGCGTTCGACTATTCTCCGTTGAATGCCCAGCAGAAGAAGCAGGTGCTGGATATCTGCACCAAGGAGCTGCTTACGGCCAAGGGTATTCGTACGCTGAGTCCGAAGAGCGGTGGCTATAATCCGTATTACGTGGGTCCGCAGACACAACGTGACTTCGCTTACCACCAAGGTACCGCATGGCCTTGGCTGATGGGCTTCTATATGGAAGCTTACCTGCGTATCTTCCGCATGAGTGGTGTGTCGTTTGTAGAGCGTCAGCTCATCGGTATGGAAGATGAGATGCAGACCCATTGCATAGGAACATTGTCGGAGCTGTATGATGGTAACCCGCCATTTATTGGTCGTGGTGCCGTGTCGTTTGCCATGAATGTGGCAGAGATGCTGAGAATATTGAAGTTATTGAATAAGTTTAATATGTAATAGGAGGAGGAATAGCGATGAAAGTTTTAATGTTTGGTTGGGAATTTCCCCCTCATATCTTAGGCGGTTTGGGTACTGCCAGCTACGGACTTACCAAGGGTATGTCCAAGCAACGTGACTTAGAGATAACCTTCTGCATACCGAAGCCTTGGGGCGATGAAGACCAGAGCTTCCTGCGCATCATCGGTATGAACAGTGTGCCTATTGTATGGCGTGACGTAAATTGGGACCAGGTGAAGAGTAGAGTGGGTGGCTATATGGATCCACAGCTTTACTACGACTTGCGTGACCATATCTATGCCGACTTCAACTATATGCATACCAACGATTTGGGTTGCATGGAGTTCTCCGGTCGCTATCCGGATAACCTGCACGAGGAAATCAATAACTATTCCATCGTGGCTGGTGTGGTGGCTCGTCAGCAAGAATTTGAGATCATCCACTCGCACGACTGGCTGACTTATCCCGCTGGTATTCATGCCAAGCAGGTATCGGGCAAGCCATTGGTGATTCATGTGCATGCTACTGATTTTGACCGTAGTCGTGGTAATGTGAATCCTACGGTGTATGCTATCGAGAAGAACGGTATGGACCATGCTGATCATATTATGTGTGTGAGTGAGCTGACCCGGCAGACCGTCATCAACAAGTATTACCAGGATCCTCGCAAGGTATCAACGGTACACAATGCCGTGACACCTCTGCCACAGGAGATTTTGGATATCATTCCAGAGAAGAAACCTAATGAGAAGGTAGTTACTTTCTTGGGTCGTCTGACCATGCAGAAAGGACCTGAATACTTCGTAGAGGCTGCAAGTTTGGTATTGCAACGCACCAAGAACATTCGCTTCTGTATGGCTGGCAACGGCGATATGATGGAGAAAATGATTCGTCTGGTGGCTAAACGCGGCATTGCCGACAGGTTCCACTTCCCAGGCTTTATGAAGGGCAAACAGGTGTATGAGTGCCTCAAGGCCAGCGATGTGTATGTGATGCCATCGGTGTCAGAGCCATTCGGTATCTCTCCGTTGGAGGCTATGCAGTGCAGTGTACCTTCCATCATTTCCAAGCAGTCGGGTTGTGCCGAGATCCTGGATAAGTGTATCAAGGTGGACTACTGGGATATTCACGCATTGGCCGATGCCATGTACGCTATCTGTACTTATCCTTCTTTGTATCAGTATCTGCACGATGAGGGTAAGGTAGAGGTAGATGGCATTACTTGGGAAGATGTAGGTTTGAAGGTGCGTCGCATCTATGATGAAGTGATTAGGAATTTCTAAACGATAATACATAATAGATATGAGAACAATCTGTCTTTTTTTTGAAATACATCAGCCGGTTCTGCTGAAGCGCTATCGTTTCTTTGATATCGGTATCAATCATTACTATTACGATGATTATGCTAACGCTACCCGCATTGGCGATGTAGCTGAGAGGTCTTATATACCAGCTCTGAACACCTTGATCGACATGGTGAAGGAGAACAATGGCGCATTTAAGGTGGCCATCTCTATTTCTGGTATCGCATGTGAACAGTTAGAAATTCATGCACCTGCCGTAATCGACTTGCTGAAGAAACTGAACGACACGGGTTGCTGCGAGTTCTTGGCAGAGCCTTACTCTCATGGTTTGGCTGCACTGACCAACGAGAAGGTGTTTAAGAACCAGGTAGCTCGCCAAGTGGAGAAGATGAATGCCCTCTTTGGCGTTACCCCTAAGGTGTTGGTGAATACCGACATGCTGTATAACGATGAGATAGGTGCCATAGCAGCTGATATGGGCTTCAAGGGTATGCTGACTGAGGGTGCTAAGCATGTGTTGGGTTGGAAGAGTCCGCACTATGTTTATCATTGCAACATGAACCCCAAGCTGAAACTGTTGTTGCGTGACTTCAAGTTGTCGGATGATATCTCATTGCGTTTCGCTAATACTGAATGGAATGAATATCCATTGTTTGCCGACTCTTTCATGAAGAAGATCAACGATCTTCCACAGGAAGAGCAGGTGGTTAACCTGTTTATGGAACTGGGAGCGCTGGGTATCGCTCAGCCATTGTCATCTAACATCCTTCAGTTCATTAAGGCATTGCCGGCTCAGGCTAAGGAGATGGGCATTACCTTCTCTACTCCGATAGAGGTGATGACAAAGCTGAAATCGGTTTCTCCTATCGATATTCCTTATCCAATTACTTGGATTGACGAGGAGCGCGACACCAGTTGCTGGTTGGGTAACGTGATGCAGCGTGAGGCATTCAACAAGTTGTATGATGTGGCCGACAGGGTACTGATGTGCAATGACCGTAGGATCAAGATGGACTATGACTATTTGCAGTCGAGCACCAACTTCCGTGATATGACTACCAAGAACAGTGGGGTAGGCATCGATCGTGGCATCTATGATTCTCCATACGATGCGTTTACCAACTACATGAATGTCTTGGGCGACTTCTGCAAACGTGTGGAGTCTCTCTATCCTTCAGACATTGAGAATGAGGAGCTGAATGCACTGCTCACCACCATCAAGAATCAGGATACTGAGATAGCCAAGTTGAACAAGGAGTTGCAGAAGGCAAAGGAAAAGGTGGAGGATGATAAGTCGCAGAAGAAAGCTAAAGCTCCTGCTAAAGCAGCTAAGGTTGCCAAGAAACCAGCTGAGAAACCAGCTGCTAAGAAACCTGCTGCAAAGTCTGCCAGCAAGAAAGCTCCTGCTAAGAAATAAGCTGTGATTCCTATCAATAAAAGAGGTTGTCTCCCAGGAGGCAACCTCTTTTTTATGATGATCAAATGATTTTATTTGGCTTCAGATCCAAACTTTGTGTAGGTGATTTCCATCTCGATGGGGTTGTTTAGCTTGCCACCTGTCTTAGCCGTTCCACCCACCAACCTTGCATAGGTAGGCTTCAATTCGTGGGAAATGCCCACTACTGTGGTCGTTCCAGAACTATAATAGGAGTCAGAAGTAGTATAGGTGTCCACCACGATAGGAATCAAGAGCAACTTGTTGTCTTCCACCCATTTTGCTTCCTTCTCAGCGTCCCATGAGCCACCAGCATCAGATATTGCCTGTCTCTTCTCACGAATGGTAGTCGTGATGAGGTTCGCTATATTGTTAAACACGTACTTGTTGCTTTCAGTAGCATTATGAGTTACATAGTACGAGGTGATGTCATCAGGCAACGAGTTGGTTTCAAAGAATTGTTTCATATCTTTCTTCCTGATGAGCAGCAGTTTTGATGGTTGGTCCATGGTGACTTCATAAGGACTGACGTCAGGATAGTTCTTCAACGACAGCTTTACGGAGTTAAGGGTGTCATTGCCCAATTGCTGGTAGATTTCGTCATAAGGTACCGTCAGTGCCGTGAACACACCTGCCGGCGACTTGATATAGGTGTTATTAGGGTCGTTGAGCTTTTCCTGTAACTTGTCGGAATAGGTAACCTTGTTGGCCTGGATGACTTCAGGGGTAGAACTGAAGATGTATTCCACCGCATAGTAGGTAGAGTCGGAGCCTGCAACACCTGTTTCATCCGTTATCTTCTTTTTCAAGGCAACACCTAAAGAATCGGTTTCGTAGAGGTTGAAGCCCATATAGAGGATGATACGGTTCACATAGATGATGGTACCGTCGCCATAGTCTGTTGTCAGATAATAGCCAGGAATGACATGATTGATAAAGCTTTCACTGTCATGGAAATACTCAGGATGTTCTCTGTTCAGCTTCAAAATCTTCGTACCACGCTCTTTATCCATCTGGATGTCGATAAAGTTCTCAGAAGAGTTTTCAGTACTACCAGAATAGTCGTGAGCCGTATAGGCTGTTGAACCTACCAGATCTTCTTTGTCGTAGTATTTGTCAACGTCGATATTGGTGTAACGATAAAATCTGCCATTCGATTTTCTGTCAGCCAGCCATTGACCGTTCAGCTCGTAGGCACTCACACGACAAGCAGTGACAGAGTCGCCAAAGAAGCCTTTCGTACTACTGCTATTCTTACTATAGGATATTCTTAAGAAGATGGTTTCGCATTCATCTTTTACCAATCTGCCAGTACCTGTTTGGGTAGCTTCGTCATATTTATATACCTCAGGGAATAAATAATCTTCTGCCGTAGTCATCTCAGAGATGAAGCTGGCATTGTAGTAACCAAATTCTGTATCAGAAAATCTGCCGAGGTAGGCAGTTTGAGAACGAGCATATACTGAATCAGCCTTTACAGTTTCGGACATAACCTCAAATTTGGTGGTATAGGTAGCCACCGCATCCGTTGTTGGCAGGATTTCCCATCCAATTGTTTCTGTCGTATCGTCGCAACTAAAAAATAACAGGAGCGTCAGTAACGCAAAACCTAGAAATTTCAATTTCATATAGTTCATCGTTTGTTCAAATATCTCTCTCTTCAGTTCATCAGATAGTATCATAGAAATCGCTTATCGCCTGCATCATGTTCTCCTCCTGATAGGGAAGGAAAGGCTTACCGCTTTGCTTGGCATAGGCAATCAGTTCAGGATCCACATCAGGCGTTTGCTGTACGATGGCATCTGTGTGATCGATAGCCAACTTGCTCAGCTTGATAAAATCTACTGGGTTTGTCATTTCACCTAAGTCGCTTTTTTCCACGCCCTTCGCCATCATTTTCTCTATAAAGGTATCAGGGAATGTCTTGTTGAACTCATTGCCATACAAAGAATAGACTATCTTTGAGTCCATGAAGGAAGGTTCGTCGCAATAGGTTTTCTTGATATAAAGAGGCACCAA
>CAMJNN010000058.1 GCA_946407325.1 uncultured Prevotellaceae bacterium | reverse complement strand
TGGTAGAGGCTAACAAGGACAAGTGCAAGTATTGCGCAGTAATCGCTGAGTTCCAGAACTACCTCGTGAAACGTAGTCAGTGGATTATCGGTGGTGACGGTGCTTCTTACGATATCGGTTACGGTGGTCTTGACCACGTGATCGCTTCTGGTAAGGATGTGAATATCCTCGTTATCGATACTGAGGTATATTCTAACACAGGTGGTCAGTCATCTAAGGCTACTCCTATCGGTGCCATCGCTAAGTTTGCTGCCGCAGGTAAGCGCGTACGCAAGAAAGACCTTGGCTTGATGGCTACTACTTACGGTTACGTATATGTAGCTCAGATTGCTATGGGTGCTGACAACAACCAGACCCTGAAGGCACTGCGTGAGGCTGAAGCTTATCCAGGCCCATCACTCATCATCGCTTACGCTCCATGTATCAACCATGGTCTGAAGGCTGGTATGGGTAAGAGTCAGGCTGAGGAAGCTAAGGCTGTTGAGTGCGGTTACTGGCATCTGTGGCGTTACAACCCAGCATTGGAAGCTGAGGGCAAGAACCCATTCACACTGGATAGCAAGGAGCCTAAGTGGGAAGGTTTCAAGGACTTCCTGAAGGGTGAGGTTCGCTATGCATCCGTGATGAAGCAGTATCCTGCAGAGGCTGACGAGCTGTTCCAGGCTGCTGAGGACAACGCAAAGTGGCGTTACAACAGCTACAAGCGTCTTGCTCAGAACAACTGGGGCGCTGAAGTGAAGGAATGATCCTGATTTGTTTCTTCCGAAGAAGAAAGGAATTTTAGAGCTCAGAACAACTGGGGCGCTGAGGTTAAAGAATAAATCTTTCCTCCATATTAATAATAGTGGCGAGGCTGATGCTTCGCCACTGTTTTTATTTATAAGCTTTGGCAGTCTGCAAAATAATGAGTATTTTTGCGACTAATAAAAGAAAAAGATATGCAAAGCGAGAGCAAGGTGATATTCGAACGCAATAGCGTGGAGTTTGTAACGGTTGCAGCTCAATACTGCCAGTTTCTGGAGAATGTAGAGGGTATGGAACGTGAGGAGTTTGTAGATACCATACTAAAGATGCTGCCCCTACTCTACGTCAAGGCGTTGTTGTTGCCAGAGATGGAGTTGATGGATGAGGAGGATGACGCATTGGAGACCTGCGTGACCGAAGAAACCTACAGTATGATGAATGCCCAACTGGCCGACATCATGGGTGATCGAGACGACTACCTGGATGTATTTGTGGAGGATATGAAGTATAGCGACCAACCTGTGACTCGCTATATCTCTGAAGGGTTGGCTGATATCTACCAGGACATCAAGGATTTCGTGTTTGTATTCCGGCAAGGAGTGAACCGTAACATGCACAATGCCCTTGCCACTTGTCAGGAAAACTTCAAGCTCTATTGGGGACAGAAACTGGTAAACACCCTGCGTGCCTTGCATGAAGTGAAATTTGAAATGCACAGAGATGATGATAATTAAAAACAGGACTACAAAGGAAGAGATAAACGAGATGCCGAAGGTGGAATATCCTGGGGAGATATTCGTCATCAATACACCAGAACAGGCCGACATGGCTGTAAAGTACCTCCGCCAGTTTCCTATATTGGGCATCGACACAGAAACACGTCCATCGTTCAAAAGAGGCGAAAACCACAAGGTAGCATTGCTGCAACTGGCTACTGAAGAGCGTTGCTACCTGTTTCGCCTGAATAAGTTCGGTTTAACCATCCCCCTTATTCAGCTATTGGAGAGTCCCCGTGTTGCCAAGGTAGGCATCTCACTCAAAGACGATTTCTACATGCTGCATAAATGGATGCCGTTTGAGCCTCAAAATGTAATCGAACTACAAACCTTTGTGCAGGACCTTGGTATTAGCGATATGTCGTTGCAGAAAGTTTATGCCAACTTATTTGGCAAAAAAATATCCAAGTCTCAACGACTGTCTAATTGGGAAGCAGATGAGCTGACCATCCCTCAACAGCATTATGCCGCTATCGACGCATGGGCATGCATACAAATTCATAAAAAGGTGGAAGAGCTGAAAGAAACGGGCGATTACGAACTCGTTATCGTTCCCGAGCCTACCCCCGTTGAAGCAATTATTCAAGAAACTACCAATTAATCGATATGAGTAACGTCTATCTTAAATCAGGCAAGGAGGAGTCGCTAAAGCGTTTTCACCCCTGGGTATTCTCTGGAGCTATCAGTCGTATAGAAGGCAATGTGCAGGAAGGTGACATCGTGGAAGTATTTACTTCCCAGCATGAATTCATTGCCAGGGGCCACTACCAGGTAGGTAGTATTATGGTGCGAGTGCTTACATTCGATGAGCAAGAAACCATTGATGACTTTTTTTGGCAACATCGCTTGGAGGAAGCATATCTCAAGAGGGTTGCCATCGGCATTGCTGTATGTGCCGAAAACAACACCTATCGTTTGGTACATGGTGAAGGCGACAACCTGCCCGGGCTGGTTATCGACATTTATGGTCGTACGGCCGTGATGCAGGCTCATTCAGCAGGCATGCACTTCCAACGCATGGAGATTGCACAGGCCCTGATGAAGGTAATGGGCGGGAAGATAGATCATATCTATTATAAGTCGGACACAACTCTGCCCTACAAGGCCGAGTTAGGACAAGAAAATGGTTTCTTGGTGGGTGGTAGCAAGGAAAACATTGCTACTGAATATGGACTGAAGTTCCACATCGACTGGCTGAAAGGTCAGAAGACAGGCTTCTTTGTTGACCAACGCGAGAACCGTTCGCTGCTGGAGCACTACTCACAGGGCAGAAACGTACTCAACATGTTCTGCTATACAGGAGGTTTCTCTGTCTATGCCTTGCGTGGAGGTGCCTTGCGGGTAGATTCTGTTGACAGCTCTGCCAAGGCCATCGAACTGACCAAACAGAATGTGGCACTTAATTTTCCTGAGGACGAAAGGCATCATGCATACGCCGAGGATGCTTTTAAATTCCTCGATGAGATGGAGAAAGACGAATACGACCTGATTATTCTCGACCCACCGGCCTTTGCCAAGCATCGTGACGTGCTGCGCAACGCCTTACAGGGCTACAGGCGTCTCAACGCCAAAGCATTTGAGAAGATCAAGCATGGCGGTATTCTGTTCACCTTCTCTTGCTCTCAGGCTGTGAATAAAGATCAGTTCCGGACTTCAGTCTTTACAGCAGCTGCTGCTTCCGAACGCAAGGTAAGCATCTTGCACCAGCTTACACAGCCAGCCGACCATCCAGTGAATATTTATCACCCAGAAGGTGAATACCTCAAGGGACTGGTGCTTTATGTAGAGTGAGGAAGAAAACTCCATGAACAGCTGCTTTACGTAGAGTAAAAGCTTAAATAGTGTTAAATTAAGTGCGTTTTTCGTCAATATTTATGTTACATAACATAAAAATGCTTACTTTTGCACTGTGTTTTTCATGGTATTAGATTTAAGGTTGATAAAGATTGGGTGTCTGTGATAGATACCCTTCTTTTTTTATGTCCAGTTTGGTGGCGTTTTCCTATAAAAGCACTATATTTGCACCAATAAAACCTAATACGATGAATCTGAAAGTACGACTTATCATCATGAACTTCCTGCAGTTCGCTGTGTGGGGAGCATACCTTACTTCAATGGGTAGTTATCTGGCCAGTGCAGGTCAAGGTGCACACATTGGCACGTTCTACGCCATGCAGGGCATTACCAGCATCTTTATGCCAGCTTTGATGGGCATTGTGGCCGACCGATGGATACCGGCACAGAAGATGATGGGTATTTGTCACTTCATATCCAGTAGCTTTTTGCTGGGGTTGGCATATTATGCCATGCAGACGGGCACAGATGCCAACTTTGGCGTATTGATAGGTCTGTTTACAGTGGGTATCGGTTTTTACATGCCATCGCTCTCACTTTCCTACTCTGTAGCTTACAATGCGTTGGAGAAAGCAGATATGGACACGATAACGGCATTCCCTCCCATCCGTATTTTCGGTACTGTAGGTTTTATCTGCACCATGTTATTTGTGGATTTATTAGGCTACCAAACCACCTACATGCAGTTTGTAGTGTCAGGTGTATTAGGCATCCTGTTGGGATTCTTCTCAATGACATTGCCCGAGTGCCCTATCAACAAGAGCAGTGAAAAGAAGACATTGGCAGATGCTTTGGGACTGAAGGCTTTCAGTCTGTTCAAAAATCGCACCATGGCTACCTTCTTAATCTTCTCCATGCTGTTGGGTGTGGCGCTACAGTTGAGCAACAGCTATGCCAATCCGTTCATTACCAGTTTCCAAGGCATGCCTGAATTTGCCAATACCTTTGGTGCCAACCATGCCAATGCACTGATTTCCCTTTCACAGTGTTCTGAGACATTGTGCATCCTGCTCATACCCTTCTTCCTGAAACGTTTAGGCATTAAGAAGGTGATGCTGATGGCCATGCTGGCATGGGTATTCCGCTTCGGTTTGTTCGGTGCCGGTAACCCTGGTGGTGGTGTATGGATGTTCATTCTATCCATGATAGTTTATGGCGTGGCTTTCGACTTCTTCAATGTGTCTGGCTCACTGTTCGTTAACAAGTCCACCCACAACAGTATGCGCAGCAGTGCCCAAGGACTGTTTATGCTGATGACCAACGGTATTGGTGCTACAATTGGTACACTGGGCGCGCAGAACATCGTGAACTTTTATACGGAAAATGTAGATGGTAAGATGCAAGGCGACTGGAGCAGCGTATGGTACATCTTTGCAGCCTACTCGCTGGTCATCGCCATCCTGTTTGCCATCTTCTTCAAATATGATTTCAAACCCGAGAAGAAAGCCAAGTAGTTGTTTTTGATAAAAACCATGCACGTTTTCTACACACCCGATATTGATGGTTCGATGGTCAACGGCCAGTTGCCCGAGGAAGAGGCCGCTCACGCCATCCGTGTATTGCGTTTGCAACCAGGCGACGAGGTAATGCTCACCGATGGTAAAGGGTGTTTCTACAAGGCTGAAATCAGCGTATGCGACAAAAAACACTGCATGGTTCATGTAGTGGAGAAGCAACCACAGGCACCTCTGTGGAAGAATCATATCCATTTGGCTGTGGCACCTACCAAGAATATGGATCGCATGGAGTGGCTCGCCGAGAAAGCCACAGAGATAGGTCTGGATGAACTCACCTTCCTCGATTGCCGTTATTCTGAGCGCAAAGTCATCAAAACTGAACGCATTGAGAAAATCCTGGTTTCTGCCATCAAACAATCGCTGAAAGCCCGCTTGCCCATCCTTCATGGAATGACAGACTTCACTCTGTTTGTCAGTCAGCCCTTTAACGGACAGAAATTCATTGCTCACTGCTACAAAAACCAGCGTCAGGAGTTGAAAGACATCCTGCTGCCTGGCCAGGATGCCGTAGTGCTGATTGGTCCTGAAGGTGATTTCAGCGAGGAAGAAGTTAGTTTGGCTTTGAGTCACGGCTTTGTACCCATCAGTTTGGGTCCTTCACGCTTGCGCACCGAGACAGCAGCTCTCGTTGCCGTCCATACCCTCAATCAAGCAAATTATTAGCACCGCTATCCTTCTGGTGTCATTACCATTTCTTTTTCCGCCCATTCTTCTCCGTCAATGATGTAGCTATCAGTGCCAATAATCTTGAAACCAACGGACTCATAGCAATGGAGAGCCGATGGGTTATTGTCGAATACACCAAGCGATATCTTCTTGGCTCCATACTCCTGTTTCGCTTTCTGAATGGCCAGTTGCAGCATCTGTTTACCATAGCCTTTACCTCGAAGCTGATCATCTACGATGACGAATCCTAAACGAATAACGGTTTTGGATGGATCAGGATAGCGAAGCATGATATGTCCAACGATTTTGCCATCATCGTCGATGGCAGTAAAGGGGAATACATTCTTTGCTGTATATTGCGCTGCCATATCCTCAGGCTTTGGAGGATACACAGGATACCTGTCTGCACTCCATTTACGGAAGGCTGTCTTATCCTTTATCCATGAAAGGATCGTCGGCGCATCACTAAGTGTAAAAGGTCTTAATTCCATATTTCATTTTAGTACTTTTGACAATGCAAAAGTACATAAGGTTGCATAATTAGCCAAACTTCTGGGATAAACTGCGTAAAAAAGGGACGAATGACGTGTAATAAGTAGGCAGAAAATATTATATTTGTGGCAAAATAAATCTACATAAAGATGATAAAAAAACTAATAATCATTGTTTGGGCGTTTCTTTCCCTAACAGTTTCATCAGTTCAAGCCCAAGAAGCTAATTATGATGAGTCTAAGGTGGGTACCTATACCCTACCCGAGGCATTGACCACATTTAATGGTCACAAAATTACCACAAAGGAGCAGTGGGAGCAAGTACGCCGACAAGAAATACTGAAGCTTTTCCAAGACAATGAGTACGGCATTTTGCCTGAAACCGACATCCAGAAAAGCTACCGTATTGTAGAAGAAAGCGACGATGCCCTTGGAGGAAAAGCGATTCGCCGTCAGATAGAAATTTCTTTTAACGCCAATGGCCAGACTCGCCAAATGCTAGTGCTGCTTTATATGCCAAAGGGCGTAGAACAATGCCCTGTTTTCGTATCTCCCAACTTCCAGGGAAATGCCACCACAACTACAGACCCAGCCGTTATTGAGTCTCCTTACTGCACACACGGACGAGCTAATCAGACAAGCCGTTGGTCTTATGATCGCATCATCAATTCGGGATATGCAGTGGCTACCTTCCACTATTATGACATTTATTTCGATAGCGATGACAAGTTAAGTGAAACCATTTATCCTTTGTTTGGCATCAACACCAACACCGATTTACAAGACAATACTGGCAAAGCCATTGCTGCATGGGCATGGGGATGTTCACGTGTATTGGATTACTTGCTTACGCTGGATAACATCGACCAGAAACGCACTATCGTTTTGGGCCATTCTCGTTTGGGTAAGGCAGCCCTTTGGTGTGGTGCTCAGGACGAACGTTTTGCTATTGTTATCTCCAATGATTCAGGTTGCTCAGGTGCTGCATTGTCACGTCGCAATTTTGGAGAGACGGTGGAGCGTATCAACACATCTTTTCCTTGGTGGTTCTGCAACAAATACCAGTCTTATAATCAAAATGTTTCCTCTCTTCCCATAGATCAGCATGAGTTGCTTGCCTTGGTCGCTCCTCGACCTGTTTATGTGGCCAGTGCGCAAGAAGACCAATGGGCTGATCCTCGTGGAGAGTTTCTCTCCCTGCAGGAGGCCAGCAAAGTTTATGCACTCTATGGTTTAGAAACTCTGGAAGGCTGCTCGTTCCCAGTTGTCAACGAACCTCTCTGGAAAGGCAATTGCGGTTATCATATGCGCACAGGTATCCATGATGTGACCGATTATGATTGGCAGGAGTACATCGAATTTGCTAATCGACACAACTAAAGTCTGACCTTGATACCAGCATTGGCAACAAAGCCATCGAGAGGTGCATAGATATCACGCCATTCGGGGTTAGTGCGTGAACCAGTATAGATGGTGTCGAAACGAGTTTGGCGTGAGTCGGTGAAATTCTCGAAGTTCACAAAAACAGAGAAATGTTTCCAACTCTTCTCTGCCATGAAACCGCAGTTCCAATATGACTGTCCACGCTTTCCGTCGCTGAGCCATTGCGGACTAAAGTAATAGGCTTCGAAGCCAATTTTCCACTTGTCCTCTACCTCATACATCAACACATTGTTCAGGCGATGACGTGGAGT
>CAMJNN010000057.1 GCA_946407325.1 uncultured Prevotellaceae bacterium | reverse complement strand
TAATGCTCCAGCTTTATTTGGTCGAAGGGCACAGTGCCATGAGGTGTGTTGTATGGGCTAAAAAACGGATTCATCTTTTCATTTGCTTATTTAGCCGACAAAGATAATCAAATTTTAGCTAACTCTCGCTATGTGAATTCGTAAATAATATTAATGAAACAAAACAAAGTCATGGTGAGTGCTCTGCTTTACTTGCTTTCTTTTGCTGCCTGGTTACCACTTCGTAGTGAAGAGAGTGGGTGTGATGGAGAGCGAGAACCATCCCCAATGAGCATCTTTACTGCTATTGTCATGTTTCAGGCGTCTCATAGTTTCCGTACCCGTCATAAAAGTATAGCCAACAGTCAGTTTGATGTCCTTCGTAAAGCGGTAGGTGGCCTCCAGTTCAAAGCTGTGTCCTAACTTATTTGGCAGATGCTCAAGTTGGGTAGCAGTGGCCAGATAGTGATAGGTGAGTTTGCCGTCCAGCTTCCTGATAGGATTGCCAAACACGCCCACATAGGCATTCTGCAAACCGGGAGTGAAGCCCTGACTGTAGGCGCTCTCGTAGAAGAAGTCCAGGATGCCATAGAACTTGGATCGTGAGCCAAACATAGGACTGAATCCTCTTTGCACATCATGATATATCACTTCTCCACCGTTACCGCCGTATGACACAGGCACAAAGTCATCGCCACTTAAGTGATCGTAACCCACCACGAAGCCGTAATTGTCTGTTGGCTGGATGGTGGCTTTTCCACTGGCCATCCAAGCCCTTATCGGTCCGTGCATTTTTTCCGGAGTCACCTGTTGGCCCGACTGTCCGTAGAAGGAAGCCTCCAGTGTCAGGTATTTTGGATGATAGTTCAAGTAACCGCCCCACATCTGTTGGTATTGGGTAGAAGGAGGGTTGGCTTTATCCCCCTCAACACCCGACTGCAAGCCCAGGTTCATGAAGAGCAGTGAAACGCCCAGTGGTATCTTGGTCGCATCGTAGTGGTACCATACCGTCTGCATGGTCTTGTAGAACTGTGACCCCTCATCATAATAGGTGCTGGTATATACATTATCTGCATTCTGGTTGTAGCCCAGTATGGCGTGTACCTGATGTCCGTGACCCTCGTAACCCAATCGTAACACATCGTGCGACAGGGCAGCTGTGGCAAAGTCGTTGGCGCCGATGATACGCTCGTCGTCATACGACAATGCTATGCGTCCTAACTGTGCAAAGAGACCATTATGTGTCGACATCTTAAGCCATCCTTCATACAGATTGATCGCTTGGTTGCCTTTGGTGCCCCATACTGCTTTGTTCTGAATCACGGCATGAGCCTGCAACCCACTCCGAGAGTAGTCCATGATGACTCGTGTACGTCCTAAAATGAAAGCTGAATTGTCGTCCACAGGTGTATCGCCGTCAGACCTCGGCAAACCTCCGGCACAGATTTCTCCATGCGTATAGAAATCCAAGCTGAAATCAAATTGATTCTTTTTCTCCGTATCCTGAGCAGCTACGCTCACGGGGAGAGCCAATAAAATGGCCAATAAATAGGGTTTCATAAAGATTATTTTCTTTGCTTTGCTGCAAAAATACCCATTTTCCCTATATTTGCAAAGGTTTATATCTAATAAAAGGAATGATTATGAAAAAGATATTGATGATTTGTGGCGCTATCGCCCTTGTATCGTGTGCCGACAATATCCCGGCGCCTGCTCCGGTATATCCTATCCCAGCACAGAAACAGGTGGCTTGGCAACAGCTGGAAACCTACGCTTTTATCCATTTCGGTTTGAACACGTTCAACGACAAGGAGTGGGGCTATGGTGATACCGACCCCAAGACGTTTAATCCCACCCACCTGGATGCCAAGCAGTGAACCCGTACGTTTGTGGAGGCCGGCATGAAGGGCGTCATCATCACTGCCAAGCACCACGATGGCTTCTGCTTGTGGCCATCTGACCTGACCGACTACAATGTCGCTCACTCGTCGTACAGCGGTGACGTGGTGGGCGAACTGGCAGCTGCCTGTCGTGAATATGGACTTAAGTTTGGTGTTTATCTCTCCCCCTGGGACAGGAACCGTGCCGACTATGGCAGTGCTTCTTATGTGGCGTACTATCATGCCCAATTGCGTGAGTTGATGACACGTTATGGCGATATCTTCGAGGTGTGGTTCGATGGTGCCAATGGTGGTGACGGCTACTATGGCGGTGCCAATGAGACACGCAACATCGACCGTCGTAACTATTATGATTTCCCCACCGCCTGGGCGTTGGTAGATGAGTTGCAACCCAATGCCATCTGTTTCTCTGACGGAGGACCTGGATGTAGATGGGTAGGTAACGAGAAAGGCAAGGCGGGCACCACCAACTGGGCGTTCCTGCGTTCGGCCGATGTCTATCCAGGTTATCCCAACGGCCAAGAACTGACCTCAGGACATGCTGATGGTGATGCTTGGATACCTGCCGAGTGTGATGTGTCCATCCGTCCAGGATGGTTCTATCATGAGCGTGAGGACGATCAGGTGAAGACCGCCGATGAGTTGGTGGATCTGTATTATCAGAGTGTGGGGCACAACGGTAACCTTTTGCTGAACTTTCCTGTCAATAAAGAAGGACTGATCTCGAAGACCGACTCCATCAATGCTGTGACATTCCATCAGCGTATCACGCAGGAGCTGAGCCACAACCTGTTGCTTGGCGCCAAGGTGGAAGCATCGGATGTTAGAGGCAAGCACTTTGCGGCTACCCTTGTCAACGATGCTGATTTCGATACCTACTGGGCAACGCCAGATGGCGTGAATGATGGTTCGCTGACGTTCACTTTCGCGCTACCACAAACGCTGAGTCGCCTCATGTTGCAAGAATATATCCCATTGGGACAACGCGTAAAGCAATTCGAGGTAGCTTACCTGCAAGAGGGCGAATGGTTTCCTTTGACACAGGAGGATGAAACCACCACCATTGGCTATAAGCGCATCCTGCGTTTCCCCGCCGTTACCACCACTGCCATCAAAGTGAATTTCCTCGACGCAAGAGGCCCCTTGTGCATCAGCGAAGTAGCCGCTTATTAAAAAGATGACGGCTTATATCTGTCACAGACATAAGCCGCCGTTATAAACACATGAGTGTACAATGGTAGAAAAGAAAAATATCTTACAGTAAGCCGTGGGTTCCCAGTATGATCAGCATCAGGTAACCCAGTACCAAGCCGATGACACCCATTATCAAACCAGCCTTCATCATGTCTTTCTGACTGATAAAGCCGGTAGAGTGGGCCATAGCGTTAGGAGGCGTACTGATAGGCAACAGCATCGCCATGGATGAGCTGAGGGCGATACCTATCAACAAGGTAGAGATGCCGCCCAGGTGATCCAACTGATTGCCCATGCTGGTACCCACAATGGCCAATATCGGCACCAACAACGTGGCCGTAGCCGTGTTGCTGATGAAGTTGGACAGGATGTAGCACAGCAAACCGGAGCCGATGATGATGGCCAATGCCGGCCAAGTGTCAAATGGGATAGCATTAATCAGGTGCATGGCCAAGCCAGATTCCTCGAGTGCCACGCCCAAGGCAAAACCGCCTGCCACCATCCATAGCACGCTCCAGTTCAACTCTTCCAAGTCGCGCTTGCCGATGATGCCCGTAAGAGCAAATACAGCCACAGGTATCATGGCTACCGCATTGGCGTTCACGCCCGTATATTTGTCGAGCACCCACATGATAACCGTCACGCAGAAAGTGATATACACCACCCAGTCGCGCCAGCTCTGCTTGTGCTCATGCTGGATGTTCAGCACAATCTTCTTCTGTTTGAAAGGGAAAATATTCAGCAGCAAAACCCATGCAATGAGCAAAACCACAATGACAAAAGGAAACATCACCATCATCCATTCGCCGAAGCCGATATTCAGGTTCAAACCGTCGGGATTGTTCAGGTAACGCAGGGCAATAGCGTTAGGAGGCGTACCGATAGGGGTACCTATACCACCCAGGTTAGCCGCTATAGGAATAGACATCGCCAACGCAATCTTACCCTTACCGTCGGCAGGCAACGATTTCATCACAGGGGTCAGGAAGGTCAGCATCATAGCAGCTGTAGCGGTGTTGCTGATAAACATCGAGAACCAAGCCGTCAGCAAGATAAAACCCAGTAACACAAAACGACTCTGTGTGCCGAAAGGCTTGAGCATCACCTTCGCCAAGGTAGCGTCCAATCCGCTCTTCGAAGTGGCGATGGCCATAATGAAACCACCGATGAACAACATGATGATAGGGTCGGAGAAACTGTTGAGGATTGACTTGTAATGGATAAACTCACCCAGCGACTGGTTAGGCAGATCGTTGCGCATAAACCATAGCGAACTGTCGCTACACGTTAACAACAACAGCACCACTATGCCCATGGAGGTGGTCCATGCCGGCACAGGCTCCAAGAGCCACATAAGCGTGGCAAATACAAAGATGGCAATCACTCGTTGCTCTACCAGTGTAAGATCAGGAATACCCAGTACACTGGTGGGTAAAAACAACATTAAGAACGTACAACTGATAATGATAATCAGTTTGATAGCAGTTACAGAGAGGCGATATTTAAAGCTCTTGCGCTCTCTGCGTTCGCGCTTCCATGCTTGATACTGTTCAAACATGTCGAAGCCATGAAAGTTTTTAAACATAAAAACAGTACATGTAAAGAAAAACAATGTTTTCGTACTACGCGCCTAACCCACGAGGCGGATAGCCTTTAATGAACGGCAGGTCTTCTGACTGACTCACTCTCTGACGCCTTCCCAACGTTTTCATGGTTAGATTTGTTAGTGGCAATTAGCATGTGCCAGAGAGCATTAACGAGCTTCACAGCAGCGGGACTGTCCAGGACTTTCACCTGATTCCCTTTTAATCCGAAGCAGCGATACGCCCCAACGGAACCAATTCTGGGTGCAAAAATACATCAATTTGAAAATATAACAAAATAGTTTTTCATCTATTTCTAAAAAAACCGCCCAAGGGTATAACACTTTAAGATTTTCATTATCTTTGCCCCCCGAAATTAATAAGACACTATATGAAAATAAGATATATCATCTTGGCTCTGCTGTGTGTTTGTACGGCACTGTCGGCACAAGACAACACGAAGATACACGAACATCCCGAAGACTCTACTGATGTGTTCTACCGCCATTTACAACTCAACGAACTGACGGTCACAGGTGTGGCTGGCGACACGAAGCTGAAGCATTCCACAGCCCCCGTTAGCATCGTCTCCCCACAGGAATTACGCTCAACAGCATCTTCCAATATCATCGATGCCATTGCCCACCAACCAGGAGTCAGTCAGCTCACTACAGGCAGCGGCATTTCCAAGCCCATCATCCGCGGATTGGGTTATAACCGGGTGGTGGTGATGAGCGAAGGAGTCCGCCAGGAAGGTCAGCAGTGGGGCGACGAGCATGGTGTTGAGGTAGATGGCAGTAGTGTCAACTCCGTCGAGATCCTGAAGGGTCCTGCCTCACTGATGTATGGCTCTGATGCAATGGCGGGTGTGGTTATCCTGCATCCTCAGCCCACGTTGGCAGAGGGCGAGATGCATGCCAATGTCAGTACCGAGTACCAGACCAACAACGGACTTTTCGCCTATAACCTCTCGTTGTCAGGCAACAAGAAAGGCTTCGTGTGGGATGCCCGTTTCAGCAACAAGATGGCCCATGCCTATAAGAACAAATACGATGGCTATGTGCCAGGTTCACAGTTCCGCGAGCGTTCAGGACGCTTGATGCTGGGCATCAACCAGTCGTGGGGCCACTCACGCCTCGTATGGGTAGCCTATCACCTGACCCCCAGCATCGTAGAGGGTGAGCGCGATGAACAGACAGGCGAGTTGGTATGGAACACCGATCATCATAAGACCTATTCCAAGACACTGCCTTTCCAGCAAGTGAAGCATTATAAAGCCGTGTGGGACAACTCCCTCAACCTTCCTATAGGCAACCTTAAGGCCATCATCGGCTATCAGCAAAACCGTCGCCAGGAGTACGAGGAGAGTGCCGATGAATATGAGGCCTACTTCAAGTTACATTCGCTGACCTACGACCTGCGTTTGGTGACCAACGAATGGAGTGGTTGGCGCATATCTACAGGAATAGGAGGAATGTATCAGAACTCAAGTAATTTAGGAGAAGAATACCTGATACCCGACTATCGACTGTTTGATATTGGCGTTTATGCCACCGCCACCAAGACATTGGGCGACCGTTGGACGCTGAATGGAGGTGTTCGTTACGACCATCGCCGTATGCATGGTGATGCTTTGGAGGAAGATGGCGAGATGCGCTTCACCGACTTTATCCGTCATTTTAACGGACTGACGGGCAGTGTGGGAGCCATTTTCAATGTCAACGAGCATTTCAACCTGCGTCTGAATGTGGCACGTGGATTCCGTTCTCCCAATATGAGCGAACTGGCATCGAACGGTGTGCATGAAGGTTCCCACCGCTATGAGATAGGCTCTCAGCAACTCAAGGCCGAATACAGTTGGCAGGCCGACTTAGGCCTTGATTTCACCTCACGCTATGTGTCGGCACAGGTGGCCCTCTTTGCCAACCGCATCAACAACTATGTCTTTACCCATAGGGTAGAGGAAGTGATTCAACCAGGTTACCTTACCTATGTATATACGCAAGGTGACGCCCGTCTGTTGGGCTTTGAGGCAGGTGTCGATTTCCACCCCATCCATTCCATCCACTTTGCCAACAGCTTCTCGTATGTCGATGCCCAGCAGTTGGATGCTACGCCAGACACCAAGTACCTGCCCTTTACCCCAGCTCCGCGTTGGTCGTCCGAGCTAAAGTGGGAGCTTTTCCACCATACACACAGTACGGTCAGCACCCATGCCGCCCACGAGTACCGTCATGCCCATCCCAAACAAGGACTGACGCTGAACAATACCTACGTTGCTGCTGGCCTCGACTATTATCTGCGTCAGAATCATATCTACCGTGCTGATGATACCGAGACCGAAACGCCCGGCTATGCCTTGCTGTCGCTCTCTGCAGGCACCGATTTGCAACTGAGGAATAAAAAGATAGCTGAGGTATATATCACTGCCGACAACCTTTTGAACTGTGCCTACCAGCACCACCTCAGTCGTTTGAAATATCTGGATGTCAATGTGGTGACGGGCCGTCGAGGCGTATATAACATGGGGCGCAACATCACCTTCAAGGTGGTTATCCCGATTGATCTTTAGTCAACCATCTCGATATAGAAGCTGAACGGACGGAAGCCATCGTTGCAACTAATCATGGCACTCATGGGGTTCTGCATCCATCCGTCGTAGAAGTTGCCCTCGCCTTTGGCCAGCGACTCCACAAACTCCTTCATGGAATACCAGGCAGCTGGGCACATCCCCTCAGGACACTGTCCGTCGATGGATATCCACTGTTGCCCCTCCTTCACATCGCAGGTATGCTCAATGGGGTTCTCGTATTTCGCCATCAGGTCGGGATAGACCGTCTGACGGATGGCCGTTATTCTTACCTTGTTCATCGCTTTTTTTCTGGCAAATATAGCAATAAAGAGCAAAAAAACACTAACTTTGTCATCAAACTTATGAACAAAAATTTCGGAGGATAGGTTATGAATATTGTGTACGGTCAGGCCACCAAGCAAGATATCGACGAACTGATACGTTTACGCCTTGCGTTCATAGAAGACGATCATGGTCTTGTAACGCCCCATGACAAAGCATGCATCGAGCAACAGCTGTTGTCGTTCCTCAACAGGAAGCTCGGCACCGAGTTGATTGTCTTTGTGGCCAGAGATGCGGGGAATATCGTGTCCGTAGCCTACCTTAACCTCTTCGAGATGCCCGCCAACTGTCGTTTGCTCAACGGACTCTTTGGCGAGGTGTTCAGCGTCTATACCCTCCCGCAGTATCGTGG
>CAMJNN010000056.1 GCA_946407325.1 uncultured Prevotellaceae bacterium | reverse complement strand
TGATAGGCACACATGCCCTGATAGAAGATGGAGTGAACTTCGCCCATTTGGGTTTGGCGGTGATTGATGAGCAACACCGTTTTGGGGTGGCGCAACGTGCCAGATTGTGGGGTAAAAGCATACAACCGCCACATGTTTTAGTAATGACGGCTACACCTATCCCTCGTACGCTTGCGATGACACTGTATGGCGACCTGGACGTGTCAGTGATTGATGAACTGCCTCCTGGGCGCAAACCGATAGCTACCCTGCATCAGTTTGACAATCGTCGGGAACAACTTAATGCTTTCATTCGCAAGCAGGTGAACGAGGGCAGACAGATATACATCGTCTATCCACTTATCAAGGAAAGTGAGAAAATAGATTTGAAAAATTTAGTAGAGGGCTACTCGCAGGTGTGCGACGACTTTCCCGACCTGATAGTATGCCAAGTACACGGACAAATGAAACCTACCCTGAAGGAGGAACAGATGCAACGTTTCGTAAGGGGGGAAGCGCAGATTATGGTGGCAACCACAGTGATAGAGGTGGGAGTGAACGTACCCAACGCCTCGGTGATGGTGATTCAGAATGCCGAACGTTTCGGACTCTCGCAGTTGCACCAATTAAGGGGTCGTGTGGGGCGTGGGGCCGACCAATCATACTGCATCCTGGTGACAGGCTACAAACTGGCGGAGGACACAAGAAAGCGCATAGAGATTATGGTACGAACCAACGATGGCTTTGAAATTGCCGAGGCAGACCTAAAGCTACGTGGCCCAGGCGATTTGGAGGGAACACAGCAGAGCGGTATGGCCTTCGAACTGCTGATTGCTGACCTAGCGCGGGACGGTCAGATTCTTCAATTGGCACGTGACGTAGCAGAACGCATTGTGGAAGATGATCCCACTTGTGAAAAGCAAAAATATGCGTTGCTGTGGCAACAGCTGAAGAACCTGAGAAAGACCAACATTAATTGGTCAGCCATCAGTTAAATATGTTTTTCAACATGTTTTATGGTTTTTTATAGTGAATTATTTTGTTAAAAAGGAGAAAATGCCTTACCTTTGTGCGATTAGTGGTAATTTGTATGCATTTTAGATTCGTAAAGACAATCATTTTTACAGCTACCTGCCTATGCAGCATGGGGATATCGGCACAAGATTTGATAGCCAGACAAGCTCCTGTGGATGTCAAACTGAGAAGTGTGGATTCACTTGCCCTGCAGAAGATTATCAAAGTCGAACAGTCAGAAAACCCCAGTATAGACATCTACCAATCCTGGGAAAATGAGTTTGTGAATGCTTATGCTAAGGCTGTAATTCCTGATACCTACACATTCGATTTGACAGGTTTCTGCATGCCTACCTCTAATACGAAAATCAACGATATTTTTGGCTATCGCCCTCGCAGACGTCGTGCCCACTACGGACTGGACGTAAAAGTGAACGTAGGTGACACCATCCGCTCGGCCTTCGACGGTAAAGTACGTATTGTGAAGAATCAGGGGCGCAGAGGATATGGCAAATATATCGTCATCCGTCATGACAACGGTCTGGAAACCGTTTATGGACACCTTTCAAAGCAATTAGTAGAAGAAGATCAGCTGGTACGTGCCGGCGACGTTATAGGTTTGGGTGGCAATACAGGACGCTCTACAGGTTCACACCTGCATTTCGAGACACGTTTCCTGGGCGTGGCCATCAACCCTGCATTGATGTTTGATTTCGAAAAACAGGACGTGGTGGCCGACAGCTATACGCATGTGTTTAAGAAACAAACCACCAAGCGGGCATCATCAGCATCAGCTTCTAATGAGGTAATATCCGATGGCGAGGGTGTTTACTACAAGGTAAAGAGTGGCGACACGCTGTCGAAGATTGCCAGCAAGCAAGGTGTGAGTGTCAATCAGTTGTGCAAACTGAACGGCATTACCACCAAAACTGTTTTGCGCATCGGGCAAGTGCTCAGGTGTTCATAAAAGTATTGGGTATAAAACACAAAAAAGGATGCTTTAATATGATTTAAGGCATCCTTTTTTTATTTATAGTGTAGAATGCTTATCTTTGCAAAGCAAAATAAATAAATATGAAAGATACAAAGGCACAGTTTGAGCAAGTGATAGCCGAATGCAGGGATTTGTTTGTGAAAAAACTGCACGACTATGGGGCTGCATGGCGCATTATGCGTCCCGCATCAGTGACCGACCAGATATTCATAAAAGCCAACCGCATCAGGACCCTTGAGGTAAAGGGCGTGTCCATGGTGGGCGAAGGCATCAAGCCTGAGTTCATGGGCATTGTGAACTACGGTATCATCGCACTGATACAGTTGGAGTTGGGCTATGCTGAGCATGAGGACATTAGCGTCGAGCAGGCCATTGAGTTGTATGATAAATATGCCAAGAGCACCCTGGAACTGATGCTAGCCAAAAACCACGACTATGACGAGGCATGGCGCAACATGCGGATTACATCGTACACCGACCTGATACTGATGAAGATTAACCGCACCAAGCAAATTGAGGATTTGGCAGGCAACACCTTGGTATCAGAGGGCGTGGACGCCAACTACATGGATATGATCAACTATTCAGTGTTTGGACTGATTAAACTGAACTTTGGCGACTAAGTGGAAAAATAGCACGGCATGGAAGTGGGTGGTAAACAGCTGCCGCTTCATCTTGGGAGTCACCTTTGTGTTCTCAGGCTTTGTGAAGGCTGTTGACCCACTGGGTACTTGCTATAAAATACAGGACTATTTCACGGCATTCGGCATACTGCAACTGATGCCCGACATTGTACCACTGGCTTTGTCGGTATTCTTGGCAGTGATGGAGTTTGGCGTGGGTATGCACCTGATACTAGGCATCAGACGACGTGTCACCACTGTATTGGCGCTACTGATTATGTTGGTAATGACACCTCTGACGCTCTACCTGGCGCTGACCAATCCCATCAGCGATTGTGGATGCTTTGGTGACGCATTGGTGCTGACCAATTGGCAAACATTTGGCAAGAACGTGGTGCTACTGATATGTGCCGTGACAGTGTTTATCACCCCATGGAACATGGTAAGGTTTCTTACAAAAAAGATGGAATGGACCTTATCGACCTACAGTGTAGTGTTCGTCTTTGTGCTTGCATGTTACTGTTTGGCTACGTTGCCTATCATCGACTTCCGTCCGTATAAGATAGGCAATAACATACGCGAGGGCATGGAGATTCCTGAAGGGGCTAAGCCTACGGTCTTTGACACACGCTTCATCATGGAGAAAGATGGGGAGCAACAGACATTTACGGTGGACAACTACCCTGACAGTACGTGGACTTTCGTGAGTGCCGAGACGATAGTGGTGGAGAAAGGCTACGAGCCACCGATACACGACTTCGTGATGGAGAGCATGGAGACGGGTGAGGACATAACCGATGAAGTGCTAGATGACCCCGGCTTCACCTTCCTGCTGGTAATGCACCGTACGGAGGAAGCGGAAGAAGGGTTTATTGACCTGATTAATGAGCTGTATGACTACAGCGTGGAGCATGGGTACGGGTTCTATGCATTATCTTCATCATCGGCCGAGGCCATCGAGCAATGGCGTGACCGCACTGGGGCGGAATATCCGTTCTGCATTATGGACGACATCACCCTGAAGACGATGGTGCGCAGTAACCCAGGACTGATGCTCATCAAGGATGGTGTGGTATTGAACAAATGGGCCGACTCGCAGATGCCCAATGAGTTTGACCTGACCGACAGACTGGAAGAGTTGCCGCTGGGCGCGATGAAAGATGTGAGCGACCTGCGTACTTTGGGATGGGTAGGTGTGTGGTTTGTGGCACCACTGATACTAATCATATTGATTGACAGAATATTTAATAGACATAACAACAAAAAAATTAAGAAAAGTATGAGAAAGAAAATTGTAGCAGGTAACTGGAAGATGAACATGAACCTGCAAGAAGGTGTAGCTTTGGCTAAAGAGTTGAACGAAGTACTGACTGCTGACAAGCCTAACTGCGACGTGGTAATCTGCACTCCGTTTATTCACTTGGCAACAGTAGCTGGTTTCCTGAACCAAGACGTGATTGGTCTGGGTGCCGAGAACTGCGCTGATAAGGTGAAGGGCGCTTATACCGGTGAGGTATCAGCTGAGATGGTTAAGAGCACTGGTGCACAGTATGTAATCCTGGGCCACTCAGAGCGTCGTGAGTACTACAAGGAGACTCCAGAGATTCTGAAGGAGAAAGTACAGCTGGCATTGGCTAACGGTCTGAAGGTAATCTTCTGCATCGGCGAGAGCTTGGAAGAACGTGAGGCTAACAAGCAGAACGAGGTAGTGAAGGCTGAATTGGAAGGTTCAGTATTTAACCTGAGCGCTGAGGACTTCGCTAAGATCATCATCGCATACGAGCCTATCTGGGCTATCGGTACAGGCAAGACCGCTACTGCTGAGCAGGCTGAGGAGATTCATGCTTACATCCGTAGCTGTGTAGCCGACAAGTATGGTGCTAAGGTAGCTGACGACACTTCTATCCTTTATGGCGGTAGCTGCAAGGCAAGCAACGCTCCTGAGCTGTTTGCTAAGCCTGACATCGATGGTGGCCTGATTGGTGGTGCATCTCTGAAGTGCGCTGATTTCAAGGGTATCATTGACGCTTGGAAATAAGTAAACTATCTATGGTTTCCTGCTTCGGCAGGAAACCATAAAATAAAAAAGACGATGAAACGAATTACTATTTTTGTGTTATTGGCAATGGCAGCTGTACTGTCAACTTATGCACAGCGTGACATTGTGAAGAGCCTGCAAACGGATGCCGCAGGACAGGGCAAGGTAACCATCCATCAGGATGCACAGATCACCGCCTTGGTCAACGGTTCTGCTGTAGGAAGCACAAGTACTGGCGAGAAGAAAGAGCTGAAACGCCAAGGTTATCGTGTGCAAGTATATGCCGGCAACAATACCAGTCGCTCGCGCAACGAGGCACAGGATGTGGCCAATAAGGTGAAGCAGCACTTCCAGGATGCACAAGTATATGCTTACTTCGTGTCACCTCGCTGGTTATGCCGTGTAGGCAACTTCCCCACCATTGAGGAGGCCGATGCCATGTTGCGCCAACTGAAAGCTACGGGGGCATTCAAGGAAATATCCATCGTGAGGGATCAGATTACAATTGAAATAAATTGAGAATTATAAGATGTTAGGGAAGGAAATTGTGGCAGAAACGCCCGAGTTGGAAGAGTTGAAAGGACACATCAAGCGTATTCTTACCTTGATGGGCGAAGATACTGATCGTGAAGGATTGCTCAAGACACCTGAGCGTGTGGCAAAGGCCATGATGACGCTCACGGGTGGTTATGACATTGACCCTCATGAGGTACTGAACTCGGCCAAGTTCAAAGAAGACTATAGCCAGATGGTGATTGTGAAAGACATTGATTTCTACTCA
Organism: uncultured Prevotellaceae bacterium; assembly: GCA_946407325.1. The sequence continues at coordinate 2,622 of CAMJNN010000056.1, read as the reverse complement.
CTCTGCGAACACCACCTCCTACCCTTCTTTGGCAAGGCACACGTGGCTTACATCCCTAACGGCTACATCACCGGACTGAGCAAGATCGCCCGTGTGGTGGACATCTACTCACATCGCCTACAAGTGCAGGAACGCATGACCTCGCAAATAAAAGAGTGCATACAGGAAACGCTGAACCCACTGGGTGTGATGGTGGTAGTAGAGGCCAAGCACATGTGCATGCAGATGCGGGGTGTGGAGAAACAGAACTCCATTACCACAACCTCTGACTTTACAGGGGCATTCAATCAGGCAAAGACACGCGAAGAGTTCATGAACCTGATTCGGAACAAGGACTAAAACACTGATTAAAACTCAAGGATAACACGTTCGCCCAAGCGTTTGGCAAAGTCGGCTTGCACCTCACGCAACTCGGTATAACGCTGGATTATTTGCGCACATTTTACTTCGTTATTGACAATCACAGGGTCTTGCAGTTGTCGCATCACCTCTTTCAATGATTCATTGACAATGGCATACTTGTAGTTGATGGTGATCTCTGTAGCCAACTCCTGCAAGCGATTGTCGTCCGTCACAATGGTTTGATTCTTAAAGTGATACTTACTCAACTGATAGCGGTCGCTCACCAACTCGAGTGCCATCTGACTGATGGCTGTATCAGGATGGTTGATGAAGTAACGCTCAGCAGTATAGTCGGCATCATGCTGATGCTCTACTGCCAACCTAAGCATCTCACGAAACAGCGGATGGGTCAGTGTTACATCGTCTTGATGCAAGGTAGCGTCCACAAAATCTATTACACTCACAGGGGTGGTATTACCATCCTCATCCGTCAACTCACACATCGTCTTCTCGCCATAGCGCACCACCAACTGCATGATAGAACGTTCGTACTTGTATAGGGCTTTGGAGAATGGATTGTTAGCCGTTGACTGCTCAGAGACATGACCACTTCCTCCCTGAGGCAAATCCTCCATAGTTGGCAATGGGGGTGCATCAGGCATCTCAGGTTGCTTCATGGGAGCCAGCGGTATCTCAGGTTGTGGTGTTGCAGGGTCTTGAGGTGAATTAGGCGCTTGCGCCGCTAGAGCCCTACGTTTCTCTTCTGCCTCACGGTTAGTCTTGCGTTGGGTCGCCACATACCCCACCATACGCTTCTCCTCAACGCCCAACATATCAGCAGCTTCCTTGATAAACACATCACGCATGATGGCCTCTGGAATGATGGCTATCGCCTTGGTAATCTCACGGATGGCCTCGCCCCGCTTCAATGGGTCGTTGCCCGCTTGACGAAGCAATAAATCAGTCTTAAAGCGGATATAGTCGGTAGCATGATCATTGATGAATTGACGATACTCTTGTGCCGTATGCTTGCGGGCAAACGAATCAGGGTCATCGCCATCAGGAAGCAGACACACCTTCACCGTCATGCCATCTTGCAGCAACATCTCAGCACTACGCGTAGCGGCATGAATGCCAGCCTCATCACCATCATAGAGCAACACGATATTGTTGGTAAAACGGTGTAGGATATTTATTTGGTACTTACTGAGCGCCGTACCCGAGTTGGCCACCACATTCTCCACCCCACACTGATGCATGGAAATCACATCCGTATAGCCCTCCACCATATATACACAGTCCTCCTTTACGATGGCCTTCTTCGCCTGGAAGATGCCGTAGAGTTCACGTTCTTTATGGAAAATCTCGGTATCGGGCGAGTTGACATATTTCTGTGCCACCCCCTTGGTACGAGAGTCGAGCAAGCGACCACCAAAAGCAATGACCTTACCACTCAAACTGATCCAGGGGAAGATGACACGCCCTGCATAACGATCCACCAACTGACCGTCTTCACGCTTGTAGCAGATACCAGTACCCTTTACCAAGGTCGTATCTTTACCATCCACCTTCACCTGGGTCTCATAAGATGCTAGGTATTTCTCGTTGAATCCCTTAGACAAGGCCGCTTTAGGCAAGGCATCACGCTGAGGCAAGGCATAACCCAACTGAAACTTCTCAATGATATCGTCACGGAACCCACGGTTGCGGAAATAAGCCAAACCGATGCTTCGTCCATCAACGTTGTTGAGCAAGATATCGTGGTAATAATCACGTGCGAACTGATTGACGATAAAGGCACTTTCGCGATCGCTCTGTGCCTGACGCTCGTCGTTGGTCAGCTCACGCTCTTTTACCTCAATACCATATTTCTTGGCCAAATATTTCAAGGCCTCCACATAGGTAATCTGCTCGTGCTCCATGATGAAATGCACAGGGTTTCCCCCCTTACCGCAGGCAAAGCACTTACAGATATTGCGAGCCGGGGATACTGAGAATGAAGGCGTTCTGTCATCGTGAAAAGGACACAAACCCACATAGTTCACACCTCTTTTGCGAAGCGTGACGAAATCAGATACCACATCCACTATCTGGGCGGCATCGAGAATCCTATCTACGGTAGCCTGGTCAATCATATCAGATGCGAAAATACAAATAAACCTGCAAATACCCAAGTGAAATCTCAAATAAAAACATTACCTTTACCAGCGATATGAACAACTCGTGGACCGACATATTTTCTGCTGACGGCGCCTTGAACCAAAACATCTTGGCAGTGAG
>CAMJNN010000055.1 GCA_946407325.1 uncultured Prevotellaceae bacterium | reverse complement strand
TGGCGGTGACAACGGTGGCGGTGATGGCGGCGACGGCATGCAGATTTAAACCGTAAATAAAGCTCGGGAGCCTAATGGATGTGTGTAGGCAGCATATCTGCTCGCAGTCAGCTGCCGGCACATTCATAAGGCGAAGAGCCAGTAACTAACCTTAATCTAACTTAACTATGAAAAATAAAGACCTTTTGAAGACGGTGATTCAGTTCACCATCTCGATACTGACGGCAGCATTGACTGCCATGAGCACAACAAGTTGTATGGGACACGGCCCCATGTTTTTCTAAAAATAGATATATTTTAGAGAAAATATTTTGAGCTATGGGACATGGCCCCATCTATATGTAAGACTAAACCCCTCAATTCGAGGGGTTTTATCTTTTACGGCTCAGCGGCAAGGGCGTATGATCTTATCCTTAAGAGTATTTTAAATATTTTACCGTTTTCGGATCAAATCAACCATCTTATACACAAAAGTGCTTTCTCCGATCTTCTTAAAAAAATCTAAGAACTTACCACCACCAGTTATGTTATCGAGTTCCTCATCTGATAACTCCATGATGCCACTATCCTTGAGCTCATTGTAGATAGCATCCATTTCTTTCACTTTCTCTGCGAGCAGTTGCTTCCTCTGCTCAATCTGTTCGTTAGTTAAAGTTGCCATAATTATATAGTTTCCAATTTTTAGTATGCGACGGATTTTCCGCTACTCATTGCAAAAGTAAGTAATATTTTCAAAAAAGCATTCATTTTGAGCTATAATTTTCTTTCTTGCAAACGACATTGCAAACCGCATTTATGGTTTATATAACACGTTCATAAATGACAATAACACAAGTTATGTTATACAATAAATGCAGCCATTTCTGACTGCATTTTAAGAATTAGTAGTGCCAACTTCTATATCATTGCCTAACTATTTTTGTTTCCATGAACATAATAGGTCGGGTAAACCACTAGAATCACTTATACAATCAAACATATTGTCTAATACGTTTCCTGGATACCCGCCCGTGGCCTGCTCCAGGTCGTCCTCGCTGAGTTCCTGGCGCATTACTACTTTCTCATCACTGTTCTTGCCAGTGATGGAGACTTTCTTCACGTCGTTGCTAAGCTCAATGTTCAGCACACGCTTGTCTTTCTGTTCTTCCATAATCAATTATTTTATAATAAAACTATAGAACAAATTTCTGTTATTGCTCTTGGTACGTTTCCTGGTGTTACTCCTCCCGTTGCTTGATCAATGTCCTCTTCACTGAGGTCTTTCTTCATTACTACCTTCTCATTAACGTTCGTGCCAGTGATGGAGACCTTCTTCACGTCGTTGCTAAGCTCAATGTTCAGCACACGCTTGTCTTTCTGCTCTTCCATAATCTTAAAGTTTTAGTTCTTCTAATGAACTGCACTACATTTTAAAGGTTCACAATTTGGATCACAACCCGCATATAAGTAATTTACATGATTTCCGCCGCCCGATGCTTGATCAAGGTCGTCTTCACTTAGTTCCTGACGCATCACAACCTTCTCATCACCGTTTGTGCCAGTGATGGAGACCTTCTTCACGTCGTTGTCTAGTTCGATGTTCAACACTCGCTTGTTGTTGTTCTGCTCTTCCATATTGATTCATTTTAGAATTTTAGTTCAAAAGCTTTATAAAAAGATCTGTAGCTCTGGATGTTGAATAAGATATTCTCCTTTTTCCTTTTTTAAAATTTCTGGGATTTTATTAGAGGCAGCATCCCCGCCTATTGCCTGCTCCAGGTCTTTCTCGTTCAGCTCTTGGTGCATCACCACCTTCTCATCGCTGTCAGTACCAGTGATGGAGACTTTCTTAACTTCGTCGTTGAGTTCTACTTTCAACACGCGCTTATCTTTCTGCTCTTCCATAATCTTATAGTATTCTTGCTGTTACTTCAAAAGTCAAATCCCTCGCAAAAGCGAGGGATTAATAGCTTAATGTAAGGTAAATAAATCACAGGAAAATTTAGATTTATGCTTTACAACTACACAATGACCACTACAAAAAGTCTTATCTGCTCCTGCTGATACGTCAAGGTCATCTTCGCTGATTTCCTGCTTCATTACTTTCTTCTCTTCGTTGTCGAGCTCTTCGCTCAACTTTTGCTTGTTGTTGTTCTGCTCTTCCATGATATAATATTGTTTTAAAGTTAAGAAATGTTCAAGTAACGATTAACTGTTGGGGGAACATTGAAGATCAAACTGAAGCCCCGCTTGAATCTTGCCCAGATCAATCCCTCCTGTGGCTTGTTCCAGGTCGTCCTCGCTGAGTTCCTGGCGCATCACGACCTTTTCATCACCGTCCTTTCCAGTGATGGAGATCTTCTTTACATCGTTGCTAAGCTCAATGTTCAGCACTCTTTTGTCTTTCTGCTCATCCATATTGCTTGGCTCGTTTTTATTTCATCAGCTTTTACCGACACAGCCTACCTTGGGGCAATACCAGGTTCGATCTAGTAACCCTCCCGTTGCCTGATTGAGGTCATTTTCACTCAGTTCCTGGCGCATCACGACCTTCTCATCACCGTCCTTTCCTGTGATGGAGATCTTCTTTACCTCGTTGCTAAGCTCAATGTTCAGCACTCTTTTGTCTTTCTGCTCATCCATATTGCCTGGTTTTACAATTCTTTATGTTTTCAGTTGGAACCATTATCATGGCATTACGGGATGGCATCCGCCATCAAAATTAACATAGCGTTTTACTCCCTCATTAATCTGATTTTCATTAATTTCCATGTGGAAGTGAAGATCTTTCAACGATTTGCTTCCTCCCGTCACCATATCCAGCTCATCCTCGTCAAGTTCTTGTCGCATCACCACCTGTTCCTCTTCGTTCTTTCCGGTGATAGAGACCTTCTTCACATCGTCGCCGAGCTCTACTCGTAACACACGCTTGTCTTTGTTTTCTTCCATAATGCTATTTGCTGTTAAGGCCTTGAGCTGCCGCCTCTGGGCACGTTAATGACTTGCTTGCATTGACCATTATCATCAACTTTAACACAAACTCTATGCCCAATGCCTGTTGTACCTCCTGCAGCCAGATCCAGTTCGTCCTCGCTGAGTTCCTGGCGCATTACTACCTTCTCATCACTATTCTTTCCAGTGATGGATACTTTCTTTACCTCGTTGTCGAGCTCTACTCGTAACACGCGTTTTTCTTTATTATCTTCCATAGAATAACGGTTTCTGGTGTATAATTGTTGTAAAGTAAAAGATTTCTCTGCTAAAACGCAAACTTTTAATAAGTTTTAACTCGCATTATACTTCCAAGGCACCGATGATGTCGCGGACAGACTTGAAACCGTGGCGATCGAGGTAGTCGTTGATGCCATCAACCACCTTGACGGTGATGGATGGGTCGATGAAGTTGGCTGTGCCAATCTCAACGGCTGTGGCACCTGCCAACATGAACTCGATGGCATCGGTGGCGTTCATGATGCCTCCCAACCCTACTACCGGCACTTTCACGGCCTTGGCCACCTGCCACACCATACGCAGGGCTACTGGCTTGACGCAAGGTCCTGACAATCCGCCTGTTACGGTAGAGAGCAAGGGCTTGCGGCGCTCGGCATCGATGGCCATACCCAGCATGGTGTTGATAAGGGAAACACTGTCGGCACCGGCTCCCTCAACGGCTTTGGCAATCTCGGTGATGTCTGTCACATTGGGCGTGAGCTTGACAATGAGTGTTTTATGATAGGCCTTGCGCACAGCACTCACCACCTCGGCTGCAGCGTTGGGTTGCACACCAAAGGTCATGCCTCCCTTCTTGACATTCGGACAGGAGATGTTCAGCTCAATGGCGGGGATGTTGTCAAGGTCGTTGACAATGGCGGCCGTTTCGCTATAATCTTCTATCGATGAGCCTGATACATTGACAATAACATGGGTGTTTATGTCCTTGAGACGGGGGTAGATATGCTCAACGAAATAATGCACGCCCTTGTTCTGAAGACCTACCGCATTAAGCATGCCCATAGGGGTTTCTGCCATACGGGGATATGGGTTGCCCTCACGGGGATGCAAGGTGGTACCCTTTACGATGAAACCTCCCAAACGGGTGAGGTCGATAAAATCAGCGAACTCCTCACCATAACCAAATGTGCCGGAGGCGGTGAGCACGGGGTTCTTCAACGCCAACGCGCCTATATTTACTCTTAAATCTGCCATAACAAGTCGTTGATATTAAACACGGGACCTTCTGTACACACACATACATGACCTGCGGTGGTGTTTTCCACACAACAGAGGCAAGCGCCTAAGCCACAGGCCATTTTGTTTTCCAAAGAGACTTCGCAGGTGATGCCTTTGGCCTTGGCGTAGCGGGCAACCGACAGCATCATGGGCTTGGGGCCACAGCAGCAGATGCGGTCGAAGTGCTTGTCGCTCAGGATGGAATGTTGGGTGACAAAGCCTTTCTCGCCGTGACTGCCATCTTCTGTGGTGGTATATACATCACCATATTTATTGAATTCATCGAGCTGCAGCAACATGGATGCGGTGCGGGCGCCCAGGAGGAACGACGGACGGATGCCTTGCTGCTGAAGTTGCTCGCCAAAATAGAGCATGGGGGCTGTGCCGGCACCTCCTCCCACCAGCAACAGTTGCTCGTCAGCACGCTGGGGCATAGCGAAACCATTGCCCAAAGGCAGTAGCACATTCACCACACTACCCAGTTCGAGGGTAGCCAATCGTTTGGTGCCTTCGCCTACAAGCTGTATGAGAAACCATACGCTATTCTGCTGTCTGTCAACGAAATTGATGGATATAGGACGACGCAGGAAAGTATGGGGAGCATCGTCCACACGGAGTTCGGCAAACTGTCCTGGCAACATGTCAGGCAACGGTTGGTCGCCTTGTAGCTTCAACAACACGAAGTTGGAAGCCAGTCGCTCATTTGCCACCACCTTGAGATCTAAAAGGTATTTCTTCATAATAAGATGATATTACGAAGTCAAAGGTAAGAAAATAAATTCAACCAACCAACTATTTGTTGGGCGTAAACGTCTCGTAAGTGCCGTCGTCGTAGAAAATTCTTATTTCAGCAATGTTTCTTGCAGGCTTTTCTTTATAGATAATCTCCTGTTTTACAACTACATTATCATCATTTTTTGCCGATTCCAACGCATTTTCCTTGCGATTTTCGCTTTCAATCGTACGTTGGGCGGGATTTATCGCATTGTCGCCAAACAAAGAACCTGTAAACATGGAATCAGGATCATCCTTGACCAAAGTGCCCTCGCCGGTGAGCAACCAGTTGAGATCTATGTCAGGGTAGGTCTCATGCAGACGTAACATAACCTCAGCGCTGGGATATTTGTTCCTGCCGCTAAGGATGTGGGAGATGGTAGCAGGCGCTACTCCAATTTTGTCAGCAAAGTTGCCTGGCGTGAGGTTTACACGCTCTAAAATCAGCTTCAGGCGGTCGATAATGGTCATCATTTTGGAAAACTACAATTGTAAACGTTTTTAATGCTGCTACAAAAATAGAAACTTCTGTTTACAAATGCAAATATTTTTATACAAAAGTAACTTGTATAATTGTACGATGAAATCGATATAAGAATAAGAGCTATCAACATACCTGACACGAAAATAGGGCGTTTCCGTTTCGTAATTTAGTTTAGCAAAATTGCGTAATTAATTGGTATTTAGACGTTATTAATGCAATATAGTACAATAATAGACATTTTAGGTTGGTAATACCCTCGTACTGCACCTTTGTACGATTGTTTAGTTTAATAATTAGTGATAAAATATTGGGAAATAAGCGTATATAGTACTGAAAAGGCTATTTTAAAACAACTATCATTGTAAGAAACAGGGCTATTTGTTTACAATACTACAGTAGAATTGATGGTTGTAAAAACATAGATAGACGTGTATCTTTGTATTATTATAGTAAAATTACAGAAATAATTTGTATAAATGTAAATGTAAACGGAAGTTAATGGGAAAACTTTGCCTCAAAATGGGTGTTGGAAGTTTGCCGAAAGTGTACATTTATAAAGATAGAAGTCTCCCCTTTTGGTCAACTTGCGTTTACCGATGAAATGGCTAATAATTTTTAAGAAGCGAAAATGAAAATCCTTGCGATTTTTCGTACAAATGGTCGAGTTCATCGAAAAAACGCGATTCTCGTGCCCTATCCTATTAATGTAGAATTTTGAAGACCAGTTCGCGCAGGAGATCGGCATCTTCCACCGAATTATTCTCTACTCCCTTAGAACGGGCATCGGTCATGCGTATTTCATGAATAATCTGCATCACCTTCAAGCCGGAATAGTTGCGCATGGCCGTTGTATAATCCCTTGCCGCCCAGGGCGATTTCAAGCCTAGGAAGGTGGCCACCCCTGCATCACTCTTCTCAGGGGCGTAATACGCCATGAACAGATTGGAGAAGAGGCTGAATAAGTGCGCTAAGGTCATCTGTATGGGGTTGGTCTTGGGGTTTTCAGCAAAGTATTTGATGATGCGGTTGGCCTTCATCACATCTTTTGCTATGATAGCGTTGCGCAGCTCGAAGACGTTGTAGTCCTTGCTGATGCCGATATTTCGCTCAATCTGCTCAGGGGTTACCCGTTTCTGTCCTTTGGGTTGCGTGATGATCAGCTTGTCCAGCTCGCCAGTCATGCGCCCCAGGTCGGTTCCCACGAAATCGGCCATCATCTGCGTGGCTTTGGCATCCATCTCATAGCCTTTTTGCTGCATGTAGCTATTGATGAACGCAGGCATTTGCTGTTCTTTCAGCTTCTTCGACTCAAACACCACGCCCATTTTAGCCGCTTCGTTCACCCATTTCTTACGACCGTCAATTTTCCCATGCTTGTGGCAGATGACCAAAATGGTAGATTTCAACGGCTTTTGGAGGTAAAAGGCCAGTTCGTCCATGTTCTTGACGTTCTGTGCCTCTTTCACCACCACCACCTGGTATTCGGCCATCATGGGATAGCGTTTGGCGGCATTGATGATAGCGGCTATATCTACGTCCGAGCCGTAGGCAATGGTAAGGTTGAACTCCTTCTCGCTATCGGTTAGCACATGATCGATGATATAGTTGGCTATCTCATCGATGTAATAGCCTTCATCACCCATCAACAGATAGATGGGCGCATATTGCTTAGCCCTGAGGCTGGACATGATATCATCAAATGTAAGTTCTTGTTTTGCCATAACTTACCATTCGTATTTCAGGTGTTTGACTGTCTTCTTCTCCTCGATGATCATACGCAGTGCCTCGATGCCAATCTCCACATGCTCGTGCACAAACTTTGAGGTGACTTTCTTGTCGCTCTGCTCGGTCTTTATGCCTTCGGGCGTCATGGGCTGATCGGATACCAGCAACAAGGCACCGGTAGGTATATGATTGGCAAAGCCGCAGGTGAAGAGCGTAGCGGTTTCCATATCTACCGCCATCGCACGTGTTTTCTTGAGATACTCCTTAAAATCATCGTCGTGCTCCCAGATGCGGCGGTTGGTGGTATAGACGGTGCCCGTCCAATAGTCGTGTGCGAAGTTTCGGATGGCGGTCGAGACGGCACGCTGTAGCATAAACGCCGGTAGTGCAGGCACTTCGGGCGGATAGTAGTCATTGCTGGTACCTTCGCCCCTGATGGCTGCTATGGGCAGGATATAGTCGCCCAACTGGTTCTTCTTGTCGATTCCGCCACATTTTCCCAAGAACAGACAGGCCTTTGGCTGTATGGCGCTGAGCAGATCCATGATAATGGCGGCATTAGGACTGCCCATGCCGAAATTGATGATGGTGATGCCGTTGGCAGTTGCCGAACGCATATTGGCATCCTGTCCCATCACGGGCACATCAAACTTCTCGGCAAAAATATCCACATAATTGTTGAAGTTGGTCAACAGAATATACTTGGTGAAATCCTCCAACGGACGTTTCGTGTATCTTGGTAGCCAGTTAGCTACAATTTCTTCTTTGGTTTTCATAAAAAAAGCGTATCTTTGTCAAGAAACTAATGATGTTACAAAGATAGCAAATGTTAGCGTTAAACCTACCTGCTTTTGAGGTAAAAATGAAA
>CAMJNN010000054.1 GCA_946407325.1 uncultured Prevotellaceae bacterium | reverse complement strand
ACCCTGTCAGGACTCAACAATTGATGCAACCATTCCTTTACTACTGTCTTTCCATTACTGCCAGTAACACCAATCACAGGGATAGTGAACTGTTTCCTGATGCTCTGCGCTAACTTCTGTAAGGCACCGAGCGTATCAGGCACCAACAAAATGTTGGTTTCCTGGAGATGGAGGGCTTCCACCTCACCATAATCGGAGCGGGCAACCACGAAGTTTCGTACGCCACGCTGGTATAGTTCGTTGATATAGTGTGCGCCACTGTTGCGCTTTGTCGTCAAGGCAAAGAACAGGGTTGCCTCAGGAAAACTGAGGGAGCGGCTGTCGGTCAACAGCCAATCGATGGCAGCAGGGGTATCGCCTACCCTTTGTGCACCCATCTCTAACGCAATCTGTTCAATTTGGTAAGACATGATTCTTTTTCTTTATCGAAGTCAAAGTAAGGATATTTTTCTGAAAGTGCTTCTATTTTTAACACTATTTGTTGTAAAAAGCGTGCATATTCTTCTGATTCGGGATGCAAAGGGCGGTGTTCCATCATATTTTTAATTTCTTTAACACTTTTCATCGTCATCAAAGTGTCTGGGGTGAAACACGCCTCCGAGAAACGTTGCCAAATAAAATCTACTGCCATACGGGAAGGGTGTACCAAATCGTCGGCATAGAAACGATAATCACGCAACTCATCCATCAGCAATTCGTAAGCTGGGAAATAGAGTACCTTATCAGGAAATAGTTGTTTGAGTTGATCAATCGCCAACAACAGGGTGGCCTTATTCAGTTGGTTTTCGTGCAAGCCATCACGTACATGACGGATGGGACTGACGGTAAACAATACTCTCATGGTAGGATTCACTTGCCAAATAGCTTGCAGCAGATCCTTATATTCATCCACAATCTCATCCACTTGCAAACGTCTTCTATGAAATAGCTTTTCAGGCAACTTATGACAATTGGCTACCACCTTTCCTGTTTCTTTCCATTCATATACAAAGGCAGAGCCAAAAGTAACGAACAGACAAGTAGTCTGTTTCAAACAATCGCGACAAGCATCAAGCGAATGCTGGATATTATCCCTTAAGCCTTCAATGGTGGGTGATGAGAAATCGCCATGAAAGGAAAAGCTGTGCCAATATCCCTCATGAGAAATAAAATCATCCTCCGTGGGGAATTCATTATCCAGGATGATACGCAGCGAAGAGGCGATGCTCATGGGGTTGTAGAGCACTCCAAACGGATTGATCAGGCAACGCAACTTGGTCTCTTGCAAGCGTTCACCTATCTCGGTAGCGAAACAAGAGCCCATGAGCAGCAGGACATCATGGGTTTCCAGCTGTGGGGAGATTTTGCTTGTTTCAACGCTTGTAAAGAGGTTCATATTGTTATTTTTTCCTTATCTTCGTGCAAAGATAACGTTTATTTATGTATTTTTGCATCCAAAGTTACGAAAAGTCGAGAGCGGGACAAAATAAACTTGTTTGTTTTTTATGCCGAGACGGAGTAACTTATTAAAAGTGGTAAAATATGAACGAAGAACAACCAACATATAGCCTACTTGAACAAATAAACGACCCGGAAGACCTTCGGAAAATCCCTGTGAAGCAACTTCCACAAGTTTGCAAGGAACTGAGGAACGACATCATCAGAGAAGTTTCACGCAACCCTGGGCACTTTGGTTCAAGTTTGGGTACCGTAGAACTGACCGTAGCCTTACACTATGTATTCCATACGCCCGAAGATTTGATTGTTTGGGATGTTGGTCATCAAGCTTACGGACATAAGATACTGACTGGCAGGCGCGAGGCTTTTGCCACCAACCGTCAGTTCAAGGGCATTCGTCCTTTCCCTTCTCCAGAAGAAAGCATTTACGACACCTTTGCCTGCGGACATGCATCAAATTCCATTTCCGCAGCTTTGGGTATGGCTGTGGCCGCTCAGCTCAAAGGAGAGGAAGACAAGCATGTGGTAGCTGTGATAGGCGATGGTAGCATGAGCGGCGGATTGGCCTTTGAAGGACTCAACAATGCCTCTTCCATGCCCAACGACCTGCTGATTATCCTCAACGACAATAACATGTCGATTGATAACAGCGTGGGTGGCATGAAGCATTACCTGCTGAACCTGACCACCACTACCAGCTACAACCAGTTGCGCTATAAGACGGCGAAAGCTATGGAGAAGTTGGGACTGCTCAATGACGAACGCAAAAAGATGTTTATCCGCCTGGGCAACAGTCTCAAATCTATCGCCGCTAATCAGCAGAATGTCTTTGAAGGGATGAATATTCGCTATTTCGGACCTATTGATGGACATAACGTAGAGGAAATCATACGAGTGCTGAACAACATCAAGGATATGAAAGGGCCTAAACTGCTGCACCTGCATACCAAGAAGGGTAAAGGTTTCAAGCCTGCAGAGGAAGATCCTGCTTTCTGGCATGCTACCAGTAAGTTCAACCCAGAGACGGGCGAGCGTATTCCTGAAGACACAGATAACTTACCACCCAAATACCAGGATGTTTTTGGTGAGACCTTGGTGGAGTTGGCTAAGCAGAATGACAAGATTGTGGGCATCACACCTGCGATGTTGCAAGGTACCAGTCTGAGCAAGTTGAAAGAAGTATTTCCTGAACGCACCTTCGATGTGGGTATTGCCGAAGGACATGCCGTGACTTTCAGCGGAGGTTTGGCAAAAGAGGGCATGCAACCGTTCTGTGCCATCTATTCTTCGTTCTTGCAACGAGCATACGACCATATTGTTCACGATGTGGCATACCTGAAACTGCCTGTGGTATTCTGTATCGACAGGGCTGGCATTGTTGGCGAGGACGGTCCTACTCATCACGGTATGCTCGACATGGCGGCCTTGCGTCCTGTCCCCAACCTGACCATCGCCTCTCCGATGAATGAGGTGGAACTGCGTCACCTGATAAACACAGCTCAACTGCCTGATAAAGGACCGTTTGTCATCCGCTATCCAAGAGGACGTGGCATATTTACCGACTGGCGCCAGCCTATGGAAGAGGTGCCTGTTGGAAAGGGAAGGAAACTGAAAGATGGCTCCGACATAGCCGTTATTACCATTGGTCCTATTGGCAATGTGGCAGCTGAAGCCATCGCCAAGACTGAGAAAGATAAGGGATTGAGCATCGCTCACTACGATTTGCGATTTCTGAAGCCTTTAGACGCGGAGATGCTGGATGAGATAGGGAAGAAGTTCCATCGCATTATCACTGTGGAAGATGGTATCCTTAATGGAGGTATGGGAAGCGCCGTATTGGAATTTATGTCAAACCATAGCTATACACCTACGGTGAAACGCATAGGCATACCTGACTCATTCATTGAGCATGGTGCGCCCGAGGATCTCTATCATCTGTGTGGAATGGATGAGGAGGGTATTTACAAAACATTGTTGAGTATATGAAAATTATTATTGCAGGAGCAGGGGCAGTGGGTACTCACTTAGCCAAATTGCTATCGCGAGAGAAACAGGACATCTATTTGATGGACGAGAGCGAGGAGAAGCTCAGTGCCCTGGGCAACAACTTCGACCTCATGACAGTAGTTGCCTCCCCTATTTCCATTCAGTCTTTGAAGGACGTGGGTGCTTCTGATGCCGATTTGTTTATTGCTGTTACTCCTGACGAAGCCACCAACTCGATGGCCTGTATGCTGGCACGCAGCTTGGGTGCCAAAAAGACAGTAGCCCGCATCGATAAATATGAATATATCGAACCCAAGAACCAAGAATTCTTCAAGCGCATGGGCATCGGTTCTCTGATTTATCCTGAGCACCTGGCAGCTAAGGAAATCGTATCTTCTATCCGCATGAGCTGGGTACGCCAATGGTGGGAGTTCAGCAATGGTGCTCTGATTCTCGTAGGAGCCAAGATGCGTGAGAAAGCAGAAATCTTGAACATCCCCCTGAAGGACTTGGGAGCAACGGATTTGCCTTATCATGTCGTGGCCATCAAACGTGGCAACGAGACCATCATACCAGGTGGTAACGACGAGATCAAACTGCATGATATCGTTTATTTTACCACTACCAGAAAATATGTACCCTATGTACGTAAGATTGCCGGTAAGGAAGACTATCCCGATGTGCGTACTGTGATGATCATGGGGGGCAGTCGCATTGCCATACGAACCGCGATGTATGCCCCAGATTACATGCAGGTGAAGATTATTGAGCAGAATCCGGAGCGTTGTCATTACCTCACCACCATGTTAAGTGATAAGACTATGATTATCAACGGAGATGGACGCGACCTAGACTTACTGAAGCAAGAGGGATTGTATAATACTGATGCTTTTGTAGCACTAACAGGCAATAGTGAGACCAATATCCTGGCATGTTTGGCTGCGAAGCGAATGGGCGTAGAGAAAACGGTGGCAGAAGTGGAAAACATCGACTATATCAGTATGGCAGAGAGCCTTGACATTGGTACCGTTATCAACAAGAAACTGATTGCCGCCTCTCATATCTACCAAATGATGTTGGATGCCGACGTGAGCAATGTGAAGTGTCTGACTTTTGCAGATGCCGATGTAGCAGAGTTTACTGTCAAAGAAGATGCACGTGCCACCAAACACATGGTGAAAGACCTTGGTCTTCCTCGAGGTGCTACCATCGGTGGCATGGTGCGCAATGGTGAAGGTATCTTGGTAAGAGGTAACACACTCATAGAAGCAGGCGACCATGTAATGGTGTTCTGCCTGAAACAAACGATTCAAAAAATCGAGAAGTTCTTTAACTGATGATCAACTACAAAGCCATCATAAGGGTCATTGGCAACTTGTTGCTGTTAGAAACAATGATGTTGCTGCTATCGTCTGGCGTATCGGCTTTTTATCATGACGATGCCTTAAATAGTCTGCTCATTACGGCTGGCCTGACAGGAACCATTGGCTTACTTATGTCATTCTTCTTCCGTAAGAGTCCTAATGTGTTTACCCGTCGTGATGGATATATTATGGTAACCGCTTCATGGTTGGCTTTTGCCATGTTTGGCATGCTTCCTTTCTACTTAGAAGGACATATCCCATCAATTACCAATGCATTCTTTGAAGCGATGTCCGGCATCACCAGTACGGGTGCCACCATACTTGACGACATCGACAGCATGCCTCACGGATTGCTTTTCTGGCGTAGTATCACCCAGTGGTTTGGCGGACTGGGTATTATCATCTTCACCATTGCCCTTTTGCCTTTCTTAGGTGTTAGTGGCTTACAGATGTTTGCTGCTGAAGTGAGTGGGCCTACTCACAACAAGGTAACCCCTCGCATCGGCATCACCGCTCGTTGGATTTGGACCATCTATATCGGTATCACTGCACTGCTATTCGTGTTACTTATATTGGGAGGTATGGGAGGCTTCGACAGTATCTGTCATGCATTCACTGCCACTGGAACAGGTGGTTTCTCTACCCATCAGGAGAGTATAGCCTACTACCATTCTGCTTATATAGAATATGTGATCATTGCCTTTATGTTCATTTCAGGCATGAACTATAGTCTTCTCATCCTCTTTGTAAGCGGAAGGTTTAGGAGGGCGTTGAAAGACAGCGAATTGAAATGGTACACCCTGATTGTCGTCGTCGTTACGCTTTTCATCACTGTTATGTTATGGGCAAGTCAGAACATGGAAAGCGAAGATGCTTTCAGGCATGCTCTCTTTCAGGTGGTATCCCTTCAAACATCTACAGGTTTCAGTACTACTGATTATATGCTTTGGCCTTCTGCCCTGTGGGGCATGTTATTACTTGTCATGATAGTTGGAGCTTGTGCCGGTAGTACTTCTGGAGGTTTGAAATGTATTCGTATTTTAGTGCTGTTTAAAGTGTTGTTTAATGAATTCAAGCACATGCTCCACCCCAACGCCGTACTGCCAATAAGGATAGACAAGCAAGTGGCACCTAATTCGTTGCTCAGCACAGTCATGGCCTTTTGTCTAATTTACCTTATCATTATCTTCGGTAGTACACTCTTCCTTTCATCCATCGGAATTGATTTTATGGAAGCCATGGGTTGCTCCGTATCAGCACTTGGCAACATGGGACCTGCCATTGGCAGTTATGGTCCTTCCAGCACATGGAGCAGTATGCCCGACGCAGGCAAATGGCTGATGAGTTTCCTGATGCTGCTCGGACGTTTGGAAATCTTTACCGTCATCCTGCTTTTCACTCCAAATTTCTGGAAACGCAATTGAAAACTATTGTATAGAAATTAGCCGTATTTTCTTCATTATTATTACCAACTTATTAAAATAAGTATTATCTTTGTGAGGTAAAAATCATCATTTAAGGCAATGAAAAATACATTATTTTTAGCAGGTTTCATGGCGATGGCTTTGTGTGCCTGCCATTCACAAGAAGAGACAAAAACTGCTTTGACGCAGTCGGGGTTAGATCCACAAAAGTTTGAAGCAACCGTTGATGGACAACAGACTCATCTATTTACGCTCACCAACAAGAACAACATGGAAGTATGCATCACCAATTTTGGTGGACGTATCGTTTCAGTGATGCTGGAAGACAAAGATGGAGTGCCAAGAGACGTGGTACTATCTTTCGACAATATCGACGATTTCCAGAACAACTCCAGTGATTTCGGTGCAAGCATCGGGCGCTATGCCAATCGTATAGCAGGCGCAAAATTCGAGTTGGACGGGACGACCTACGAGTTGCTTGCCAATGACGGCGACAACTGTTTGCATGGAGGTCCGAAAGGATGGCAATATAAAGTGTTTGAGGGGAAACAAATTAGCGATACAAAGGTACAACTTTCACTCGATTCTCCTGATGGTGATATGAATTTCCCAGGCAACTTGAAAGTACAAGTTACTTTTACTTTGACGGATGACAATGCCATTGATATCAAATACAGCGCTACTACCGACAAAAAGACGGTAATCAACATGACCAACCACTCTTATTTCAACCTGAGCGGAAATCCTCAAAATGATATTTTAGACCATGTGCTATATATCAATGCCGACAACTTCACCCCTGTCAACGCAAAGTTGATTCCTTTAGGTAATCTTGAAAATGTGAAAGGAACACCGATGGACTTTACCACTCCTAAAGCTATTGGTCAGGACATCAACCAGACAGACTTCGAGCAGATTCAATTGGGTCACGGATTCGACCACAACTGGGTATTGAACACCAATGGTAACATCTCTCAATTAGCAGCGAAGGCTACCTGTCCAACTACAGGCATCAGTGTTGAGGTATATACCAACGAACCTGGCATACAGGTTTATACAGGCAACTTCCTGAATGGCCAAGTAACGGGAAAGAATGGTATTGCATATAAAAGACGCACGGCTGTTTGTTTAGAGACACAACATTTCCCTGACTCTCCTAACCAGCCTCAGTTCCCAACTGTTGTACTGGAACCCGGACAGACATATAACAGTGAATGTATTTACAAGTTTACTATAAATAAATAATGGAACTACTTGACTGGATAGTAATAGCAGCGTTTTGCTGCATATTAGCAGGTATCATTGTTTGGGTACTGAAGAGTAAGCAGAACAACTCTGCCGACTATTTCTTAGGTGGACGAGATGCTACCTGGATTGCCATTGGTGCCTCTATTTTTGCTTCTAACATTGGCTCAGAACACCTGATTGGCTTGGCAGGTACAGGAGCCTCCAGCGGTATGGCGATGGCGCATTGGGAAATCCAGGGTTGGATGATCTTGATTTTAGGTTGGGTATTTGTACCTTTCTATAGTCGCAGTATGGTTTATACCATGCCTGAGTTCTTGGAAAGGCGTTACAACCCACAATCACGCACTATCCTGTCTGTGATTTCTCTCGTCAGCTATGTGTTGACAAAAGTGGCTGTTACCGTATATGCAGGAGGCTTGGTATTCCAACAGGTATTTGGAATCGACACTCTTTGGGGTATTGATTTCTTCTGGATAGCTGCTATCGGACTGGTGCTGATTACTGCCATATATACAGTGCTGGGAGGAATGAAATCAGTGCTTTATACTTCTGTTCTCCAGACACCCATTCTACTATTGGGCTCTATCATCATCCTTGTACTGGGCCTGAAAGCCTTAGGGGGATGGGATGAGCTGATGGGTATCTGCAGTGCTGT
>CAMJNN010000053.1 GCA_946407325.1 uncultured Prevotellaceae bacterium | reverse complement strand
AAACTCAAGCAAAATACATTATAAAAGAAAAAGGCTGCAGAAATGCAGCCTTTGTTTTAATTGCGGAATACTAAGCCTTCGCCAAACGAATCGACTATGATTGGCTTAGTGCGATCAATTTCTTCGCCAAGAAGTTTGCGAGAGAGTTCGTTGAGCATGTAGTCCTGGATGGCACGTTTCACAGGACGAGCTCCGAACTCTGGGTCATAGCCTACTTGCGCGAGGTAGTTGAGGGCGTCGTCGGTAACCTCGAGCTCTACGCCATTGTCGTGCAGCATGCGCTGGACGTTGTTCAACTGTAGGTTGACTATCTGTCGTATCTCGCTCTCGTTGAGCGGGGTAAACATGATGGTGTCGTCGATACGGTTGAGGAACTCAGGACGTATCTGCTTCTTCAGCATCTCCATGACGTTACGTTTGGTCTCGGCCAGCAGCTGTTGTTTATTGCTTTCGTTGAGTTGCGCCATCTGACTTTGGATATAGCTACTACCCATGTTGGAAGTCATGATGATGATGGTGTTCTTGAAGTTGACCGTACGACCTTTGTTATCGGTCAGGCGTCCATCGTCCAATACCTGTAACAGGATGTTGAACACATCGGGATGCGCTTTCTCAATCTCGTCGAACAACACAACAGAGTAGGGCTTGTGGCGAACGGCCTCGGTAAGCTGACCACCTTCTTCATATCCTACGTAGCCCGGAGGCGCTCCGACAAGGCGAGATACAGTGAATTTCTCCTGATACTCACTCATATCAATACGCGTCATCATGCTCTCGTCGTCAAACAGGAACTCTGCCAACGCCTTTGCCAACTCAGTCTTACCTACACCTGTGGTACCCAAGAACAGGAACGAGCCAATAGGTCGCTTCGGATCTTGTAAGCCTGCACGACTACGACGCACAGCATCGGAGATGGCCTTGATGGCTTCGTCCTGACCGATGACACGCTTATGCAGTTCTTCTTCGAGATGTAGTAGTTTCTCACGCTCGCTCTGCATCATCTTGCTTACAGGAATGCCTGTCCAACGTGCTACCACCTCGGCTATATCTTCATCATCCACTTCCTCCTTAATCATAGCCTTATCGCCCTGTAACTCGTGTAGTTTGCGCTGGGTATCTTCAATTTCCTGATTTAGGTTCTGCAACTTGCCATAACGAATCTCAGCCACCTTGCCATAGTCGCCTTCACGTTCTGCACGTTCGGCCTCAAACTTAAGACTTTCGATTTCCACCTTATTTTGCTGGATCTTATTGACCAACGTCTTCTCGTTTTGCCACTTAGCCTTGTACTGACTTTCCTGTTCCTTGAGCTCCGCCAATTCTTTGCCAATCTGCTCAAGTTTAGGTTCATCGTTTTCACGCTTGATGGCCTCACGCTCAATCTCTAACTGTTTGATTTTACGGGTTATTTCATCCAGCTCTTCAGGCACTGAGTCAATCTCCATACGCAACTTAGCTGCTGCTTCGTCCATCAGATCGATAGCCTTATCAGGTAAGAAACGATCGGTGATATAACGGTTGCTCAGCTCTACGGCCGCAATGATGGCATCATCCTTGATTCGCACATGATGATGGTTTTCGTAGCGCTCCTTCAAGCCTCTTAATATAGATATGGTGTCGAGCGTGCTTGGTTCGTCCACCATCACTACCTGGAAACGTCGTTCCAGTGCTTTGTCTTTCTCGAAATACTTCTGGTATTCGTCAAGGGTAGTGGCACCGATGCTACGCAACTCACCACGGGCCAATGCAGGCTTCAGGATATTGGCTGCATCCATAGCGCCTTCGCTCTTGCCGGCACCCACCAATGTATGTATCTCATCGATGAACAAGATGATGTTGCCATCTGACTTGGTTACTTCATTGATGACGGCTTTCAATCGCTCTTCAAACTCGCCCTTGTACTTGGCACCTGCAATCAGGGCGCCCATATCGAGTGAATAGACTTGTTTATTCTTCAGGTTTTCTGGTACGTCACCTCGCAAGATTCGATGTGCCAAGCCTTCAACGATGGCCGTCTTACCAGTACCAGGTTCGCCAATCAGGATAGGGTTGTTCTTGGTGCGTCGGCTCAAGATCTGCAGTACACGACGAATCTCATCATCTCGTCCAATCACAGGGTCGAGCTTGCCGCTTCGAGCAGCCTCGTTCAGATTGATAGCATATTTGTCTAGGGCCTGGTAGGTGTCTTCAGACGATTGTGAGTTGACTTTCTGTCCCTTACGCAGTTCGTCGATGGCGCTGGCCAGTTCTTTCTCAGTCATGCCATTATCCTTCAGTATGGTAGAAGCAGTGCTGTTCACCTTGAGCAAAGCCATCAAGATCGGTTCGATGGAAACAAACTCATCGCCCATCTTCTTGGAAATGTCCTCGGCCTGTTGCAACACACTATTGGCCTCACGGCTCAAGTAAGGTTCGCCTCCCTGTACCTTAGGCAGCTTGCTGATTTCCTGATCAAGACGCATGGAAACCTGATGCTCGTTCATGCCCAACTTCTGAAAGACGAACTTCATGATATTCTCTCCAGTTTGCATCACACCTTTGAGCAGATGCACTGGCTCGATGGTCTGCTGTCCCTGGCGTTCTACCAGATTCACAGCCTCTTGCACAGCCTCCTGTGCTTTAATTGTATAATTCTTGAAATTCATATCTGATTCTCCTTTCTTCGTTAGTTTATTCGTGTTAGTTTTTCACCCTTAGCGGCGCAAATTGCTTGCCAACTGACACGTTCAGCCAAAATGACTGAACTGGCTGTTGTGAGAGCGACAAATTGTCGGTGTTGACCTTACTGTTTATCGGCAAAAAAAGAGGTTGTCATTAAAGATATTTAAGGAAATTGTTTTGACCTAATGATAGATTATCACTATTTTTGTACTGATAAATTAATTTATTAGTTTCTATTAGAAGAAAGGATTTTAAATTTAATACAAAAGAATGAAAACTATTTATGATTACACCGTGAAGGACAGGAAAGGCCGTGATGTTTCTTTAAAGGAATATGCTGGCGAAGTGATTCTGATTGTGAATACCGCTACTCGTTGCGGGTTTACGCCTCAATATACCGAGTTGGAACAGATTTACGAAAAATACCGCAGTCAGGGCTTTAATATCCTCGACTTCCCCTGCAACCAATTTGGTCAGCAAGCTCCCGGTACCGCTGAAGAAATTCACGAATTCTGCCAGTTGAACTATGCTACCAAGTTCCCACAATTTAAGAAAGTGGATGTGAATGGCGACAAGGCATCTCCCTTGTTTACTTTCCTGAAAAGTCAGAAACCTTTCGGTGGTTTTGATATGAATCACCCCATTGCGAAAATTCTCGATGAGATGTTGTCAAAAGCTGATCCTGAATATAAAAACTCTCCTGACATAAAGTGGAACTTTACCAAGTTTTTGATTGATAAGAAGGGAATGGTAAAGGCTCGCTTTGAACCTACCGACAGTATGGAGGAGGTGGCAAAACAGATTGAAGCAATACTCTAATAGCTGCATTTTTGCAGCTATTTTTTCTTAACAGCCGTTCCGCCTTTTAGTAAACCCGAGTTAGGAATAGGGTGTTTCTTAGGTTTAAGCCGGGCTGTGTCGACAAAATAAATGAACTTGGAATTTTGATTAACGAAAGGACTATGAAAAAAGTAAGTTGGATAGTGGGCGCTTGTTTGCTGATGGTGCTGGGTTGCTCGGCAGGAAAGCAGACGGCTACAGAGACACATGTACCTGCATCGGATGCAAGGATTCAGTATGTAGGCAGGGTGAACAAACAACAGCCGGATGTGATAAAGTTTACGTATCCTGGCGTGCAGATTATTGCTGGCTTTGAGGGAACCTCTGTGCGAATGGTAGCCAAACCAAGGAGTGCTCTCTATGTGGCACAGATTGATGATCAAGAACCGTTTAAGGTGGATTTCTTCAATCAGGAAGACAGTGTTTTGTTGTTGGCTGAAGGATTGTCTGAGGGCAAGCATACGGTGAAGCTGATGCATATTACGGAGGGGTATGACCTGAAGCCCGAGTTCTATGGCTTTATCCTCGACCCAGGGAAAGACCTGACGGAAGCGCCTGTTTTGCCCCAACGCAAAATAGAGTTTATAGGCAACTCAATTACCTGTGGCTATGGGGTAGAGGCCACCGAAGCAACAGATCCTTTCAATTACTACACTGAGAACCATTACCTAAGCTTTGCAGCGCTGACAGCAAAGGCTTTAGAGGCTCAACACTTGGTGGTAGCAAGAAGTGGCATAGGTATCTTCCGTAATTATAACGGTCCGTATGACGGCAAGCCTGAAACGGCGATGCCTGCTTTGTACAAATACACCAACTACAACGACACCACCGAGGTATGGGACTATCGTCAATATACGCCTGATGTGGTTTGTATCAATCTGGGTACCAATGATACATCAGCGGGAAAATATAACAAGATCAAGTTGCGTGAGGCATATATTGCTTTCTTGCAGACTTTACGAAACCGTTATCCGCAGGCCAAGATAGTGCTGATGAGTGGCTGTATGCTGACAGGTCAACGTATGCAGGATGTAGAGGATGCGCAAAATGCTGCGGTAGCCAAGCTCAATAAGAAAGGCGACAATGAGGTATATCGATTTACCTTCCCAGCACAGGACGGCAGTTTGGGCTATGGAGCTAATTATCACCCCTCCATACAGCAACAAGCGAAGATGGCCAGCGAGCTGACGCCTTTCCTGCGAGAGTTGATGGGGTGGTGATAATTAGCTGTTTCTTGGTCTGAATGTTTCGTTAAACCAGTTTGTGGATGATAAGACCCGAACGCAGTTTGGGCTCAAACCAAGTAGTCTTTGGAGGCATGATGTTGCCGCTGTCGGCAATGTCCATCAGTTGTTTCATGCTTACAGGATAAAGCGCCAGAGCCACCTTCATCTCACCACTGTCAACACGACGCTTCAGTTCGCCGAGACCACGGATGCCACCTACGAAATCGATGCGCTTGTCGGAACGAAGGTCTTTGATGCCCAGTATCTTATCCAATATCAGATTAGAGGAGATAGTTACATCCAACACACCAATAGGATCGTTGTCGTTATAGGTACCTGGCTTGGCCGTGAGACTATACCATTTACCTCCTAAATAGAGTGAGAAGTTGTGCAAGCGAGCAGGCTTGTAGATTTCTGTACCTATTTCCTGAATATCGAAATTCTCCTTCAGGGCATTCAGGAATTCATTTTCACTCAAGCCATTCAGGTCCTTCACCACACGGTTGTAGTCGATGATGGTTAGTTGTGATGCAGGGAAAGCTACCGCCATAAAGTAGTTGTATTCCTCATCACCCTTGTGATGTGGGTTCTGCTTGGCCTTCTCGGCACCTACGAGAGCAGCTGCCGCACTGCGATGATGACCATCGGCAATGTAGAGATATGGAATCTGCGCAAAAGCCTTGGTAATGGCATCGATGTCGGCACGCTGGTCAATGATCCAAAACTTATGTCCGAAACCATCGCCAGGAGCGATAAAGTCATATACAGGCTTGTTGGCTGTATATTTTGCTACGATGGCATCCAGTTGCGCATTATCAGGATAAGCGAAGAACACAGGCTCAATGTTGGCATTGTTCACACGCACATGTTTCATACGGTCTTCCTCTTTATCGCGGCGAGTCAGCTCATGCTTCTTGATGATGCCGTTCATATAGTCAGGCACGTAAGCACCTATCACCAATCCATATTGTGTCTTGCCGTTCATGGTCTGGGCATAGATGTAGTAGTTCTCTTGCTCATCTTGCACCAGCCAGCCTTTGTCCTGGAACTTTTGGAAATTCTCAGCTGCCTTCTGGTAAACGCGAGGGTCGTGCTCATCAGTGCCAGGCTCGAAGTCAATCTCCGGTTTGATGATGTGATACAGTGATTTCTCGTTGCCTTCAGCCTCCTTACGTGCTTCTTCGGAGTTCAATACGTCGTAAGGTCTTGATGCAACCTGCTCTACAAGAGCCTGTGGTGGGCGGATGCCCTTAAATGGTTTTACTGTTGCCATAATTACATTCAGATTATTATTCAGAACTGCAAATTTACAAAACCCTTTTCGGATTAGAAAGGATATTGGCAATATATTTTCTAAATCAAGGTGGATGGAAACTTTTCAACGTGTATTCTTTGTTATTAAAGAAATAAGGTGTATCTTTGCGCCTTGTTAATAAAGTAAACTGCTAAAATAAGGATATAATGAGTAAGAATTTTGCTGAATATACAGGCTTCAACTTGTCGGAAATCAACAAGGAAGTGTTGGCTCAGTGGGAGAAAAACCACATCTTCGAGAAGAGCATGACGGAACGTGAAGGTTGTCCTTCATACGTGTTCTACGAGGGTCCTCCATCAGCTAACGGTATGCCTGGTATCCATCACGTGATGGCACGCTCCATCAAGGATGTGTTCTGCCGTTTCAAGACAATGAAGGGTTTTCAGGTGAAACGTAAGGCAGGATGGGATACACACGGACTACCTGTAGAGCTGGGTGTAGAGAAAGCACTGGGCATCACCAAGGAAGATATTGGCAAAACCATTACCGTAAAGGAGTATAATGCTGCCTGTAGGAAGGATGTGATGAAGTTTACCAAGGAGTGGACCGATCTGACACACAAGATGGGCTACTGGGTAGATACCGACAATCCTTATATCACTTACGACAATCGCTATATCGAGACCCTGTGGTGGCTGTTGGCACAATTGCACAAGAAGGGTCTGCTCTATAAGGGCTATACCATTCAGCCGTATTCACCTGCAGCGGGTACTGGTTTGAGTTCTCATGAGTTGAATTTGCCGGGTTGCTATCGTGATGTGAAGGATACTACTGTTGTGGCTCAGTTTAAGATGCTGGATCCTAAGCCTGAAATGGCGGAGTGGGGTACTTCTGTATTCATCGCATGGACAACTACTCCTTGGACATTGCCTTCTAACACAGCTCTCTGCGTGGGTCCGAAGATCGACTATGTGGCTGTGCAGAGCTATAACAGTTATACGGGCGAACCTATCACGGCCGTTTTGGCTAAGGCGCTGCTCTATACCCATTTCAATCAGAAAGGTGAGAATATGCCGCTGGAGGACTATCAGAAGGGCGACAAAGTGGTGCCTTTTAAAGTAGTGGGCGAGTATAAGGGTACTGACTTGCTGGGCATGAAGTATGAGCAGTTGCTCAAGTTTGTGAAGCCTGTGGAGGTGGATACTGAGGGCAAGTGGCACGAGGCCGCTGATAAGGCTTTCAGAGTTATTCCTGGCGACTATGTGACTACCGAAGATGGTACTGGTATCGTGCATATTGCTCCTACCTTTGGTGCCGATGATGCTTTTGTAGCTCGTAATGCCGGCATTCCTCCTATCTTCATGTACACCAAGAAAGGCGAATATCGTCCAATGGTGGATCTGACGGGTAAGTTCTTCGATACGGCTGATTTGGACGATGATTTCGTTAAGCAGTGCGTAAACTATGATATCTACAAGGAATACGAGGCTCGCTGGGTGAAGAATGCTTACGATCCTCAGTTTACCGTTAACGGCAAGTATGACGACAAAGCAGCTGCTGCCGCTGAGAGCTTGGATATCTATATCTGCATGAAGATGAAAGCCGACAATCTGGCATTCAAGATTGAGAAGCATGTACATAATTACCCACATTGCTGGCGTACCGACAAGCCTGTGCTTTACTATCCGTTGGATAGCTGGTTCATTCGTTCTACTGCTTGTAAGGAGCGTATGATGGAGCTGAACAAGCAAATCAACTGGAAACCTGAGAGTACTGGTACTGGTCGCTTCGGCAAGTGGTTGGAAAATCTGAACGACTGGAACCTGAGCCGTTCGCGTTATTGGGGCACACCGTTGCCTATTTGGCGCACAGAAGATAATACCGAAGAAATTTGCATCGAAAGCGTTGAGCAGCTTTATAATGAAATAGAGAAGGCTGTAGCTGCTGGTGTGATGAAAGCAAATCCTTATAAGGAAACAGGTTTCGTGCCTGGTGTTTATACCCAGGAAAACTACGATAAGATTGACCTGCATCGTCCGTTCGTGGATGATATCGTGCTGGTGTCAGCATCAGGCAAGCCTATGAAGCGTGAGACCGACCTGATTGATGTGTGGTTCGATTCTGGCTCTATGCCTTATGCTCAGATTCATTACCCATTTGAGAACAAGGAACTGCTCGATAGCGGTAAGGTGTTCCCAGC
>CAMJNN010000052.1 GCA_946407325.1 uncultured Prevotellaceae bacterium | reverse complement strand
TAGTGGCAATGCTGTTTGCTACTACGAGTGCATTTGTTTCTTGTAAGGACACTGACGCCGACTATAAGTCGGAGACAGATGCCAAGATTTCCGATCTTGAGAAGAAGCTGGCAAGTCTGCAGACTCTGGTGAACTCAATTAACAGCTGCGATTGCGACTCCTACACCAAGGCCCAGATTGATCAGAAGGTAGCTGACCTCAATGCAGCTATCAACGCCGTCAAGAACAGCATTCCCAGCGTTGACGGTTTTGTAAAGACTGCTGACCTTGATGCAAAAGTTCAGGCTTTGCTGGCAGACTATTACACCAAGGCACAGGTAGATGCCGCCATCGCAAAAGCTTTGGAAGGCTATGCCAAGACGGGCGATGTTCCCGCTGCTGGTCTGACAGCTGATCAGGTCAATGCACTTATTGTTGCTGCTTTGAGCGATTATGCAAAGAAAGCTGATATTCCTGCTGCTGGTCTGTCAAAGGCAGAGGTTGAAAATCTGATTAGCGATGCTATCCAGAAAGCTTTGGCCGATTATGCAAAGAAGACTGATATTCCTACCATTCCTGCCACTCTGACACAGGAGGATGTCCAGAAGCTCATTGATGCTGCTATTGCAAAGATTAATATTCCTGAGGGAGGTCTTTCCAAGGCTGATGTCCAGAAGCTGATTGACGACGCTCTGGCTGCTTTCAAGGCTCAGCTTCCCACCTCTTTGACCAAGCAGGAAATTGTAACGATCATCAACGAGACCATCCAGAATATGGAAATCGACCTGACCACAGTCTACAAGACAGAGGTTACAAGCATCGTTGTTGATCAGGTTATGAACCCGATGTTCTCATTCATCAGCCCGTTCGGTGTTGAGTCTAACCTGCTGTTCACTTACTTTGGTGAGAAGGCAAGACGTAATGTTTATTTCCCCAAAGGAGCAGAGGAGCCCATCATCTATAAGGGAGAATACTTTGTTGAGGGTACAGGCAATGCTGGTAAGCTCTATGTAACTGTGAACCCCAGTTCTGTTGACTTCTCTGGCAAGACCTTGAAGCTCACTACAACTGGTGGTGACGAGAGTCCTGTTGAACTTACTCCGCTGCAGGCATCTAACCACAACCTGATGTTCCTCACTCGTGGTGACAATGCATTCTATGAGACTTTTGCTACCATCCCACAGGAGAAGTTAGCTAAGGCTTATGTATCTTGGGAGCCTCAGGATATGGAAGCTTTCAAAGAGCAGATCAAGACGCTTCTGAAAGAGCGCGACAAGGTTGAGATTGCTGAGATGCTCAAGACCCTCCTCAACCTCATCACTGACAATGACGTTCCTGCCTATCGCCTGCAGGCTTCTTGGGGTGACAATATGTTCACCTATTCAAAGGCCAACATCGCAGCTGTTGCTATCAAACCTTTCTCTTATGCATTTGACCTGGCTGACGAGGCTGAATATCAGGCTGAGGCCATCACCGCTCTTGAGAAGCTTGAGAACCATGTAGTTGTTTGGGGAACCAAGAGCGAGAGTGCACAGAAAAAGATCTGGCGCTTCCTGAACAAGTTTAACATTGGTGCAGAGAAGGTTCTGAACAATATCAACTGGGCTATCCAGCCGACACTGTTGGTATCTACAGAAGCCGAGGTTTCACACCCCGATGTTCTTCAGAACAACAACTTCACGAGATATAATCCTGGTGAGGTGAAATTACTGCCCACTTCATGGTCAGCAGAAATTCTGGCTCCTGCCTTCAAGAAGTATGTAGCAGTCATCAGCGTTGACGGAACTCCTGTTGGTGCAGACGATGCTGTAAATGCCGGACTCCTGGGCAAGGTTATTCCTGGCAGCGTGAAGGAGATTCCTTTCTTCATCGAGGCTGGTAAGACCTACAAGATTCAGTATTCTGCTGTTGACTATGAGGGCAATATCAGAACTCTGTACTATGTCATCAGAGGTAACAACAACTAATTATTTAAGAGTTCAAAACTTTAGAGAATATGAAAATGAAGAAAACAATAATGTCTTGCCTGCTGGCGCTGGGTTTCCTCTCAGCATCCGCACAGGATCAGCAGCCTAAGACTGAATACGTTTTCAATCCTCACTGGTATGTACAGATACAGCCTGTAGGACTTCAGCACACGCTGGGTGAGGTTGATTTCGGTGATTTGAATTCATACAATGTTCAGGCCGCTATCGGTCGTCAGTTCAGCCCCGTATTTGGTCTCCGTCTCGCTGTAAATGGCTGGCAGAGCAAGGCTGGTTCTGAGATTAATGGTGATAAGTATCTTTGGGATTGGAAGTATGTTGCTCCTTCACTGGATCTGACAATTAATCTTTCAAACGCTTTCTGTGGCTTTAACCCCAACCGCGTGTTCAACTTCGGTCTGTTCCTGGGTGGTGGTGCCAACATTGGCTTTAGCAATGATAATGCTGCTGATGCGAAAGCTGCCATGGGTGCAAAGCATGGTGTTAACACACTTGAGTATCTTTGGGATGGTTCAAAGGTTCGTCCGTTCGCACAAGGTGGTATCACAGCAGACTTCAAGCTGAGCGATGCTGTTAGCTTCGGTATCGAACTGAGCGCTAACACACTTAGCGACAAGTACAACTCTAAGAACGCTGATAACTGGGATTGGTATTTCAACGCCCTCGCAGGTGTGAAGATCAACTTAGGTCCTACCTATACAACCCGAGTTATCCCCGCTCCAGAGCCCGAGATCCGCTATGTAGAGAAGGTTGTTGAGAAGGTAGTGGAAGTTCCCGCTCCCGTCGCAGCTCCCGTTATCGAGCCTATCCGTCGTGATGTATTCTTCAAGATTAATTCTTTCAAGATTCAGGACTCAGAGGCTAGCAAGGTTAAGGATATCGCAGATTATCTGAACAAGTACCCCAATGCAAAGGTAGTTGTAACAGGTTATGCTGATGCCGGTACCGGTAACGATAGAATCAACGACCGTCTTGCTGCTCAGCGCGCTGACGCTGTTGTGAAGGCTCTCAAGGAGCAGTACTCGATTGCTGCTGACCGTATCTCGTACGACAGCAAGGGTGCTCGTGTTCAGCCGTTCGCAGAGAACGATATGAACCGCGTAAGCATCTGTATCGCCGAGTAATCTGAACAAGAAACAATAACAATGCCCAACCCGGCGTCGGAATCGAAAGAGGAAGAACGTAGGGTTGGGCTTTTTAAATAAAAGCATATGAAGAAAGCATTACTTACTTTTATAACTGCCATGATGGCATTCCCCCTGTTTGCACAGTATACAGGTCCTGGCTATTACAGAGTCCAAAACCAAGGACCTGCAAAAAGGTATATTTCCATAGCAAACAATGGAGTAGAGGAACGATACAATTCCAAGAGTAAAGTTCTGAATCTGATCACAACTTCTGCTTATGGTTTTGAGATTCCTGTATCCGCACTAGAAACTGTTAAGAAGAAAGACGGTAATCCCTCTACTATTCTTTATATCTCCGGAAGTACTGCGGAAGGTCTGAATATCAAAGGCCAGGGAATGGATACCAAATCTTTGACACAAGGATATCAACTATTGGAAAGGAACGGTTATCTATATACCAAAATTAATGAAAGTGGAGTATCCACAGAAGCATTTCTTGTTGAATTTAATGACGACGACAAATATGACGACTCAAACTGCAGCGTCATAGGAAGAAGTAAATTCAAAGACTTTGAAGGTTATACGAATTGGACTTTCGAAAAGATAGATAATGAAACTCATTATTTAGGAATAGATCCAAGTAAAGGCATACAGATTGGAGACAAATATTACACGACATTCTATGCAGACTATGCTATTGAGTTGCCTGCAGGCATGAAAGCTTACTACGTAGATGCATATAAATTTGATAAAGTCGCAGAACCTGTAGCAGAACTAAAAGAAATTACCGATGGTAAGATTCCTGCAGAAACCCCAGTGATTATTGAATGTAGTTCAAATAGTATCGCAAATAACAAGGTCAAAATCCTGACGGATCAAGTCAACAAAATCACTGATACAAACAAATTGGTAGGCAGATACTTCTGCTATATAGAATATACAACATACAAAAAAACGTATGAGCTTCCTAATCCAGACCTCAAGAACGCTCTTGAGTTTGACACCAAGACCATGCGCGTTCTTGGACAGACAGAGGACGGCAAACTGGGATTTGTTGATAACAACGACAATGCCCTGAAAGTCAATGGTTCCCAAACTGGAACGCACAAGTATATTCCTGCAAACAGCGCTTATCTGAAAATCAATGCATCAGAGGCATCTGCTACTAAAATCAAATTGTTATCTCCCGAGGAATATCAGGTAGCATTGAGTATCAGCAAAGTCACAGCCGAAGAATCCTCCAAGTCAGGTATTTACACACTGACTGGTGTGAAAGTTAAGGAAGACAACAACACTGATGGACTACCTAACGGTATCTATATCATCAACGGTAAGAAACAGGTGATCAGATAATAAAGATCAAGATAGTATCATGTCTAATAAAAAGAGGCTCTTAATTTTTTATAAGAGCCTCTTTTTATTAGACAAGATACGCTTATTCACAAAGAGTAGCCACTTGTCTGGAATATCAAAAAATATTGTATACAAAACGGACATCGAGGACTGGCATGACCTTAAATATCTTTGCCAGACGTACATAATCGCCTACTTTTCCACTAATATCACTCACGTCGCGGGTCAAATCAACACCCTCATGAGTAACGATACGAGGTGAACCACCCCAGAACATAGCGCCAAGATCGACTGCAATATGAAATCTATCGTTATTCTTAAGAAGACGCCCCCCGTAACCAATGCCAAGATAAGGCTTAAAGGCATTCACCTTCATGGAAGCCCTCACCATACCATCATCTCCTGGTTCCATCAAATAGGTTGAACCATCATCAAAATTACCAACACGCATACCCATCCGTCCATAGCTCTGAAAACGCTTAGCCAGTTCTTCGATAATCTTTTCATCCGTCAGATCCCAGCCTGCTACTGAAATAACAGGCGGATATGGCCAACCTTCCTCATAAGAAGCTAAAGTACGTTCTCGGAAAGAGTTATAGACGCCCACTGCCAATAATGAAGGCATGGCTTCCGTAGAATTATAGGCTTCCGCAATCTTTGAAGGGCCAAGGAAGAAACCCGCAGTCACATGCCAGCGCTTATCTTGTTGAAAGGGAAACACATCTACCATGACCTTTAGGTTATGATACAACGGTCGTCCAATCATCTCGACCTCATCCTGAGCCTCATACCCCGTTACCTGCTTTAAGACACGTGCCATTTTTTCGAACTTCGTCTCTACACGATTTCCGTTCGCATCGTACTTGTTCTCGGGGGTATCACCCACCTGAACACCAAAATACATGCTTTTGTGGAAAGAAGGCATAAAAGAATAGCCAACCCTTAACTGAGCATAGTCGCTGACTGGTGTTGCCAGATCAAATCCAACACCCGTTGTACCCAGAGTTATTGAGGCATCAAGATGAAGGCGATTGAGATTAATAAGAGGCCTAACCTTTCCCTTCTCCTTTCTAGGTTTCTTTTCTTTATGTATCTTATTAATCGAACTTCCTAATATATTATTCTGTTGAATATTATTCTGCTGGAAATTGATAGATCTATTATCCTGTAGAATAATAACTGATCTATTATCTTGAACTGTCATACTATCTTTTATCTGAGCATTAGCTACAGAACTAAGAGCAAAAAAACAAAACAAACATCCAAATATTCTCATTGCAACAATATATTTATATGAACTACTTCATTCTCCAACTTCCATTCCGTTCTACCATAGGTACAACGATTTCCTCATTCACAGAATCGCCAAAACACAAGACCAGAAACACATTCGTATATTTCAAAGCTGTGTCTGTTGAGGCGTTTGAAATACGAATGTCAAAAATCCCATGATGCTCCTGATTCTGCTGTGCCATAAACTGCCGATAACTCGTCAATAACTGCTCACGATAACCGTCAGGCAGGCTATCTGCCCCATCCTTTCCATCCAAGAAAGCCTCATATTCACCATTCACTAAGTGCATATAATAACCCTTCGCAGCCAAAGATGCCAATTCCTCTGGCGAGGGATTAGCACAAGCCATGCACAAAAGCAACGTCAAAAAAAAGACGGGCAGATATTTCATGCTACTTCTGACGGATAAACACATTAATGGGTGAGCCTGTCAGTGTCCAGTTCTCACGGATCTTATTCTCCAAAAAGCGCTTATAGGGCTCTTTGACATATTGAGGCAGGTTGGCATAGAACACAAATGTCGGTATCTGCGTATCAGGAACCTGCGACACATACTTAATCTTAATATACTTTCCCTTGATGGAGGGGGGCGGGAAGGCCTCAATCAATGGCAGCATTACCTCGTTGAGCTTCGTCGTACCAATACGTGCCTTACGGTTCAGGTAAACCTGCTTGGCGGTCTCAAGCACCTTGAAGATACGCTGCTTGGTCAATGCCGATGCAAAGATAATGGGGAAATCTACGAACGGAGCCATACGCTTACGGATGGCATTCTCAAAGGTATCGATCACCACCTGGCTCTTGTCTTCTACAAGATCCCACTTGTTGACCACCACCACCAGACTCTTGTTGTTCTTCTGAATCAGCTGGAAGATGTTCATATCCTGTGCCTCAATGCCTCGTGTGGCATCAATCATCAGGATACAGACATCCGAGTTCTCAATCGCACGGATGGAACGCATCACACTATAGAACTCCAAATCCTCCGTCACCTTATTCTTACGACGGATACCCGCTGTATCCACAAGATAGAAGTCAAAGCCGAATTTATCGTAACGGGTATAGATGGAATCACGCGTGGTACCAGCTATCTCTGTGACAATATTGCGTTCTTCGCCTATGAATGCGTTGATGATACTGGATTTCCCTGCATTCGGACGTCCAACAACAGCAAAACGAGGGATACCTTCCTCCAACTGGTCAGAGTTCTTCTCTGGCAACATCTCCAATACCTTGTCGAGCAAATCGCCCGTACCACTTCCCGTTGCAGCGCTGATGCAGTAAGGATCGCCAAGACCAAGATTATAGAACTCGTATTGATCATAGAGATTCTTATTGTCATCTGCCTTGTTTGCCACCAGAAGAACAGGCAACTTGGCGCGACGCAGAATCTGTGCAACGTCCATATCCCAATCTGTCACACCATTCTTGATATCGCAGACAAAAAGCACCAAATCAGCCTCTTCCGTCGCAATGATCACCTGCTTACGGATTTCCTCCTCGAATATATCATCAGAATTGACAACCCAGCCACCTGTATCAACGACAGAGAACTCGCGACCATTCCAATCACACTTGCCATATTGGCGGTCACGCGTGGTACCAGCTTCATCGCTGACAATAGCCTGACGACTTTTCGTCAATCTGTTGAAAAGCGTCGACTTACCCACATTGGGACGTCCTACAATTGCTACTAAATTACCCATATTATTATATTTAATCCGGATTATAACCAAAGTTATCCAATTCCCGCTCTGACGAGCGCCAATCTTTATCCACCTTCACAAAGATTTCAAGGAAGATCGGCTTACCAAAGAACTTCTCCAATGATTTGCGCGCCTCTGTGCTCACCTTCTTGAGAGCCACTCCCTGATGGCCGATAATGATACCTTTCTGACTGTCACGCTCCACATAGATCAACGCATTGATATGGATATGCTTCTCGTCTTCCTTAAAGCTTTCCACTCGTACCTCAACAGAATATGGAATCTCCTTATCGTAATAGAGCAGTATCTTCTCGCGGATAATCTCTGAAACAAAGAATCGGGCAGGCTTATCCGTCAGCTGATCCTTATCAAAATAGGCAGGACTCTCGGGCAACAGCTCCTGAATACGCTTCAGCAGCATATCAATACCAAACTTATTCTTCGCAGATATCGGAAGGATCTCTGCTTTAGGCAACAGCGCATGCCACTTCTCTACGATTTCTGCAAGGGCTTGCTGACTATTCTCCCTTAATTCATCGATTTTATTGATAAGCAGAAGAATCGGTGTGTCCATCTTCTGAACTTTCCTAAGAAAATCCATGTTCTTCTCTGGATTCTCCACCACATCAGTTACATATAGCAACACATCAGCATCCTGCAAAGCAGACTCCGAGAATGCTAGCATCGACTCCTGCAACTTATAATTCGGTTTCAAGACACCTGGCGTGTCTGAGAACACAATCTGCATGTCATCGGTATTGACGATACCCATGATACGGTG
>CAMJNN010000051.1 GCA_946407325.1 uncultured Prevotellaceae bacterium | reverse complement strand
GACAATGACGGTCCGAGTGTGGATATGGAGGAGCAGCAAGAGAACAAGAACCGCATAGTGGAGGTGCTGCGTAGTTTTGGTATTGAAATCAAAACTATTACGGCAACGGTGGGACCTACCATCACACTGTATGAGTTGACATTGGCCGAGGGTATTCGTATTGCTAAGGTGCGCAATCTGGAAGATGACATCGCTTTACAGTTGGCTGCATTGGGTATTCGTATCATCGCTCCTATTCCTGGTAAGGGTACCATTGGTATTGAGGTGCCGAACAAGACGCCAAGGGTGGTGTCTGGCCAGAGTGTGGTTGGCAGTAAGGCTTTCCAGGAGAGCAAGGCCGATTTGCCAATGGTGCTTGGTAAGACCATCAGCAACGAACCGTTCGTGATTGACTTGGCCAAGATGCCACACATGCTGGTGGCTGGTGCTACAGGTCAGGGAAAGTCGGTGGGACTTAATGCTATGATTGCTTCGTTGCTGTATAAGAAGCATCCTGCTGAACTGAAGCTGGTGTTGGTGGATCCTAAGAAGGTGGAGTTTAGCGTATATAGCGAACTTGACCATCATTTCCTGGCGCAGTTGGAAGATGCCAAAGAACCTGTGGTAACGGATGTGAAGAAGGTGGTGCGTACGCTTAACTCGCTGTGTGCTGAGATGGATGCCCGCTATGATTTGCTGAAGATGGCCAAGGTGCGCAATATCAAAGAATATAACGAACGATTCAACAGTCGCCGTCTGAATCCTAACCATGGACATCGTTTCTTGCCTTATATCGTGGTGGTGATTGATGAGTTTGGTGACTTGATCATGACGGCTGGTAAGGAAGTGGAGTTGCCTATTGCACGTATCGCCCAGTTGGCTCGTGCTGTGGGTATCCACATGATTATCGCTACCCAGCGACCAACGACCAATATCATTACTGGTACCATCAAGGCAAACTTCCCTGCACGAATAGCTTTCCGTGTGGCTGCTATGATTGACTCGCGTACTATCCTTGACCGTCCGGGTGCCAACCAGTTGATTGGTAAGGGTGATATGCTGTTCCTGCAAGGCAATGACCCTGTGCGTGTACAGTGTGCATTTATCGATACGCCTGAGATAGAGAATATTGTGAAGTTTATTGCTGAGCAACAAGGCTATACCACACCGTTCTACCTGCCTGAGGTGGCGGATGATACCGACTCAGAAGGTGGTGGTGCCGATGTGGATATGGATAAGTTAGACTCTCTGTTCGAGGATGCTGCCCGTTTGTTGGTAGTTCATCAGCAAGGGTCAACGTCGTTGATACAACGTAAGTTCTCTATAGGTTATAATCGTGCCGGACGATTGATGGACCAGTTGGAGAAAGCGGGCATCGTGGGTCCTGCTATGGGCAGTAAGCCGCGTGATGTACTGTGTGTGGACGAAATGGCGTTGGAGGAGAAATTGGCCAATTTCAAGAATTGAAAATTGAAGATGAAGCGAATGGGTGAAAAAACTGTAGGGAAAGGGATGCGTAGGCACTTATTAAGCACAGCTCTCATTATGTTCCTATTTTCAATGTTCAACTTTCAGTTTTCAATGGCTCAAACGCCTAAGGAGTTGTTGGATGAGGTGGTGAAGAAGGCCTTTGCCGAAGGCTGTGTATCCATTGACTTCTCGGTGTATATGGATGAACAAAGCTCGCAAGGCCACATTACCGTGCAAGGCAGACAGTTTGTGTTGGAGACTCCTGGCATGAAGACTTGGTTTGATGGCAAGACACAATGGACATTGGTAGAGGAAAACGAGGAGGTGAATGTGTCTGAGCCCACAGAAGAAGAGTTGCAGTCACTGAATCCCTATGCATGGATGTCACTCTATGAGCAAGGCTACGACCTGAAGTATGGCGAGACGGGTGTGCCTGATGTCAGAAAGATTATTATGACAACCACAGTCCCTCGCGAGGAGATGCAGAGCATTGTCCTGTTGATACATCAGACAAAACTCTATCCCGTGCGCCTCAGTATGGCGAGCAGGGGTGGTTTGGATGTAGTGGTGATAGACATCAAACGCTATGAGGTGAAACAACAACCCCTTCCAGCTACAGCTTTTGTGTTTGACAAAAGCCAGTACCCTGGTGTGGAGGTTATCGACTTAAGATAATGTATAATTAATTGTCAATTGTCAATTGCCAAATTAAAAAAAAGATATTATGGATACAGAAAAAGTAAGATTGCTGATTATCGGTTCGGGACCTGCTGGCTATACTGCCGCTATATATGCATCACGTGCCAACCTACAACCTGTGTTGTATGCAGGTTTGCAGCCTGGTGGTCAGCTGACGACAACTACAGAAGTAGAGAATTTTCCAGGTTATCCTCAAGGTGTGGACGGCAACCAGCTGATGGAAGACTTGCGTCAACAGGCTGAGAGATTTGGCGCCGACCTTCGTCAAGGTGTGGCCACTAAGGCTGATTTGAGCCAGCGTCCGTTCAAGATTACCATTGATGGCGAAAAGGTCATCGAGACAGAGGCTCTGATTATTGCTACCGGTGCTGCTGCCAAGTATCTGGGTTTGGAAGATGAAAAGAAATATGCTGGCATGGGCGTAAGTGCTTGTGCCACTTGCGACGGTTTCTTCTATCGCAAGAAGGTCGTGGCTGTTGTAGGTGGTGGCGACACTGCTTGCGAGGAGGCTACCTATCTGGCAGGCTTGGCTGCAAAAGTATATCTGATTGTACGTAAGCCTTTCCTACGTGCATCGAAGATCATGCAGGAACGTGTGATGAATCATCCTAAGATTGAGGTATTGTTCGAACACAATGCAGAGGGACTCTTTGGTGAGAACGGCGTGGAAGGTGTACACCTGGTTCATCGCAGAGGTGAGGCTGATGAACGTCATTATGACTTGCCTATCGATGGCTTCTTCTTAGCTATTGGTCATAAGCCCAGCTCAGACATCTTCAAGGACTATGTGGAGACGGATGCAGCTGGTTATATCGTAACCGAGGGAAGCAGTCCGAGGACGAATGTTCCTGGTGTGTTTGCTGCTGGTGATGTGGCAGACCCTCACTATCGTCAGGCTATCACAGCTGCGGGAAGTGGCTGTAAGGCGGCTATTGAAGCGGAGCGATTCTTATTAAACAATTAGTGCAATGGTGAAACTTAATGTTACGGATATTAATATCCCTGAGCTGATTTCGGATCTTTGGGCACCATTGACTCTTGATCAGCGTGAACGTTTGGCTGGCAGTTTCACCCTGCAGACTTATAAGAAGAACGAGATTGTGCACAGCGAGGACGAGCAGCCTACTCATCTTTTCTGCTTGCTGAAAGGCAAGGTGAAGGTGTTCAAGGAGGGTGTGGGTGGTAGAAGTCAGATTGTGCGCATGATCAAGCCTGTGGAGTACTTTGGCTTCCGTGCTTACTTTGCCAACGAGACCTATGTCAATGCAGCCGCTGCCGTTGAGTCTTCTGTAGTATGTCTGATACCTTTGTCGCTCATTGATGAACTGGTGAAAGAGAATATCCGTCTGGCTTGTTTTTTTATCCGCAACTTGTCGGCTTCCTTGGGTGTGGCCGATCGTCGCACAGTGAACCTGACGCAAAAGCATATTCGTGGCCGATTGGCTGAATCACTATTGTTCCTGAAGGAGAGCTATGGGTTGGAAGAAGACAACTCTACGCTGAGTATCTATCTTTCGCGTGAGGATTTGGCCAACCTTTCGAATATGACTACCTCGAACGCTATCCGTACCTTGTCGCAATTCGCTTCGGAAAAACTGATTGCCATTGATGGGCGTAAGATCAAGATTATCGATGAGGAAAAATTAAAGAAGATCTCTAAAATCGGATAAAGAATAATCCCCGTCCGTTGGGCGGGGATTATTCTTATTTGGTAAATAACAACTCACGATATTTTGGCAAAGGCCATATCTCATCGTCAATCTCCATCTCGAGTTTGTCGATGTGCTCACGGATTTCCTCCAGGTAAGGCTTCACTTCTTGCTCATAAGCAAATGCACGTTCCTGGTAGTTCTCCATGTGATTGGCTTTCTTGCGAGCCTCTGTCATTTCCTTCACCAGTCTTTTGATTTCTGTTATACGGAAAGAAATTTCACGTATCAGTTCCTTGCGGTCGGCACTCTGTGTTTCATATTCTGCATCATCAAACACTTCACGCAAGCCACGCACATTCTCTAAGAGTCGGTTTTGGTAAGTAACAGCTATAGGTACAATATGGTTGATGGCCAAGTCGCCCAAGACACGGCTTTCAATCTGTACTTTCTTGGTGAATTTCTCTAACTCTACTTCCAGACGACTTGCCAATTCGGTCTCGTTGAAAATATGTTCGCCAATCAAGACAGCCCTCG
Source organism: uncultured Prevotellaceae bacterium (assembly GCA_946407325.1). Next base: position 3,972 of record CAMJNN010000051.1, on the reverse strand, counting down.
ACTGTTTGCTCTCATAATGCATCAAGGCCTCAGGCACGTTATTGATCATACTTAAGCCTCTCTTGGCAGCTTCCTTCTTCCATTCTTCAGAGTAACCATCACCTTCAAAATGAATAGGAGCAGATTCGATGATTGCCTCTTTCAGTGCGTGGAACAAGGCTTCTGTCTTGCTCATACCTTCTTCCATATAACTGTCGATGGTGGCCCTGAACTCCTGTAACTGGTTGGCCATAGCAGCATTGATGGCTATCATAGCACCTGCATTGTTGGCTGAAGAACCTACGGCACGGAACTCAAAGCGGTTGCCTGTGAAAGCAAAGGGTGAGGTGCGGTTACGGTCGGTGGTATCCAATAATATCTCAGGAATACGGTCGATACCCAATTTCAAGGTCAGGTTTTCTGCCTTGTCACTTTTGCTGCTATAGTCTTGTTTAACAAACTCATCCAATACAGCCGTCAGCTGTTTGCCCAAGAAGATAGACAAGATGACAGGAGGTGCCTCGTTTGCGCCCAGTCGATAGCAGTTGGTGGCACTCATGATGGAAGCCCTCAATAGATTTTGGTTCTTATAAACCATCATCAGCACGTTCACCAGGAAGGTGAGGAACAACATATTGCCCTGTGGGTTTTTACCTGGGGCAAACAGGTTGATGCCCGTATCGGTGCAGAGCGACCAGTTATTGTGCTTACCTGAACCATTTACGCCATTGAAAGGCTTTTCGTGCAGCAATACGGCAAAGTTATGCTTACCTGCGATGCGCTTCATCAGATCCATCACCACTTGGTTGTGGTCATTGGCGAGGTTGACATTTTCAAAGATAGGAGCCAACTCAAACTGGTTGGGTGCAGCTTCGTTATGTCTGGTCTTTACAGGGATGCCCAACTTGTAGCACTCAATCTCTACTTCTTTCATGAAAGCAGTGACACGGGCAGGGATGGAGCCGAAATAGTGGTCATCTAACTGTTGGTCTTTAGCTGATGAGTGTCCCATCAGTGTACGACCCGTCAGACAAAGGTCAGGGCGTGCATTATACAAAGCGAGATCCACTAGGAAATACTCCTGCTCCCAACCTAGGTTGGCATGTACACGTTTAACCTTTGTGTCAAAAAACTTGCATACAGAGGTAGCTGCTTTATCCACAGCAGCCAACGCTTTCAGCAAAGGAGTCTTGTAATCCAAAGCTTCACCTGTATAAGAGATGAAGATGGTAGGAATACAGAGCGTATCGTCCACCACAAAGGCAGGAGAAGAAACGTCCCAAGCTGTGTAGCCACGAGCTTCGAAGGTGTTGCGTATGCCACCACTGGGGAAAGATGAGGCATCAGGCTCCTGTTGGATAAGCAGCTTGCCTGAGAAGCGCTCTATCACATCGCCATTTTTGTCGAAATCAATAAAACCGTCATGCTTCTCAGCTGTACCGTCAGTCAATGGCTGGAACCAGTGGGTATAGTGTGTCACATTGAGGGTTTTTGCCCAGCTCTTCATTCCATTGGCAATCTGGTCGGCTGTTTCAATGCTGATAGGCTTTCCTTTCTCGATGGCATCTTGTACTGCTTTATATGCCTCTTTGGGAAGAAACTCCTGCATCTTTTGCTGATCGAATACATGGGTACCATAGTAATCATTCAGCTTATCAGACGGGAGGTTCACTTCCACAGGTTTCCTGTTGGCCAACTCTTGCAGGGCAAAAAATCTCATTTTTGACATGTTAGTTTATCTTTTAACGGTAATTTGCCACAAAAGTACAAATTAAATTTCTACTTTTGCTATTTAGATTATGAAAAAAGAGCATATAATAGGATTCATCTCGTGGTTAGTCTTTATGATGACTTTCTCGCTGACAGTAGTCACTGTCAGTGCGAAGCAGCATGAAGTCATCGATTTGTTGGCTGACAGTATCGTCGGTCTGACAGTTGAGAAGGCTACTAATAACGTGGGCTTGGCGAGTGAATACAATGCGCAACTCTATATCAAGGGGCAGGTAAATGTGCGCAAGAAGAATGTGTTCTATCATCAGATACCTGGTATGTTCCGTGTCAGTAAGAAAGGACAACGGAAATTCTTTATCGAGACCATCAATCAGCTGCATTTTACCTCACCGGACATCTATGACCAACGAACAGAGGCCATGTTGGGCACCACCAACAGTTTTTTCGAGGCAGACGGTAGGTTATCTGACTTTTTCCACATCACGCCCTATAATCACATGCTGCTGCAGGACAAGCTGATATCACCATTATCCCCCAATAGGAACAAATATTATACCTATACTTTGGACTCTGTCTTTCATTGGGGAAATGTCCAGCAATATAAGATAAGCTTCCAACCCAAAGTGGTCAGTTATCAGCTGGTGGAAGGCTATGTCATCATCACCAATGGGGCTTGGACGATTAGGGAGATGTATTTTGAGGGACGTAATGAGTTGATGATTTTCAAAAATAAGATGACAATGGGGTGGGTGGATACCCAAACAGAGATGTTGCCGATGAGCTATGATTTGGATGTGCTTTTCCATTTCATGGGTAATCGTATCAATGCTACCTATAAAGGCTTGTTGAATTATCAGGACATTCAACATGAGACGCCCAACTTCAACTTAAAAGAACTGCGTCAACGAGGTGGAGACAAGTATGACCTGTCGCGCTATTATCGTCTGAGTAGTGATGACAGTGCTCCCATAAGGGATGTGCGTTATTTCGAGCAACATCGTCCCACGCCTCTTACCACCGAGGAGCTGGATCTATATACCGAATACATCAATTCGCAATGGAATAGGCAACGCGACAGTTTGGAGAATGTGAAGGATAAACGCAACCGTTTTTGGAACAATGTAGGGGAAGCCTTTGTAAACAGAAGTAATTTTTATGTAAAAGATGTGGGCAATTTCCGTATCACGCCTTTGTTCAATCCCCAACTGGTGGGCTATAGTCATCGTAACGGTGTCTCCTATAAGATGGATATGCGCTATACCCGAAGGATGGTTAACGATCGTGTGTTTGAGATAACCCCCCGTTTGGGCTTCAACTTCAAACATAAGGAGTTCTACTGGTTGGTGAGGGGTACTTTTGATTATTCGCCTTCGAAACGAGCTTCTTGGAATTTTGAGATGGGTAATGGTGATAAGGTGTATAACAACGAGGTGATAAACGACCTAGAAGCAGCTACGGGTGAGAAGGTGAATCTCTCGGAGGTGAACCTGGAATACTTCAACCACACCTATCTCAAGATTTCGCATAGTTGGGAGATTTTCAATGGCTTTACCTTGGACTTGGGGCTTAACCTGCATAGAAGGGCTGCTACAGGAAATACGAATGAGAAATACAATCGTGTTTACAACACTTTCGCTCCGATGATGAGGCTTACCTATACGCCAGGACAGTATTATTATATGGATGGTAAACGTAAGGTAAACCTCCATTCTTCGTATCCTACCTTTATCTTCGAGTGGGAGAAAGGATTGGGTGGCATATTGAAGAACTCAACGGTATATGACCGTTTCGAAGTGGATATTCAGGATGATTATCCACTTGGATTGAAACGTACATTGTATTTGCGTTTTGGTGCAGGAGCATTTGCCTACAAGGACCATCTGTACTTTATCGACTTTGAACGATTCCGCCGACATAACTTACCCTTGGGATGGAGCGATGATATCGGTGGTGTGTTCCATCTGCTTAATAGCGATGTTTACAACTCATCTACAAAGTATTTAAGGTTTCATGCCACCTATCAGGCACCGTTCCTGATTATTCCCCATGTGGCCAAATACTTGAAGTATGTGATGAATGAGCGTATTTATTTCAATACGGTGTTCCTGCCCCACCAGGATCCTTTTTATGAGGTGGGCTATGGCTTGGGAACGCACATCTTTGATTTTGGACTCTTTATGTCGTTTGCCCAGCAAAAGAAGCGGGAGTTTGGTATCAAGATTACGTTTGAGTTGTTTAATAGATAATGTTTAATTGTTACGT
>CAMJNN010000050.1 GCA_946407325.1 uncultured Prevotellaceae bacterium | reverse complement strand
ACCAAGTTTCCTGTGTATTTGCGTGCACGAAAAGGCATTGGTTATTTGCCGCAGGAAGCATCGGTGTTCCGTCAGATGAGTGTGGAGGACAATATAGCCTCTGTGCTGGAGATGACCGACAAACCTAAGGAGTACCAGAAAGAAAAGTTGGAGAGTCTGCTCAATGAGTTCCGTTTACAGAAGGTGCGCAAGAACAAGGGTGACCAGCTGTCGGGTGGCGAACGCAGACGTACGGAAATAGCCCGTTGCTTAGCCATTGATCCAAAGTTCATTATGCTGGATGAGCCGTTTGCGGGAGTCGATCCTATTGCAGTGGAAGATATCCAGCAGATTGTGTGGAAACTGAAGTACCGTAACATTGGTATCCTTATAACCGACCATAATGTGCAGGAAACGCTCAGCATCACTGATCGTGCCTACATGCTTTTCGAGGGGAAGATTTTTAGACACGGCACACCAGAAGAGCTGGCGGAGGATGATGTGGTAAGAGCACGCTATTTAAGTAGCAGTTTTGTTCTTCGTCGCAAAGATTTCCAAAAAGAGTAATAGTCTATTCTTTAAAGATAAAGGGTATAGCCCTAATCTCTTTTTAGTTTTGCTGCAGGAAAGCTAGTACCGTATCAAGGGGAGCATCTTTGAGTATAACCTTCTTATTCGTGTCCAATAAATAGAAGGAAGGGGTGGCTGGCACATAATATATCAATTTCTGCATTATTTCCCCATTAGGACTATAGGCATCTATCCAATTGGTAGGGTAGGTGCGCACATCTTTTCTCCAAGCATCGAAGTCTTTGTCGGCGTAAATCAGTAACACTTTTAAGTCTTGACGTTGAAGCAAGCTCTCTTGTATGGCTATAGGCATGATGCGCTTACAGTTCTCGCAGTCAGGGTCATGGAAGAATAAAAGCGTGAACTTTGCCTGGATACCGCTCATTCTCCCCTGTTTTCCACTACGCTCAGTGTAGGAGAAATCGGAGGCAGGCTGACCTGGCAGATTCTTTTTGGCTTGTTTCAGTTTGAAAGCATAGCGCTCTCGGGCAGCTGCATCGTTGGCATAGTAAGGACGTATGTTACGTAGGAAATGCACGTAGATACCATCGTTGCGCAAAGGTGAGTTGGGGTTATCTAGGTAATGGTTTATCAACTGACTATAATGTGTCTTTCCCCAACGACTGCTGAAAGCTTGGTCATAAAATGCCTTGGTGGCTTGGTCGATGATCTCGTCGTTGCCATAGCTCATCAAGTTTAGAAAATCAGCAAAGCCTTGCTCGCCCAGGTCTTTGTTAACTTGCGTGGTGTCGGTAAATTGGTAGTTGTCCCAGAAATGATTTAGTAAATAAGATAGTCTCGCTTCAGGTTGTGCAATCGTTTCAGGTATCTGGGGCAGGGGAAAGTCGGTTTGCGCCATGAGGCCGATGACAGATGTAATCGCTATGATCAATGCTTGCAATCTTTTCATAATGGTATGTTTTTTTTCTTAGTGCGAAGATAATGAAAAATCCAACTATTTGCCAAATACCTGTTGGAATTCTTGTTCGAAGTTGGGCGTGAAAATGCCTTTGCCTATGTTGGCTTTGATGTCACTTATACTCCAGAAACGTCCACCGTCTAACTCGGAAGTTGGACGTATATCACCATCATACACGGTTTTGTGTACAAACACCAACTCTTTCTCGCGTACAGAGTCATATACATATACTTTGATGCGTTCAGGGGTGTAATCAGTGATGCCAATTTCTTCTTCCACTTCTCTTCTTAACGCTTGCTCTACATTCTCACCCAAATCCACATGCCCACCAACAGCTGTGTCCCATTTCCCAGGCTGAATATCTTTCCAATCGGGTCGTTTTTGCAAGTAGAGTTCACCTCTTGAATTGAATACATGCAAGTGTACCACTGGATGCATTAACTTACTACCATTGTGACATTCGCCACGTGTGGCCGCTCCAATAATATTGCCTTCTGCATCGCAGAGAGGCACCATCTCATTTAGGTTATCTTTTGGCATACTATTATGGAATGATGAATGAAGAGTCACCATAGCTTAAGAAACGGAACTTGTGCGATAAAGCATAGTTGTAAATTTTTCGCCAATCACCATGTACAAATGCCGAAACCAGTAAAAGTAGTGTGCTTTGTGGCTGGTGGAAATTGGTGACCATAGCTTTGACAATTTGATAATGATAACCGGGGACGATGATAATCTGGGTACTGCTGTGAAGCGTATCAAGGTCATGGCTGTTCATATAATCAAGCAACGATTGCAAGGCATCTACCGAAGAGATATTGTTTGTTTCGGAAGTCATCTCGTAGGGTTGCCACTGTTTCACCTTCAGTTGCTCGTCGGTGGCGTCAGGATGAAGTTTTAGGGTTACTCCCATGTGATAGAGCGACTCTAAGGTGCGTACCGAGGTGGTGCCCACAGCGATAGCCTTTCCTTCATGGCGGATGAGGCTTTCAATGGTGGATTTGCGAACAGAGATCCATTCGGTATGCATATCATGTCCTTCGATCATCTCGCTCTTCACGGGCTTGAAAGTGCCGGCACCTACATGAAGGGTGAGCTCCTCCATGTCTACTTCTTTTTCCTTGAGGGCATCCAATACACGTTGGGTAAAATGCAGCCCAGCCGTAGGGGCTGCTACCGAACCCTTTATCTTTGAATAGACAGTTTGGTAGGTTACCTTATCGCTCTCCTGAGTCTCTCTATTTAAATAAGGTGGAATAGGCAACTCACCAAAAACCTCAAGGATGTCGGCAAAAGTAATCTTCTTGTTATTCCAGCGGAAATCTACCCAATGACTGGTGCCCACTTCTTGTTTTCGTTCTGCAGTCAAGGTAATGAGTCTGCCTTTTACAATCATTTCCCTCTTCAGGATTTCACCTTTCCATTTTTTTAAGTTGCCGACGAGACATAACCATGCAGCATGCTCCGTTTGTTGAAAATTGAGGGCATAGTCAGCAGGTTCTATGGGCTCTAGGCAAAACACTTCGATCAGCGCTCCTGTCTCTTTGCGAAAGTGCAGACGAGCCTGTATCACCTTCGTGTTGTTGAACACCATCAGTTCACCTTTTTCTATATAGTTGGGCAAGGAAGTAAAAATGTCCTCGCCCACTTCTCCATGCCTGTATAACAGCAACTTTGAGTGGTCTCTCTCCGGCAAGGGGAACTTGGCAATGCGCTCATCTGGCAAGTCGTAGTTGAAATCCTGTATTTTGATATGTTTGGGGTCTTGCATTTTTCTTTTTTCTTTTTGGTGCAAAGATAATAATTTTACCTATCTTTGTACAAACAAATCAATATGAAACTTTCATGAATGAAGTGAATCTAACACCAGGACGAAAAACAATTGTCGGAGTACAATTCTTGTTTGTGGCATTCGGCTCTACTGTTTTAGTGCCATTGTTGGTAGGGCTTGATCCAGCTACTGCCCTGTTTTCTGCAGGTATCGGTACGTTAATCTTTCATTTGGTAACCAAAGGCATGGTACCTATCTTCTTGGGTTCCAGTTTCGCCTTTATCGCACCTATCATTGCAGCGTCTGAACAATGGGGCATGCCGGGCACATTGGCTGGTTTTGCTGGTGTGTCGTTGGTCTATTTTTTGACATCAGCCCTAGTGAAATGGAAGGGTATGCAGTTGCTTGATCGCCTGTTCCCTCCGGTAGTGATAGGCCCTGTGATTATGTTGATAGGTCTCTCGCTATCTGGTACTGCAGTGGATATGGCAAAGACCAACTGGCTGCTTGCTCTGATTGCATTGGCTACTTCAGTCATCGTACTGATGTTTGGCAAGGGGTTGATCAAGTTGCTACCTGTCATTTCTGGAATCATTGTTGGCTTCGTCGTTGCTATTTGTATGGGTGAAGTTAATTTTCAGTCAGTGATAGATGCTCCTTGGTTTGCTTTGCCTCAAAACATTCGTAACCCACAGTTGCCTGCCTTTGCTTGGGAACCATTTGTCTTTATGATGCCTGTAGCATTAGCCGCTGTGATTGAGCATGTGGGTGATGTTTACGCAATAGGCGCTGTAGCAGACAAGGACTTTGTGAAGAATCCTGGCTTGCATCGCACAATGTTAGGTGATGGTTTGGCTTGTTTGGCAGCCGCTCTGTTGGGAGGCCCTCCTGTGACCACTTATAGTGAGGTTACGGGTGCTGTACAGATTACCCGTATTACCCATCCTCAGGTATTGAGAATTGCAGCTGTAACGGCCATTCTGTTCTCTATCATCGGCAAGTTGAACGCTTTGTTGCAAAGCATTCCACAAGCAGTGTTGGGTGGCATCATGCTGTTGCTTTTTGGTTCCATCGCTGCAGTGGGTATTCAGAATCTGATGCGCAACAAGGTAGATTTCGGCATTACCCGTAATGTGATTATTGCCAGTGTGATTTTGACAACTGGTATTGGTGGTGCTGTATTTTCTGCTGGTACTTTCAGCCTCTCAGGAATCGGCTTGGCAGCTTTGGTGGGTTTGCTGCTTAACCTCATTCTTCCCAAGGGGAACCAAGCATAATTTAGTTTATTATTAACCTAAAACTATGAAATACAAATTATTAAGCTATTTAGGATTCGATCATGAAAAGCATCGGATAAGATTCGAATTGTTAGCTGGTTTGACAACCTTCTTGACCATGAGCTATATTTTAGCCGTTAATCCATTGATTCTGGGTGATGCCGGGATGGACAAGGGGGCCGTGTTCTCTGCAACGGTGATTGCTGCCGCTGTAGCTACTTTGGTGATGGCATTTTATGCTAAGTTGCCTTTTGCCTTAGCTTCAGGCATGGGGTTAAATGCATTCTTCGCCTATACATTGGTGGCCGTGATGGGCTACACATGGCAAGAAGCTTTGGCTGCAGTGTTTTTTGAGGGTATTACTTTTATTATCCTTACATGGTTGAAAGTGCGTGAGACCATTGTCCATGCCATTCCTATCAATCTACGCTATTCCATCTCTGTCGGTATTGGCTTGTTCATTGCCTATATCGGATTAAAGAATGGTGGGGTGATTGTAGCTAATGGTTCCACGATAACGGCATTAGGCAGTTGGAATCCTACCTCGTTGATAGCGGTATTTGGAGTCTTGGTGGGAGCAGCCTTGCTTAAATTGAATGTGAAAGGTGCCTTGTTCATCACCATCATCCTGATGACGCTGATAGGCATCCCGTTTGGTGTTACCCAGATTCCAGAAGACTTCTCATTGATGAGCTTGCCAGACTCAATCAGTCCAGTGGCTTTCAAGTTCGATTTCTCCAAGTTTATTTCGTTGGATATTGAATATTATATAGTGGTGTTCACTCTGTTGCTTATGGACTTGTTTGACACCCTTGGCACATTGATAGGTGCCGCCACTGGCGCAGGTATGGTTAAAAGTGATGGTAGGATTCACGGACTGAGTAGGGCTCTGATGGCAGATGCTGTAGGTACAACAGTGGGCGCTATGTGTGGAACTTCTACTGTTACAACTTACGTAGAGAGCACTACGGGTATTGCCGAAGGCGGACGCACAGGTCTGACGGCCTTTACAGTAGCTATGTTTTTCCTTTTGTCATTGTTCTTCTCGCCATTGTTCTTAATCATCCCGAGTGCTGCTACCACCAGTGCTTTGGTGTTGGTGGGCGTGATGATGATGAGGGGCATTTCCAAGATACAGTTTGATGATATGTCAGAGGCTATGCCTTGTTTCATCACTATTATTATGATGCCGTTCACGGCCAGCATTTCTGAGGGTATCGTTATGGGTATGCTTTCATATGTGGCAGTGAAGGTGCTCTCTGGCAAGGCCAAGGAGCTTTCGTGGGTGATGTATGTACTGGCTGCATTCTTTGTGCTCAAGTACATAGCTCCGTTGATTTAAAAGATATAATTATAGCGTTTATAGTATAGCAATATGAAGAAGTGGATATTTTGTATAATGATGACGTTGACAATAGTCAACGGTCAATGGTCAACGGCTGAAGGTCAGAACGTGCAATTGTTGTACGACTTAGGTCATACTTTATATAGCGATTTGACCGGTCGCCCTAATGTCACCACAACGGTAGAAATGTACAAACCAGATAAATGGGGTTCTACTTTCCTGTTTACTGATATCACCTATTTTACAGATGGTGCTGCTGGTGCTTATTGGGAAATCTCCCGTGAGTTCAATGTCACCAAGAACAAGCGCTGGGCTGCTCATATAGAATATAATGGTGGTGCCACCAGTCTTGAGCATACTGCCATCGCCTCCCGTTTCCAACATGCTTTGCTGTTGGGTGGTGCCTGGAACTGGGCAAGCGCAGATTTCTCCAAGACCTTCTCTCTGCAGCTGTTGTATAAACAATATTTCAAAGGTATGGGTCGTAAAGGCTTTGCCGGAGTTCAGGGTACTGCCGTATGGGGACTTAACTTTGCGAAAGGCTTGCTCACATTCTCGGGTTTTGCTGACCTGTGGTATGATCCGGATGTGAAAGGTAAACTGATCCTGTTAAGTCAACCTCAGTTCTGGGTTAATTTCAACACACTGAAAGGTATGGACGGTGTGAATCTCAGCTTGGGTACTGAAATAGAAGTAAGTAATAACTTTATCTTCAATGACAATGGTGATAATGACAAGTTCTTTGTTATTCCGTCATTGGCAGCAAAATGGACATTTTAATCAACCTGAAGTCAAATATAAATTGATTTAATTATGAGAAAGAATTTTATTCTGAAAGTATGCCTCTGTTTGATGGCATGTTTCCTCACCATTAATATGGCAGAGGCTAAACACAAGAATTTTAAAGTATCAGTGTATGTTAGAGCCTATGAGGTGGACAAGATGAAAGACACCCAGTGGTTGGAATCCACCTGGAAGACTATCTCTGACCAGCTGGATGTGGATAAGATTTATCTGGAAACCCACCGTGATTTACTGATTGTAGATGATGCTACCCTTGAGAAAGCAAAGAATTTCTTCCTTAAGCAAGGTATAGAGGTGGCTGGCGGTATTACATATACCGTGAATGAGGCTAATGAGTTTGAAACTTTCTGTTATTCTGACCCAGAACATAGAAAGATTGTGCAGAATATTGCAGAGCACACAGCAAAGCATTTCGATGAATTTCTGCTTGACGACTTCTTCTTTACCAGCTGTAAGAGTCCGGTAGAGGTGGCAGCAAAAGGAAATATGACTTGGACTGAGTATCGCCTGAAGCTGATGAATGAAGCAGGTAGGGAATTGGTGGTAGGACCAGCTAAGGCAGTAAATCCCAAAGTGAAGGTGATTATCAAGTACCCTAACTGGTACGATCATTTTGCAGGCTTGGGCTTCAATCTCCAGGATGGTCCTACTATCTTTGATGGTGTATGGACAGGTACTGAAACACGTGATCCTGCTGGTGACCAGCATTTGCAGAACTACCTTAGCTATAATATTATGCGCTTTTTTGAGAATCTGCGTCCAGGCTACAATGGCGGTGGTTGGGTTGATGCTGGTGGTATCAATATGAGCATGGACCGTTATGCTGAACAGCTGCATCTGACAGCTATCGCTAAAGGTCGCGATGTGATGTTGTTTGCCTACAATCAGTTGATAGGTGTGAACCTAAGGGACGAGTACCGTGGCAAGTGGCAGGGTACAGGTACCAGTTGGGATTATGACCAGATGCGTGCTCCATTCCAGAATGGTAAGCAGACCGTGACTCCTACTACTATGGCTCGCATTGCCGACGTGGTATTGCGTAAGGCAGATGAGTTATGTGGCAAGTTGGGTAATCCTATCGGTATCAAGTCTTACAAGCCTTTCCATGCGTTGGGCGAGGACTTCCTCCAGAATTATTTGGGTATGATGGGTCTGCCTATGGATATGTATCCTACTTTTGCAACTGATCAGAACATAGTATTACTGACAGAGCAAGCAGCTGGTGATCCTGATATCATGACTAAGATCAAGAAACAGCTCCAGGGTGGTCACGATGTGATTATCACTTCTGGCTTGCTGAAGGCCATTCCTGAAAAGATTGCAGAGGTGGCAGAACTCCGTTGCTCCGACCTTAAGGCAATTGTAAACGATTTTGGCCGTTATGGCAAGAGCAAGCGTGAGTTTATCATTCCTCAGATACTCTATCAGACGAATGATAGCTGGGAGGTAATCAGTGCTGGCCGTCCGTTGACGGGTGGTGTGTCTGGCTTCCCCATCCTGCACAAGGCATTATATACAGGAGCCTACCTCTATGTGCTGACTATTCCAGATGACAAAGGTAACCTGTATGACTATCCAGAACCTGCCTTGAATGAAATCCGTCGTGTTATGAGTCAGGATATGGATTTCTATATGGAAGGTCCTGCTAAGGTGAGCTTGTTCATGTATGATAACAAGACCTTGATTGT
>CAMJNN010000049.1 GCA_946407325.1 uncultured Prevotellaceae bacterium | reverse complement strand
GTAGATCTGACAACGCGAGAGGATGGTGGGCAGTATCTTCTGCTTCTCGGTGGTGGCCAGGATGAAGATGGCATGACGGGGTGGTTCTTCCAATGTCTTCAGGAAAGCATTGAATGCCGAGGTGGACAGCATGTGTACCTCGTCGATGATATATACCTTATACTTGCCAATCTGGGGCGGAATCCTCACTTGTTCCACCAACTGACGGATGTCGTCCACCGAGTTGTTGGAGGCAGCGTCGAGTTCGTGAATGTTGAACGAACGTTGTTCGTTGAAGGCACGGCAACTTTCGCATTCATTGCAAGCCTCCCCATCGGCTGTGGGGTTCAGGCAATTGATGGTCTTGGCAAAGATGCGGGCACAGGTGGTCTTTCCCACACCCCTTGGACCGCAGAACAAATAAGCCTGTGCCAGTTTGCCGGCAGCAATGGCGTTCTTGAGTGTGGTGGTCAGTGCCTTCTGACCAATCACCGTGTCGAAGGTGGCTGGTCTGTATTTCCTTGCCGAAACTATGTAGTCTTCCATATTATTTTCCTGCTATTGTTTCTGCAAAAATAACGTTTTTCCCTCTATTTTGCAAATTATTCATTTATGTTTCCTTTATTCGAGAAATATCCTTAAATTTGCAGAAATCAACAGTAATAGTATTGCATCATGGACAAACTGTCGTCGTTTTGGAATTTCCTGGGTAAGCACAAGTATCTCATCACGATACTGTTATTCGCCGTTATCATCGGTTTTGTAGATGAAAACAGCATACTCTACCGTATGGAACTTCGAAAGGAGGAATCAGCCATTCGCAGCGAGATTGAGAAATACCGCGAGGAGTACAGGGAAAGTACCCGCAAACTGGAGGAGCTGAATGCTGACTCCACCTCCATTGAACGCATTGCCCGTGAGAAATACTTCATGAAGAAACCCAATGAAGACATCTTTGTCTTTGCGGAAGACCAGGAATGAAGAAAGAACTCAACATACTGTTCATGTGCGGTATGGTGTTTGCATTGATAGGCGCTGCCGTGTATATCACCCATTGGGAGTATGCTCCCTATATGTATATCATCGGGGCGATTACAGCAGCCATCGCGCAGATATTCTCACAACCTCAGGTGGAGAACGTGACCTTGAAGAGGCTGTATCGACAACAGATGTTTGGTGCACTGTTTCTGGTATTTACCGGTTTATTGATGCTTTATAGTCATGGTAACGAGTGGATAGTGTGTCTGCTGATAGCTGCCATTATCGAACTCTATACGGCCTATCGCATTCCTCAGGAAGAGAAAAAACAACAATAATATGAAGAAACTTGCTTATGTCCTTTCGGTAGGCTGCCTGTTGTGTATGATGGTGGCTTGCCAAGCTACATCTAATGAGCCAGAGAAGCCCCGAGTGATTATTACCTGCGACCCCGAGCTCGACGACCTCAACTCGCTGATTCGTTTGGTGCTTTATGCTCCCGACATGCAACTGGAGGGCTTGGTGTATGCCAGCAGTCAGTATCATTGGAAGGGCGACGGTAAAGGCACGAAGTGGTTTGTTGACGGACGCGAATATACCCGCTATGGCTTGAACTACGGTCCGATGGAGTCGTGGCGCTGGGATCCCAATGAACGTTTTATCGATGATGTGGTGGACGCCTATACGGCTTGCTACCCCAACCTGAAGGTGCATGCCGACTACCCTACACCTGAATATATGCGTTCCATCGTTCGCATAGGCAACATCGAGTTTGATGGTGATATCTCGAAAGACTCCCCAGGTAGCGACCTTATCAAGGAAAAGATGCTCGATGATGTACCTGGAAAGTTGTTTGTCACAGCTTGGGGAGGATGCAGCACCATAGCCCGTGCCTTGAAATCCATTCAGGACGAGTATGAAGGAAAGGCCGAGTGGAATGCTTTGAAAGAGAAGATTGAGCAGAAGGTGTATCTCTGCATGAGTGGCGACCAAGACGACACCTTTGCCAAATACATTAAGCCCAACTGGCCCGAGATAGGGGTGTTGAATATCCGTGGAGGTACGGTACCGTTGGCGTATGGCGCACAAAACAGGGTGTCAGAAGAAGATAAAGTGTATTATTCTGCTGAGTGGCTGGCAGCCAACATCAGTAGTCGGGGCCCTCTGGGTGGCATGTATCGCCTTTGGGGTGACGGCAAGCAGATGGTGAAGGATGATGTGATGGACTATTTCGGACTGAGTGGGTATAGTGCCGACGAACTGCGACAGATGGGTTATGTGGTGTGGATGCCTCCACAGCCCAAGGGTATGTTCCTGGCGGAAGGTGATACCTTTACCTATCTGAATCTGTTGGGCAACGGCTTACGTGCCTATGAGGATGATAGCTACGGAGGATGGGGCGGCAGGAAGCAGCCCAATACCGAAGGACAAACATCGACGTTTGTGTTGGGTGCGTCTGACCCTGTGATGCCCGATTTCGTGCCTGCTGCCCAAAACGACTTTGCGGAACGTATGCATTGGAGTGTGACACCAGCTTATGAAGAAGCTAACCATCATCCTGTTATCAAAGCTCCTTTGTCTCTAAAGGGTAAGTCTGGTGAGACATTGGCCATCAAAGCCAAAGTTGCTGACCCCGATAAGGATGAGGTAGACATCAAGTGGTGGCTATTCAAGGTGGGTACTTATCCGGGTGATGTAGCGGTGGACAATCCTTCAAAGGCTTCTACTTCCATTACCATCCCTGCGGATGCTGAGCCGGGTCAGACCATTCACTTGATATTGGAAGCTACCGATCATGGTGTACCTGCGTTGACTCATTACCATAGACTCATCATCTATGTAGAATAAAAATTTATCGCTCCATCTCTGGGGTGATTGTTTTATGGTTCTATCAGTAGTTCTTTACAAGCAATAGTGGATGGCCAACACCACCACATTGGCAGCGATGACGATGCCGAAGCCTCGAAGGATGAGTGGTTTCATGGATTTGTTGCCTCCTGAGAAGAAGAGGGCATAGCACATGTTGATGCAGATGTTGCTGATGATGGCTTGCAAGCTGCATGCTGCTACCACTCCTACTACAATGCTGCCTGTGCTTTCAAGCAAGTTGAGGATGAAAGGGGTGATGTCGCTCAAACCTGCGATGAATGAGAGGACATGCAGTCCGCTGTTGCCGGCATAGACCAAGGTGTAATGGGTTACCAGCGTGAAGATAACAAAGAGTGCGGCGAATATCAGTGCTACCTTGAACTCCAATGGGTTGCTGCTGTCGGTATCATCTTCAAACTTCACGGCAGCTGCCAACAGCTGGCGATTCTTGTGATGGATACGGAAGCCCACCACAAAAGCTACCGCCGACATGATCAGCAGATAAGGCCAGATGATAAACAGCGTTTCTTTGCTGAAGATGCCAATCAGTACCAGAAAGCGGAGAAACATCATACTTACCGCCATGAGCATGGCAGCCACACACTCTTCGGCCTCGGCACCTGTGGCTTGCTTGCCCTTGCGGGCCAACACGCTGATGGTGGCCGTGCTGCTGTATAAACCTCCGATGATGCCACTTACCAATGTGCCCGACTCACGGAACACATACCTCTTTAATAAATAGGAGAGGTAGCTGATGCCACTCACTACTACCGTGGCCAGCCAAACGGTATAAGGCGTGAGGTTGATGTCTGGCAACAGGTTCTCGTCGGGTAGAATAGGAAGGATGATACCACTGATGGCCAAGAACTTGGCCAGCGTCACCATCTCGTCGTTCTTCATGCGTTGTGCCAACTCGGCGAAGTTGTGCTTCATCTCTATGAAGAGCAGTACTAACACTACTACCATGACGTAGAACCAGGAAGGTTGGGTTACGACGATGGGGGGTAGGGCATAGGTGATGAGGGCTATGACGATGGTGGTTACGCCAAACAGATGGTATTGTGACTGCTTGACATAGTAATGGATGGAGAGTAACATGCCCAATAGTATTCCTCCGAAGATGTAGAGGGTATAGTTCTCTGGCTCGAGGATATAGAGCAGATAGCCAAAGATGCCTATAAACGTGAACGTACGGTCGGTACCGAAGAGGATTCTTTCGCTTTCCTTGTTGAGGTTGAGTCTATGCAGGGAAAGGCCTATCAGCAACGAGAAGAGAGTGACCAACAGGAAGTTGATCATCTCTTGAGGTACGTATTCTGTCCACTGAACATTATTCATTGCTCTTGTTCCATTTAGTATAAGGGTGCTCACGCAAATGAGCGTTGTAATAGCGACGGTCGCCCGTTACTTCCTTACCAATAAAGGTAGGCTTCTCGAATGGCTCGTCCTCAGATGCCAGTTCTACTTCGGCCATGACCAAACCCTGGTTCTCGTCAAAGAACTCGTCCACCTCAAAGGTATGCTTGCCTGACGGCACGAGATAGCGCACTTTGTCGATAATGCCCGGTTCACAGAGCTTCATCAGGTCTTCCGCCTCATGCAGGTCGATTTCCTTCTCCCACTCATAACGGCTCAAACCAGCCTTGTCGGATGGTCCTTTGATGGTGAGGTATCCTTTGTCTGCACGGATACGTACACGAACAGTACAACCCTTCCTGCTACAAATATAGCCTTGCATGATGTGACTGCTCGATGTAGCCAAGCGTTTGTAGCTGTCGTCTGTGACCAGGAACTTGCGCTCTATCTCTTGTGGCATGCTTATACTTGGGTTGAGTAGTACATGAACATCAGTATCACCAGTACAATGGCTATGATGGCAAAACCGAACAACAATTGCTTTCCTTGTTTCTCCTGGCGTTTTTCACGAGCCTCTTTCCTTTGATTTCTTATAGTCTTAGTCATATCGTTAAAGATTTATTAGTTATTATTTATTCGTCTTTTCTTACCTTCACTTATTCACCGTTTTCCATCAGATAAGCCTTGATGAATCCGTCGATCTTGCCATCCATCACACCGTTCACGTCAGATGTCTGGTAGTTGGTACGATGGTCTTTCACACGACGGTCATCGAATACATAGCTGCGTATCTGCGAACCCCACTCAATCTTCTTCTTGCCAGCCTCTACTTTGGCCTTCTCTTCGTTGCGATGCTGCAATTCTTTGTCGTAGAGGATAGATTTAAGGTGCTGCATGGCGTTCTCACGGTTCTTGGGCTGGTCGCGTGTTTCCGTATTCTCGATAAGGATTTCTTCTTCCTCGCCCGTGTAAGGGTCTTTATACTGATAGCGCAAGCGTACGCCTGATTCAACCTTGTTCACGTTCTGACCACCAGCACCACTACTTCGGAAGGTGTCCCAAGACACGCAGGCCATATCTACTTTCACTTCAATGGTATCGTCAACCAGTGGGGAAGCGAAAACAGACGCGAACGATGTCATACGTTTGCCTTGGGCATTGTAGGGAGATACACGCACCAAGCGATGCACACCGTTTTCACCTTTCAGATAGCCATAGGCATAGTCGCCCAATATCTCGATGGTGCAGGTCTTGATGCCAGCTTCATCGCCCTCCTGTAAGTTAGAGATGGTGGTTTTGTAACCATGGGTTTCGGCATAGCGCAAATACATGCGCATCAGCATGCTTGCCCAATCCTGACTCTCTGTACCACCTGCGCCTGAGTTGATTTTCAGTACGCAGTCCATGTTGTCGGCTTCATCACGCAGCATGTTCTTCAGTTCGAGCGCCTCTATGGCATTCAAAGCTTTGCTGTAAGCAGCATCTACCTCTTCCTCCGTCACCAGTTCGTCTTTGTAGAAATCAAAAGCCAACTGCAGCTCTTCGGTAAGGCTTGCTACTTCCTTATATCCGTTCAGCCATTTCTCCAGTTCCTTTACTTTCTTCATCTGCGCTTCAGCAGCTTTCTGGTCGTTCCAGAAGTCTGGATCATGGGTGCGCAACTGTTCCTCTTCGTATTGCATCTGCTTACCGTCTATATCCAGATAGCGGTTCAGCGCACTACACCTATCTTTTATCTCTTTTAGTTGATCACTTGTTATCATCTTATTAATTCTCCTCGTACATCTTATCAATCAGCTCCTTGTAATTCTCAGCTACCACCCTTCGACGAAGTTTCAGCGTGTTAGTCAACTCTCCATTCTCCATGCTGAATGGTGTAGCTAGCAATGTGAATCGTTTGATTTGCTCATAGTGGGCAAACTCTTGTTGTAAGGTGTCGATGCGGTTTTGGAATAAATCTTGTACACGCTTGTGTTGCAAGAGTTCCTCCATCGACTGATAAGAGATGCCTTTTTGAGTGGCAAAATCCTTCAATGCTTCGTAAGAAGGTACAATCAGGGCAGAAACGAACTTCCGACCATCGGCAATGATAGCTACTTGCTCAATAAAACGGTCGATGCCCAATTTTGCTTCCAAGGCTTGTGGACTGATGTATTTTCCGTTGGACGTTTTCATCAAGTCCTTGATGCGTTCTTTCAGGAACAATGTGCGTCCTTCCAACCAGCCAGTATCGCCTGTACGGAAATAGCCATCGGCGGTGAATGCCTCCTTGTTGGCTTCCTCTTTCTTGTAATAACCCTTCATGACGGTAGGGCCCTTTAACAAAATTTCTTCGTTTTCAGGGTCAATCTTTACCTTGAGACTAGGGATGAGCAGGCCAACAGATCCTGGTACATAATGCTCCAAAGGATAGCAACAAACGGTGGCGAACGATTCTGTCAAACCATATCCGACTATCATGTTGATGCCTACAGCATGCACAAACTCGCACACTTCGTTGCTTACGGCGGCACCTGCTGTTGGGAAGAACTTGGCATTCTCCAGACCTAACACCTTCTTCAGGGTATTGATGACCGTTTTTTCGTAGAACTTATACTGTAAACTCAGCCATAACGGTGGCTTCTTGCCACTATTAATGTAATCCACATTGTATTTCTTACCTACCTTAATGGCATTTTCCATCAAAGTCTTCCGCAGACCCGTTTCGGCAGCAATCTTTTGCTGTACACCAATATATACCTTTTCCCAGAAGCGAGGCACACTGCACATGTGGCTGGGGTGTACTTCCTTAATGGCTTGCTGAATCTCTTGTGGACGCAGGTTGACGGCAATGGTAATGCCTTCGTATAGACAAACATAACTCCAACCACGCTCAAATACATGCGTCAGTGGCAGGAAGTTCATGCTTACATCGCCAGGCTTCATCTGGTCACCTAGACGTTCATGGTGATTTCTGAACTGATCAATCATACTGGCATGTAACAACATCACGCCTTTTGGTTCGCCTGTAGTACCACTTGTATAAAGAAGCCACAACATATCTTCAGGCTTTCCTTTGGCTTTGCGGGCTTCTACCACATCGTTCATAGGCAATCCTTCGCCCATACGCAGGAACTCATCGAAATAGATGGATACTTTGTCTTGTGGATGACGTACTACTTTATGATCGTAAATCACTATCTTCGTTAGGCTCTCACATTGCGACAATACAGTCATGATGGTGTCGTACTGATATTGCTCGCCAACGAACAAAAGTTTGATGTTGGCATCGCTCACAATGTAATGAGCCTGACTGGGAGATGATGTGGCATACAGAGGAACTGAAGAAGCACGGTTATACATATTGGCAAAATCCACCACAAAACTCTCGGGTTTGTTCTGCGAGAAAATGCCCACATTGTCTTCTTCTTCTACCCCTAATACTGCCATAGCATTAGCTGCCAAGCGAACTTTTTGTTGTAATTGTCCCCATGTAATGGGCAGCCATTCTCCTTTATCATCACGATATTTCAAGACAGGATAATCGGCTCCTAATCTTTCCACTTGGAGGTCAACTAATGCAGATACATGATTCATAGACATAACAATATTATCTTTATTTGATGCAAAGATAGCGGTTTCAAGTGAAACCATCGATTTTTATTGCGTAAATTTAATTTAATTTCTTATGTTTGCATAATAATTGTACTAAAAATGATGGATTACGATGTAAAAAAGCTGACTGATGAGGCTGTAGGACTGTTAAAACAACTCATTAGCATACCTTCTGTAAGTCGCGAGGAACAACTTGCTGCCGATTGCTTACAAGCGTATATCGAAGCGCAAGGGATGGAAACTTGTCGTAAGGGGAATAATATTTGGTGCTTGAGCCCAGGTTTCGATGTGAAGAAACCTACCTTGCTCCTCAATTCGCATATTGATACGGTGAAACCTGTGAATGGATGGCTGAAAGACCCCTTTACTCCTAGATTGGAGAGTAATGGCAAGCTCTATGGCTTAGGTAGCAATGATGCTGGTGCGAGTGTGGTTAGTTTGCTGCATGTTTTTCTCACATTGTGCAAGTATAACCTGTCGTATAATTTGATATTTCTTGCTTCCTGCGAGGAGGAGGTTTCTGGCAAGGGGGGCATAGAAAGTGTGATTCCTGACTTGCCTCCTATCAGCTTTGCCATAGTTGGTGAGCCTACTGAGATGCACCCTGCTATTGCAGAGAAGGGTTTGATGGTGATTGATGTGGAAGCTCATGGAAAGTCTGGTCATGCTGCCAGGGATGAGGGCGATAATGCCATCTACAAAGTGCTGGATGACATTCGTTGGTTCC
>CAMJNN010000048.1 GCA_946407325.1 uncultured Prevotellaceae bacterium | reverse complement strand
CTCAGCGAGCTGAATATAAAGTGTTGAAAGATTCTTAGTGAGCTGAGTTAAAAGAAGGAGGGGCGAGCCTCCGAAAAGCATAAAAGAAAGAGAGGTCGGGAAATCCCGGCCTCTCATATCTTTGTAGTGAGCAGATCAATAAGTCATCACAGGAGGCAATTCCTTTGCCTGGTTGACCATCTTAATGATTTCTTTGATAACAGGAACACGACGAACGAGGTGCTTCTCGTTGTTGATCTCAAGAACCTTAGCAGCCAGATTCTCCGGGTTGCGGTTTCTCAATTCCTTTACTGTATCAACACCAGCAGCTTCCAGCAGTTCTGAGAACTGTGGGCCAACGCCCTTGATGCGGAACAGATCTGCATGATTGGTCCATTTCAGAATCAGACCATCAGCAATACCAGTTTGTTCTGCCAAAGCCTTGCGGCCAGCAGGACCTGCACACTTTGCTAACAATTCTTCGGGCTTTGTAATGCCAGCAGCAATCAGCTTCTCAGCATATACTTCACCAACGCCCTCAATGTCGATAATTTTGTAAGCCATAATGGAATTTATTTAAGGTTAATAATTAGGTTGTGTCCTTTATAATCGCCTCAAATATAAATCTTTTTTTCAATATATAAAAATATATTGGATATTTTTTTCTATTTTAATTCAAAAATTTTTACGTTCCTGAATTGCAGCGGTCCACCTTCGCTCTGCAGTGCGATGTAACCCTGCTCGAACTCACCATCGGCTTCGTTTTGTACCACACCATTAATCTTGAATATCATGTGTTTACCTACGCATTCGATATCGGCTTCGTTCCATTCGCCAAAAGGTTTCTCGGATGGAGCGTCAGCAATACGTGCCTTGACACCGAACTCTCCGTTCTGAATAGCGCCTTCTACCTTATAACCGCCTAAGCCAACAACCATTCCTGCATTGCCATCAGCCAGCTGACATTCTGCACCTTTAGGCCAAACCTTGTCGCCCGGCTGTACACGCTGGAAGCATCCGCTGTTCTTAGTAGCCTTGTCATCTACCCAACGCCATTCCACATGCAGGCGATAGTTGCCAAACTGACGGTTGGTACGCATATATCCGAAAGGATTGCCCAATACGTTGATCACGCCATCCTGAACGGTAAACACTTCCTCAGGCTTCACATCGCTGGTAGGATCGGTAAAGAGCGTCCAGTTGTTGAGGTTACGACCATTGAACAAAGCAATCTCAGTAGGGATTACTTCAGGAGCAGGAGCACCTGTAGCGGGCTTAAGTTCTTTTACCCATACGTTGCGGAACTCCAACGGACCACCTTCGCTCTGCAAGCCAATAAAGCCTTCGGTCAGCTCGGTCTCAGCTTCGTTGTCAACCTTACCGTTCAGGGTAACAGTGAGGTGACTGCCTTCAGCTTTTACTTCCATAACGTTCCATTCGCCAGCAGGACTCTCCAAACCTTCCTCTTGCAGACGAAGTACGCGTTGAGGTCCTCCAGGAGCTTCTACTTTATTGGCCACACTACCCATCAAATCGCCAATGCTGCCGACTTTCAGCTGTACCTCCACATCAGTTGGGAAAATCTTATCGCCTTCCTGCACACGCTGGAAGAAACCGCTGTTAGAACCCTTACCGTCAGTCCAACGGAACTCAGCATGTGCTACATAATCAGCATACTTCTTAGCGGTACGCATGTAACCATAAGGCATACCAGTCACACTGATAACGCCGTCCTTCACTGAAAACACCTCTTCGGGCTTTACATCACTGGTGGGATCAGTAAAGAGTACCCAACCGTCAAAATCCTGTCCGTTGAACAGTACTTCCTTGCCGTCACCGCAAGAGGTGAACAAGGTCGCCAGCATAGCTGCTGCAAAGAATAACTTTTTCATACACTTAAAACATTGAATTATTTATCTTGTTTCTCATTAAATTTCACAAATCCTGTAGCTGTATCAGGTTGTTCTTCTGAAGACGTTTCCGTCTCTGTTTGTTTCTTGTTTCCCTTGCCTCGTCCAAAGAACAGTTCGCGCCAGTTGTCGAAATCTTTCTTGAAGATGATGCCCAAGCCCTGAGTGGTTGGGTTGGTGCGCACGAAATAGCGGTCGTTGGTTTGGTTATATGCTTTCAGACGGATATTGCCAGATTGGTTCAGTAGCAGCTGAGCATCGAAATCGCCCACGAAGTTGGTGTTCGACATGCGGTTCTCGCGATAACCGAAATTACCGTTAAGCAGCAAACGGTTGTTCAACAATTGACCTGAAAGGATACCTTCTACTTCCCAGTCATTCCATCCATTCTGTCCTGTACTGAGGTTGGTGCCAAAATTCCAATTATTGCTGTTGATGACGTTTGACAGGGCGTTGTTCAATTGTCCTGAGAGGGTAGAAGACACCACACTACTCATCACATTGGAGTTTTGGGAAACATTGACATAATCAGGGGTATAGAATTTTCCGATACTCAGCAGATACAGAATCTGCATGTTCATCTGTTCTTCTGTAGGAATATAATTCTGCACCAATGACTGTACCTCATCGCTTTCTTGTGGAAGCTCTAAGCCCAGACTCAACTCAGGGTTGGTCATGCTGCCCGATATGTTGAGCAGACAGTTCACCTTCACGGAAGTCTGGTTGACAAACGAACTGGCATTAGGTATCAGGTCGTTCAGAGAGGCAGAGTTAACGGTATATTTCGCATGCCAGTCGAGCTGGGCATCCAGTGGGTCTCCACTGAAGGTAAGCGTACTGCCTTCCTGCAACTGAAGGTCTTTGCGAATAATCTCCTGCATACTGAGCTTATAGACACCCTTGTCCATCGTATAGGTGCCAAACATGTTGAAGTCGCCCTTGTTGTAGTAATTGGCACGCAGACTACCAGAGCCCGTGAAGCTGATATTATCTCCCACAATGGGATCCATGATGATGCGGAAGGTAGCATCGGGAGTCACATCGGCCAAGATATTCAAATAGGTATCCATCGTGTGCGAGTCTTCTTCTATCTGCTCTCTTTGCATCACTTTTTCAAAGTCTGACTTGGGAATGGAATCGAGGATAGAACGGCGAGGCGTCTTGTCGTTATAAGTAACAAACTGACTGCCTGAAGCAGTAGTAATACCATCCTTGATATAGTTGAACGTTGTATTGCGGTTAGTGGTGATGGCCGCATCAATTCGCATACCGTTATTGTCGTCGCCATAGATATGGGCGTTGCCAGTACCATATACTGTTCCGTAGAAAGGATATTCCACCGATTGCTGGGTGTTGAGCACCAACATGTTGTTCATGTCAAACCTCAGGTCGAAACGCACATCAGAGAAGTTCTTCCAATGGATAAAGCCATTCAGACGGCCATCATGATCACCACTGTGGTCGGTCAAGTGACTGTTACTGAAAGTAAGACCGTCTTGCTTCACCGTAATGCTGTCGCGGAGGACAAAATCGGTGTTCAGCATACCGACCTTAAGACTGGCCATTGCTGCTACTTTCTTCTCGGCTTCCACATTCAATGCTTTGAATTTGCCAAAGAAATGTACATCACCCCAAACACGTCCGTTGAAGTCGGGCGTCACACCATCCAGGAAATGTTGGAGGAATCTTAGGTTGGTACCTTGGGCATTCACCATCAGGTCGAGCGACGAGGTGGGCTTGATAGGGTAAACATAACCTGTTACATGACTGTGGGCAATGGTGTCTTCCTGGATGTCGCCAATGATCCATAAACCTTCTTTCTCGTGGTGCCACTCTCCGTGAAAATCCAAGTCGCCAATACGATAGCCCTCCGTACCGAAATCCTTGACATGAAGATTAGAATAGAGGAATGGCGCTTTCAGCACACCTACGGCATACGACTCTCCTGTGGCATCACCGTCGAACGACACGCCTTGGTCCAGGATCTCAAAAATGTAGGTGAGCTGCATGTCGTTCATGTCGATAAATACAGTGTCTTCAGGAGATTCAGAGATGTCGCCATTGATCTTCAGGAATCTGTTTTCGGCTTGGGTTACCAAGAAATCATCCACATGGAAACGCTTGCCTTCAATGGTAACATGTGAGCGATGAATGTTCCACAATGTATCGTTGATGATCACGTTCGATGGGTTGATGTCAATCTTAGCTTTCAACGGCATCAATTCTGCCGCCAAAGCCTCGTCACGTGCTTCAGGCTTGAGGAAACTAACCAAAGTGGAAAGACGACCGCTATAGGTATGTTCACCCTTATTGCCCCAATTCATCAAGGCAATCACGCTGTCGTTGCGGGCAGAGATGTCAGCTGCGTAATTCATGTCATCTTCCAGGTCACGGTCGCTTACCCTTGCCGTAACGTGGAACTGGTCGGTGGGTGTTTCTGCCAGCAATACACCAGATTCCAAGAACTTATCATCATACATGAACCTGGGGAAGAAACCCTCGATGCGCATCTTTCGTTCTTTGTCGTTGAAGAATCCTTTGAGTGTGGAAGGGGTATAGACAGTTAAGGGTATGTGTAACAAGGCAGAAATAAACTCAGTATTGTCCAAACGCATGTCGAACGTAAAGTTGTTTTCCGACTCCTTGATGCTCTTGTAGTTGAACAGAGAAGGTACGTAGCGATCAATAACAGCCATCACACTATTGGGAAGCGTACGATAGGAATAGTCGCCCTCAATATTGGCCTGTAGGAAGTTGGAGGTGAAGGTCAGCTTCTTGCTACCATTATCCTGTTTTACTGCCGCCACTTTGAAATTGTCGAGATGATAAGCTCTGGAAGGCGTCACAAATCGCATGTTGTTGATGTTCAGTTCGCCAATCATATCATCTATCGAACGACCCACGAAGTCGGCCTTGATATTCAACGACAATTCATTATCCTTATAACCTTCAGCCAAATGCAGCGGAGTGGGGCGGAAATGCTCGATGTCAGCATTAAAGTTAAATACAGGAACAGAAGAGAGCATGTTCATGGTGCCCACCATTTTTATGTAGGCATTCATATCATCCAGTACGATGGTTCCGTTGTATCCATCATTCTGCTGTTCTCCGTCAAGGGTGATGTTATGATAGGTATAGCCGCTGTACATCAAAGAGTCGATAACGCCCTTGACAAGCACTTTCGGATGTCCTTCACGTGGGTAAGAACCATTCAAATCGACACTGAATGATATATCACCAAAATCCTTACTGTCCAACAAACTGCCTAAAGCGAAACCATCGGTTTGCAAGTCGCCCTTATAACCAAAAACGCCTGATGCATTGTCCGATCTTAGCTGCATGTTTCCTTGGAATGACCCTAAGTCGGTTTTCAGCTTTCCGTGTGTCACCATGTGACTGAGTGGTCCTGATATATTGCCATTGAAGTGAATGCTTCCCAGATTCATGATAACATCGGGCAATTCGTCGAAATTGTTGGATAAATTACGCATCAGGAAAGCCAATCCTTCAGGGTCGGCATACACCTCACTCAACTGTCCTCTGATGATGGCTTGCTCGGGGTGACCAATACCTTGAATATCAGCATCTCCATCTATGCGAAGATGATTGCCGTTTACCTTTATGATGGGCAGATGCAGGTCGTTGATGGTTCCCTCTGCCAAGAGCTCAACAAGGATTTTATCTCTGAATGTCTTGAGGTTAGGAACAAAAGCAGCAATATCCTGCAAGGTGATGTCTGAGGGCTTTACGTGTACGGAGAATCGGGCATTGTCAGCAAAATTATCCAATGCACTTATGCTGTCGTAACGCACATTGATGGTATCTATCAACAAAGTGGTGTTCGGCAATTGGATGTCGAAGTTGTCGATCACCGTATGCTGGTTGTTGCTGATGATTCTAAAGTCCAGTCTTTTGAGGGTAAATCCCGATTTGACTTCCTCCAGACTCAATTGCTTGATGGATGCATTCAATGTGTCGTTGCGCAAAGCCTTGAGCGACACGTTAGCACGCATATTGTTCAACTGCAGGTGGTTAGGATTAAAAATGCCGTCTTGTTCTGCTTCTGATAGTACATCATAGGTGATGTTTCCTCTTCTGATCAAGAGTGAGTTAATGCGCAGGTCAATGCGTGAAGGTTCCTCGCTATCCGACGACAAGGCATCAATAATAAACTGGAAATTGGGTTTGGCATCAGGTGTTTCCTTGCTCAGTTGGGCATTGAAGCCAAAGAGTTGGGCACTGCTAATGTCAATCTTCCCATCCAACAAGGGGGTGAGGGCATAGGCGACAGAAACACGTGCAACAGACAACAATTCAGTACCTTGCTCATCGCTCAAGCGCACATCTTCCAGAATGATACGATTCAGAAAGCCTAAATTGATATTGCCTATGGAAACATCGGCTCCTAAGACCTTGGAGAGTTCTTTACTGGCAAAAGAAGATGCTGCACGCTGAATAACAGGTACATTCAACGCGAGGATGATGCCGATATAGCTTGCCAGCAAGATAACGACAAGGGTTTGTATGGCTCTTTTCAGTATCTTCAGGTTGCTTTTTATTAATTTATTGAACAAAATTACTCATTTTAATGAAATGATTGATACTTTATCACTAATTTTGTACCGCAAAACGGAAAAATAGCTATGAGTACAATAATTTTAGGCATAGAATCATCGTGTGACGACACTTCTGCAGCTATTATAAAAGACGGCTATCTGCTCTCTAACGTAGTGACCAGTCAGGCAGTACACGAGTCATACGGAGGGGTAGTGCCAGAATTGGCTTCAAGGGCACACCAACAAAACATCGTACCAGTGGTGCACGAGGCGCTAAAAAGGGCAGGGGTAAGCAAGGAAGAACTGAGTGCCATTGCCTTTACCAGAGGTCCGGGTTTGATGGGTTCGTTGCTGGTAGGTGTGTCTTTTGCAAAGGGGTTGGCTTGCTCATTGCGCATTCCTTTGATAGATGTCAATCATCTGACTGGTCATGTGTTAGCTAATTTCATTAAAGTAGAAGGAGAGGAGTATGACCCACCAAAGTTTCCATTCTTATGCTTGTTGGTTTCTGGCGGAAACTCACAGATTGTTTTGGTGAAAGCCTATAATGATATGGAGATCCTGGGGCAGACCATCGATGATGCAGCAGGTGAGGCCATCGACAAATGTTCGAAGGTGATGGGCTTGGGTTATCCTGGTGGTCCTATCATCGACAAACTGGCTCGTCAGGGTAATCCTAAGGCTTTCACTTTCAGTAAGCCACACATTCCGGGGTTGGATTATAGTTTTAGTGGGTTAAAGACTTCATTCCTGTATTCCTTGAAAGAATGGTTAAAAGATGATCCTGACTTTATTGAGCATCATAAGACCGATTTGGCTGCATCATTAGAAGCCACTATTGTTGATATCTTGATGGATAAGCTCCGCAAGGCAGCTAAACAATACAAGATCAAGGAAGTGGCTTTAGCAGGAGGCGTGTCAGCCAATAACGGTTTGCGTAATGCTTTCCGAGATCATGCCCAACGTTTCGGTTGGAAGATTTTTATCCCAAAATTCAGCTACACCACCGACAATGCGGCCATGATTGCCATTACTGGTTATTACAAGTATCAAGACAAAGATTTCTGTCCGATTGATGCCCCTGCATATTCTCGGGTTAGCTTATAAATAAGACGATGGAAAGCATACAGAAAAGACTGGGAAAACTGCTGATTAGCAAAGGACTCACCGTATCAACGGCAGAAAGTTGCACGGGTGGGGGAATAGCTGCCCGACTTACCTCTGTAGCAGGCAGTTCAGCCTATGTGAGAGGCGGCATCGTATCCTATCAGAATGATGTGAAGGAACAATTGTTGGGCGTTCATCCATCTACCATTAATAAATATGGTGTCGTGAGTGAGCAGACTGTAATAGAGATGGTGAAAGGGGCGATGAAATCGCTTAAAACCGATTGTGCTATGGCAACAACGGGTATAGCAGGTCCTGGTGGTGCTGAACCAGGAAAGCCCGTAGGTACGATATGGATAGCAGCAGCATGGGGTGACAACATCGTTACGTTGCGTCAGGAAGGCGACCAAGGAAGACGCAAAAACATTGAAAAAGCCATCCAACAAGCCCTTAGATTGCTTTTTGAACTCTTGAAAAATAAAAAATGAAAGAAAAAAGAGAATTATTTGCTTAAAAACTTGGTGGATAAGAAAAAAAGTAGTTACTTTGCAGCCTGTTTGGTGAAACCATCAAAAATTTGCTAATTAAAAAGATAAGATAAAATGTCAAAGATTTGTCAAATTACGGGAAAGAAAGCCATGATTGGCAACAATGTTTCACACTCAAAGAGAAGAACTAAGAGAACATTTGATGTGAACTTGTTTACTAAGAAGTTCTACTATGTAGAGCAGGACTGCTGGATTAGCCTGAAGCTGTGTGCTAACGGTTTGAGAACAATCAACAAGATGGGCCTGGATGCTGCTTTGAAGCAGGCTGTAGAGAAGGGCTATTGCGATTGGAAGGAAATTAAAGTGATTGGTTAACATTTAAAGGAGAAAAGAAGTTATGGCAAAGAAATCTAAAGGCGATAGAGTGCAGGTGATCCTTGAATGCACTGAGATGAAGGACAGCGGTCTGCCCGGTACTTCTCGCTACATCACTACTAAGAATAAGAAAAACACTCCTGAGAGACTGGAACTGAAGAAGTACAATCCTATCCTCAAGAGAATGACAGTTCATAAGGAAATTAAATAATAATAGTTTACTACTATGGCAAAGAAAACAGTCGCTACATTGCAGACAGGCTCAAAAGAGGGTCGCGCATATGCTAAGGTTATCAAGATGGTAAAGTCGCCTAAGACTGGTGCCTATATCTTTGATGAGCAGATGGTACAGAACGAGAAGGTGCAGGATTTCTTCAAGAAATAAA
>CAMJNN010000047.1 GCA_946407325.1 uncultured Prevotellaceae bacterium | reverse complement strand
TTGGCACTGGTGAGCTGCATGTGGGCGTTCAGCTCTTTGTCCATGAAGGCTGATTTCACCAAACGCTGGCAGTCGTCAAAGGTACCATCTACCTCTAAGGCGGTGATGTTCTTGCCCAGGGTGGTGAATTGCTTCTCTTGGATGAGACTCACCTTGCCCTTGGGGTAGAGCACATAGACATGGATGCCCTCTACACCTAAGAAGCCATTGGCTACGGCACTGCCTGTATCACCTGAGGTAGCCACCAACACGTTAACGAGTTTTTCCTGACCACTCACAAAGTAGCCAAGCATACGTGCCATAAAGCGGGCACCAACGTCCTTGAAGGCGAGGGTAGGACCATGAAACAGCTCTAATGAATAGATATTGTCACTCACCTGCACCAGAGGGATGTCGAAGCTCATGGTGTCATAGACAATCTGCTTGAGCTTGTCGGCAGGGATGTCCTCGCCAAAGAAAGCTTGTGCTACTTGGTAAGCTACTTCTTGCAGACTCATGTTTGACATCTGCTCAAAGAACGATGCTGGCAAAGCATTGATACGCTCTGGCATGAACAAGCCTTTATCGGCAGCAAGTCCCTTTACCACTGCCTCTTGCAGGGTAACATCGGGTGTCTGGTGGTTGGTGCTATAGTATTTCATATCTTCATTAATTCATTCATAAATTCTTGGTATCTCAGTAGGCCGTAGCTACCGCTGACGCAGCTCACCTCATCGAAGGTCTGCACTTCGTCAGGCTCGATGCCACGATGCCAGATTAGAAATGGCACGGGCTCAGCTAAGTGGGTACGTATTTCCACAGGGGTGGGGTGATCGGGCAGCACAGCGATGCAAACAGGCTCGTCCCAATTCCGTACCGCCTCATAGATCGGTGCAACGATGCGACGGTCGAGGTCTTCGATGGTCTGTAACTTCAAATCGAGGTCGCCATCATGTCCCGCCTCGTCGCTGGCTTCTACATGCAGGAAGACAAAATCATCGTGCTGCAACGCCTCGATGGCGGCTTGTGCCTTGCCTTCGTAGTTGGTGTTGGCCATACCTGTAGCCCCTTCGACGATGATGTTACGCAAACCAGCATATTTGCCAATGCCCCTGATGAGGTCAACGGCAGAGATGACATCACCTCGCTGGATCTGCGGATATAGTTCCATGAGTGTCTGCATCTGGGGGCGGTAGCCTCCGCTCCAAGGCCAGATGGAATTAGCCATATCCTTGCCTTGCTTTTGTCTCTCAATATTGAATGGATGATTGGCAAGCAATTCTTGTGATTTGAGAATTAAGTCGGTAAGCAAAATAGCCGT
Organism: uncultured Prevotellaceae bacterium; assembly: GCA_946407325.1. Next base: position 7,710 of record CAMJNN010000047.1, on the reverse strand, counting down.
ATCATTGTCGCCTTTGGGCAATAAAGGCTCCCATGCTTCGTTGGGATGGTCGTGCGGAGGCGCACAATCCACCTCTTTGTTACCACCCTTGATGACCAGCAAGTGACGGTATTGGATGCCTGTGATGAACTTTATCCGTTCGTTGCCCAAATGCTGGTTGAGGTATTTTATCAGTACGTCGCCTTGCTCGGTAGTGAGGTGCCCACCATGATGGTTCTTGATTTTGCCATCTTCCAGGGTGATGATGTTGCAACGCAATGCCAGGTCGTCAGGCTGCATGTCGTAGCCTATAGAGGCGGCCTCCAAAGGGCCACGCCCTTCATATACCTTGTGCAGGTCATAACCCAGGATGCAGGTATTGGCTACCTCGGAACCCGGACTGAAACCTTCGGGAACAGTGAGCAATCTGCCACACTGCCCTTCTTTCGCCAAGAGGTCCATGACAGGGGTATGGGCATACTGCAACAGGGTCTTACCACCCAGTCTTTCTACAGGGTGGTCAGCCATGCCGTCACCTAATATTATAATGTGCTTCATTATACGTTAGCAATTGACATGATGTCGGCAAACACACCAGCTGCCGTTACGCTGGCGCCAGCACCATAGCCTTGGATCATCATAGGATATTCGTGGTAGCGCTCAGTGGTGAGTAGGATAATGTTGTTGCTGCTTTCCAAGCCGTAGAACGGATGGTTGCTGGCCACCTCCTCCAAGCCTACAGAGGCCTTGCCCTCCGATAAGCGGGCTACAAAACGCCAACGCTTGCCTTGCTCGGCCAACTTCTGACGGCGTGCCTCGAAGTCGGCATCCAATTCGGGAATCAGCTTCCAGAAATCATCCAATGAGCCATCCATCAGCTGGTCGGGGATGAACAGATGCTTCTCCACATCTTCCTGTTCCAGGCGATAGCCTGCCTCACGGCCCAAGATGACCAGTTTCCTGATAACATCCTTACCACTGAGGTCGATGCGTGGGTCGGGTTCTGAGAAGCCTTTCTGCTTGGCTTCGGCAATGGCCTTGCTCATGGTGGTCTCGGCACTCAGTGCGTTGAAGATATAGTTGAGCGTGCCACTCAGCACGGCCTCAATCTTCAGTATCTTGTCGCCACTGTGGATAAGGTCGTTGATGGTGTTGATGATGGGCAAGCCAGCACCTACGTTAGTCTCGAAGAGGAACTTCACACCACGCTGGTGGGCTGTATGCTTCAGTTTCATATAGTTCTCGTAGGGTGATGAGGCCGCAATCTTATTGGCTGCCACTACCGAGATGTTGTGCTGCAACAATTGCTCGTAGATGGATGCTACGCCACTGTTGGCAGTACAATCCACGAACACGGCATTGAAGATGTTCATGCCTGTCACCTCGTCCAGCAGTACTTTCAGGTCACAGTCCTTGCCCTTTTCCAACAACTCGTTTTTGTAATCCTTCAGGTCGATGCCTTCGCGCGTAAACAAGCCTTTCTTGCTGTTGGCTATGCCTACAACGTTCAACTGCAAGCCGTTCTCACGCATCAACTTCTCACGCTGACTCTCGATCTGGGTGATAAGACTGTGGCCTACTGTACCAATGCCGCAGATGAAGAGGTTCAGTACCTGGTATTCCGACAGGAAGAAAGAGTCGTGAATCACGTTCAGCGACTTACGCAGCAGCTTCTTGTTGACAACGAAGGAGATGTTGGTCTCGCTGGCACCTTGTGCACAAGCGATGACACTGATACCACTGCGTCCCAACGCACCAAACAGCTTACCTGCGATACCTGGAGTATGCTTCATGTTCTCACCCACGATAGCTACGGTAGCCAAGCCATATTCGGCCTTCATAGGGAACATCTCACCCAGCTCAATCTCCTTGCTGAACTCCTTGTCCAGTACCTCGCAAGCCGTTACAGCATCGGCTGTACGTACACCGATAGAGGTGGAGTTCTCACTGGATGCCTGACTCACCATGAACACACTGATGCCGTGTTCGGCCAGCGTACTGAAGATGCGACGGTTCACACCAATCACACCCACCATGCCCAAGCCTTGTACGGTGATAAGGCAGGTGTCGTCGATACTGCTGATACCCTTGATGGCCTTGCCCGATCCGTTGGCTGTTCCTTGACGGATCACGGTGCCTTGTGCCTCGGGGTTGAATGTATTCTTGATTAAGATAGGTATGTTCTTGTGATAGACTGGCCAGATGGTAGGGGGATACACTACCTTGGCACCGAAGTTACACAATTCGGTAGCTTCTACGTAGGTCAGGCTGCTGATGGTATAGGCGCTGTGGATAACTCGTGGGTCGGCCGTCATGAAACCGTCAACATCCGTCCATATCTCCAGGCTCTCAGCATTCAATGCTGCGGCCACGATAGCAGCGGTATAATCGCTACCGCCTCTGCCTAAGTTGGTTACCTCACCCGTGTTCTTGTCGGTGGCAATGAAACCAGGAATCAGTGTCAGCTGGGGGAGGTCGGCGAACTGCTCCTTCAACAGTTTGTTGGTCAGTTCGGCATGTAGGATATGCTTACCTTGCTTGCGCTCGGTCTTAATAAATTCGCGTGAGTCTTTCCATACGGCACCGGTCATCTCAGCCACAATCAGACTGGATAGGCGTTCGCCGTAACTAAGTATGGTGTCGTTGGTCTTTCTGCTCAGGTCTTTGATGAGGTAGATGCCCTGGAAGATGTCGCGCAGTTCGCCCAACAACTGCTCTACCTTGGTTTGTAGTTCGTTGCGTTTGTTGCCTGTGGCTATATTGTCGTTTATCAGGTCGTAATGTCTGTTGGTCAGCTGAGCCAGTTCGTCTTCGTAAGCCTTGTTGCCTTCCGAAGCCATCTGGGCTGTCTTAATCAGCTGGTCGGTCACACCACCCAGTGCTGAGACCACCACGATGACTTGCCCTTTCTGGCTGCTAACTATCTGTTTTACATTCCTGATACCTTTCGTGGTTCCTACGGATGAACCACCGAATTTTAATACTTTCATCTGCTTATTGTTTAAATATGGTGGCAAAGTTACTATTTTTTTTGTATATTCGCAGCCAAAAGGATGATAATTATGAAGACTAACACTGATACGACTTCTATTTTGCTGGTCTATACTGGTGGTACCATAGGCATGATTGAGAATCCCGTGACGGGTGCGCTGGAGAATTTCAGTTTCGAGCAACTCAAGAAGCATGTGCCAGAGTTACAGAAGTTCAGTTTCAATATCGATAGCTGCCAGTTCGACCATCCCATGGATTCGTCGGATATGGATGCCAAGGCGTGGCGTATGTTGGTGGACATTATACAGAAAAACTATGACAAATATACGGGCTTTGTGGTGCTGCACGGCACTGACACGATGGCCTTCACCGCCTCTGCGTTGAGCTTCATGCTGCATGGTTTGTCGAAGCCTGTCATCCTTACTGGTTCGCAGTTGCCGATAGGTGTTATCCGCACCGATGGAAAGGAAAACCTGCTGACCAGCCTCGAGATTGCTGCAGCCCACCGACCTGACGGCAAGCCGATGGTGCAGGAGGTGTGCGTGTATTTCGAGAACAAGCTCATGCGCGGCAACCGTACCACTAAACTGAATGCTGAAGATTTCAACGCTTTCCGTTCTTATAACTACCCCGACTTGGCAACGGTGGGCATCCACATACGCTATAACCAGAATGCGATTCATTATGACCGTGAGGTAATGCCGCTGGAGGTATATACCGAAATGAATACCAATGTGGCGATACTGAAGCTGTTTCCTGGCATACAGGAAATGGTGGTACGCTCTGTATTATCCATCGAAGGCCTGAAGGGTGTGGTACTGGAAACCTATGGCAGCGGCAACGCGCCTCGCAAGGGCTGGTTGGTGGATTGTCTGACGGAAGCTTCCAAGCGTGGGGTGGTGATTGTGAATGTCACCCAGTGTAAGTCGGGTATGGTGGATATGGACCGCTACGAAACAGGTTACCAGCTGAAGTCGGCTGGGGTGCTGAGCGGTTATGACATCACCACCGAAGCAGCCCTCACCAAGTTGATGTTCCTCTTCGGACAAGGTCTGTCGGTAGAGGAGGTGCGTCAGGAAATGATGCACTCGTTAGTGGGCGAGATTTCTATGGATTGACGTATTTCATGTTTTCGCCCGCACTGTTCTTTAAGGTCAGCGCCACCTTGCGCTGGTTCACCTTGACCTTAGATGATACCAATTCGGGAAAGTTATAGCTCATCATCTGATCTTTGTAGAATTTATACGGACGACGCTGGGGCAGCAAGAAGGGCTTGCTGGCCTTACCCTGTTCGTCGATATAGACAATGTATGGACGTGAGTAATAGCCATCGACCCTGCGACTGCTAAACACCATCCAATGAGAATCGCCGCTCCAGGTGTGATAGCCTTCGGCGCGTTCGCTGTTGGCCCCTTCTAAAGGGGTTGTCTTACCCGTTTGCAGGTCGATGATATAGAGGTCAGCATCCTTATGGTTGATAGGGAAATTACCATATTCCGTCAGGCAAACCACCATCCAACGGCCATCGGGCGAAATGCGCGGATGGGAAACGCTCATGCAAGTGGTATTGGCGTTGAAGAGTGTATCTACCTTCGTGCCTATCTGGCCTTTCTCGGCATCGAAATCTACACGGCACAGACTGTATCTCAGTTCGTCAATATGATGCTCTACGCTGTCTATTGCCTCGGCTGTGCAATAATACAGACTCTTGCCATCGGGCGAGAAGGTGGGGAAGGTTTCCCAAGCATCGGGAGAGCAGAGCTGGTCGTTGGTGAAGACTTCCAGCTTATCCATATCATAGACCAATACATCCGACTGGGTATCATAAACTTCTACACGGTCCTGCGAATGGTAGTAGTAGCTTTGCCAAGTGGAATTGACGGAAGCCACGATGTACTTGCCATCAGGGTGCCAGAAAGGATACTGCATGTTTCCTGCTGTTTCTGGAGTCTTGGTATTGAGCTTGGTAACCAAACCATTGTTGATATAGGCGGTACCAGCTGCCTTGGCACGACTGTGGAAGATCATCTTCTCAGGGTTGCGGGCTACATACGTGTGACAATTCACACAACCATAGTCGGTTTGTTTGTTCTCGAATATCGGACTCTCCTCAAAGCTCTCCAGGTCGCGTTGGTAGATGCCCATGCGGTTCCATTGCTCGTAAGGAGGAATGAGACGGTAAGTGAGGTAGGGGTCTATTGCTTCGCTCGACACATGGATGGTGATGTCTTGGTAGGCACTCCATCCTTCATCACCACGCTTGGCTACTGTAAAAGTGATGTCAGCATCTTTATTAGTTTCCAATATACTATGCCATGCTTTTACCGGAATGTCGAATGAGCCATCTTTGGCGTGGATGGTCTTCTCGGTGTTGTCCCCTTTAATGATAAGGGCATAGTCTCCAGCAGTATCCATGACGGAGAAGTTCAGTGGGGCAATGTTCACGGGCACGGTAACGCCATCGTAGTCAGGGAAGATGCTGATAGGGGTATCTACCTTACTGGTAATGACAACGCTGTGGCTACAAGCGGCAGCTAACAGACCGATGGCCAATGTGCAGAGTGTGTGTATAGTACGCATAGTAGATTTGTTTAAGTGAACATATAAAAATACCAGAATGAACCCCTGAACTGGGCTAAGGCCGTCTGTTGGTTTCTGTTGTTACGACGGGCATCTAACGCCAAGTCGCGGAAGGTCTGGAAGCGTTGCATGGTTTCAGGGGTCACGCCGTGTGCCGTACAATAATCGGCATCGTTCTCAGCATAGGTTACAATCGCTTCCTGCACTAATGGGGGCAGGGTGCCGTTCCAAATATCAGGACTAAAGCCTGGCAACTCCACGATTTGCTTGATGCCAGCCATATTCTTCTCCAACATCAGCATGGCCAAGGCATATTCCCATGCCGAGGTCTGTTGGGCATTGGTACCGATAACTTTCATCAGGTCGGCCATTACTCCATCCACCACCACAAACCGATGGTCGTCAACAGGCAGATCACGACGTTTTACGCCTAATTCGGGATCTTGCTCAACGGCAGCATCGTTATACAGGAATCGGCGCATGCTGGTGGCCCAATCACGATAGGAATGAGTGCGTTCCAAACGGGTTATGTATTTCTCGGCTATATCATAATCACCCAAGATAAGGCGCTCCTTCACCAATAGTTTCAACATACTGGGGTTGCCATTGGGAGTGGCTATCATGGTACCGAACGACAAGCATAATGACTCGCTGATAATGCCTGTATGGTAATAGATATGACTGAACAGCACGTTGACATCATTATAGGCTTGATAACCGGCCAACAAACTCTGTGCGCCCTTTTGGGGAATACGGAAAAGGTCGTTCATGGTCGTGCCTTTATGCGATAGGGCAAGGTTCAGACAGTTCAGGTGCAGGTAGTTGCCTGTATTCAAGTTGGGGTAGGTAATAATCTCGTCCCAGTTTTCGTGGTTGATGGCATTCATCAGCTCTGCCAATGTGCGGAAATCTTTGTTGGTGTTGCGCTCTGATTCAAAGTAGATGAAGTAACCACCCAAGAGCAACACTGCCAAGCAGACCACAGCTTGCTGAACAGGCTTCAGGTTAATATGCTTGACCATACCTGCAATGAGCATGATGATGGGAACATTTATCCATGCGAGCGACTGCCATAATCCCAGCTCTATATGGTATTCATAGTATCCTCTTGTCCACAAGGCATAGTCAAAACCAACCACCTTGCCTTGAGTCACCGTTACAGCAGCTGATAGGAAGCAAACAGCCAGGTAGACCAGTGACACCCAACTCTTTCGTGGGTTACAAAGCAAATCATAGATGCAGGCACAAATGGCAAACAAGGTAGCAATGCTACCTACATACACAAACAGCAGCAAGGTAATAACTATGCCGATGAGCGTTCTGAGTACAAGACTTGCCCTACCTGCTATCCATTGATAGAGGTAGAGGAAGATGGCAAATAGCAGCCAGGCAATAAGTCCTTCATAGTGGTAACCCATGTCGAGCAGGTAAACCATCTGGAGGAAAGCTGGGAAGATGGCGAAAGGCACCCAGATTATCTGTGTGTTGATGTGCCGCACGACGAGCCACAGAAAGCATCCTGTCAGTGTAATGAGGAAGGAGGAAACAACGGCTCCTGCCCATGTGTTGGCAAAGAATTGTACGAGGTATTGTGCTGCCACGGTAGCGAAGCCTCCTATTTGTTTCAACCATCCGGCTACGTAGTCGGCATCCATCAGAAATATCTGTTGCTGTTCCCTGTATTGGAATAGTGCTGCCTGTGACTGCTGCAGATAGATACCTACAATAGCCATCACTGCCAAGATAGCAGATAATGTGAGCAGTTTTGACTTCATATTTACTGTCGTTACTTTTGTTTGCAAAAATAATACATGAGACGATTTTCTCCAACACTAAGGCGATATTTTATAAAGGTCTCGATGAATAATATGCATAAAAGAAGGGGCAAGCTGATGGCTTGCCCCTCCATTGGTTAAAGAAACTTATATAAAGTTCTTTTGATTACTTCCAGTTCTCGGTCTGTACGATACGACCCATAGCAGCCTGAATGGTAGTTACAGGAATTGGGAATGTTACCCAGTTCTCATTGTAAACGTTACCAAACTTGCCTGGGAAGAACTGACCTTCGAATGCACGGTAATCATTCAGCACCTTAGCAGCCTCACCCCAACGAGCGATGTCGAACCAGCGGTGACCTTCCATACCGAACTCAGCACGCAT
>CAMJNN010000046.1 GCA_946407325.1 uncultured Prevotellaceae bacterium | reverse complement strand
GTGGCATCGCTGGATTCAGGGACGAAGAAATAGCGCCCCTGTTCAAAGAGGCGCTAAATGCTCCGAATATTGTACTACCTGAAAGTTTCGTTGAATTGCTGACCTAATCTTATTTCACCACTTTCCAGATGTTGAGCCTTACGGTGTTGGGCTCTGAGGGGGCAGGACCGCACACGAAGATGGCGTTGTTGAGCCAGGCGTAAGGACTGTCTTCGGGCGCCTCAAACTTGGGAGCGGTGAGGAAATAGAAGCCTTGTTCGCCTACGCTGAAGATACCACAGTTGCGCACATGGATATATACGCCATCGTCGGTCTTGATGCTGTAAATGGCTTCTAACTCGGTGCGCAGGTTCTTGCCGTCGGTCTTCTGGTACTGATAGTCGGCACCACCGGGGATGATGGTTCCTTTGAGCTTAGGACCCTCGAAAATGCCCCCCGTGATGGGTATCACCACTCGCTTGCCGTGAGGCACTTCGCCTACCACATATTCGGGCTCGAGGGTGACATAGAGTTGCATGACGTACTCCAGACGGGGGGTGTCGCTGGCTGTGGGGGGCACTATCTGCTGTGCCTTGATGCTCAATGATGCCAATATGACAAATAGCAACAGATTGATTCTTTTCATGGGATTAAATGGTTTATTCTTCATTTTTCATTTTTTCTCTCTTCAACACTTGCGTCATGCAATGTGCTGCTCCATAGCCGTCGATGAGGCTCTCCAGGTGAACCCATTCTACCTTAACATTTGCCTCCTGGAAGCGACGTTGCAATGTTTCCGACTGACCGGCAACTGCCATGATGTGATGAGGGGCAATGGTCAGGAAGTTGTTGGCATAATGCATCTCGTCTTCGTAGTCGATGGGGATGATGTCAAATCCTTTGGCTTTCAGGTAATCCACGAATGGAACATCCTCACTGATCAAGGCATATTGCTTGGTGCCTTTTGCGCGTGCATAGATATCGCAAGTGTCGTATTCAGGATCGCCTGGCTGGGCATTCAGACGACTCGTCACCATCGTACAGAGATTCTTGTCGATGATGTTGAAATGTGTGTCGAGGTGCATCTGCATCTGCCAGAGCTTGTGGTCTTTCACTACCACGACGGTATCGTGGCCAAAGGCATCGGCATCCAACATCTGACGAATGCTCTTGATGTTGGTACGCATACCCATGCCGATGAATGACCGAGTGTCGGCTGGTATATAGTCACCCCCTTCCAAACGTCCGTCACCGCTGATTTGCAGGATAATGTTCTCACCCAAGTACTCATAGCACATCTTAATGATATCTACCTCTGGGGCTCGCTGACTGGAATTCATGTTACAGATAACATGTCCCTTAGGTGTGGTGATGCTTTGGTCGCGTGTAAAATACAGGTTCATCAATGGCTTGTTGGAGTATTCCGCCTGGTAACCTGTGTTGTTGTCGGTCTTGTAAAGCGTTACGGTGGGTTGCAACAGCAGACAACGAATCAGGTCGTTACGGCTCATGTTCTGGATGACATCCTGGCGATACTTCTCGGACGCTTCCTCATCTTCATCTTTGATCTTGGAGATGTCGTAAATGAGCACATCCTTCACCATAGCCTGCAGTTTTTCAATCTCAACCTCACCCAGTATATCCATCACCGTATATACCTTGATGCCGTTCTTCTGGAGCTTCTTTATATAATTGGTGTGCTCCTCTGCGGCTTTATCTACATCGAAATAATGTTCGAAGAGGCCTGCAGTTGGATGGATAACTCCCTCAAACAACTCCTGCCCAGGAGTGTGCATCAGGATGGAACCTGCCTTTGCCCATTCTGAAGAAGGATAGGCCCACTCTGTTACGTCGTCAGGTTTGTCTGGAGTAGTTGGTGTGTGCTGCTGTTGGCCGTTCCCCGCATGACGCGAAGGGACTGATATCAATACTTCATCGTCGTCGCATGATGAAATTATTGTCAGCAGACTGCAAGACAGCAATAAGCAAAAGATAGATGTTCTTTTCATTTTACCTGACAAGGTTCCTGGACAAGAATTCAACTGCAATGTCGGTGGCACGTTCCATGTCTTTCATGAAGCCATGATCCTCACCATGCAGGATGTAGAGCTCTGCATTGTTGGACTGCTCTGTATAGCGGATGCCATAAGTATAGGGCACTACTTTGTCGCCCGTGCCATGAATGACGCAGAGAGCACCTTTGTAGTTGACAGCTGTCTCGTAGATAGGCAGGTTGAAAGCTGTGCGGATATACTCGGTACCCAGCTTGACACGTCCGCCAAACATCTCAATCCAGTCGCCTTCGAGGTTCAGCGGGTCGTAGGTAGCTCCCATTGTACTGCCACGGATAGCATCATCACGCAACACTGCTGCAGGAGCCATGAGTACGGCACTCTTGATTTCTGCGCCTAACTTGCCTGCCACCATGCTGGCTACCACGCCACCTTGAGAGTGTCCCAATACGGAAACAGTGCTTACATAACGCAGATCGCGCACATATTCATATACTTTCAAGGCATCCTCTATCTCGTTGGGAACGGTCATCTGCCAGAACTCGCCCTCGCTCTCACCATGACCGTTAAAGTCGAAGCGAAGTGTGGCAATGCCCTGAGCCTCTAATTTGTCGGCAATGACATCAAACAAGGTTGCCCTTTCTGCAAAGCCACCCTTGTTGCCCATGAAGCCGTGCATGAGTATCACCATTGGAATCTTCTCGCCTGGAGCAGTAGCTGGTTTCTGGATGATGGCCGACAGCTTGCCTTTACTGCCGTCGATGGTCAGTCTTGTTGTCTCTGCCAGTGCAGAAATGCTTGTCAGCAAAAGGACTGACAGAGCTAATGTAAATAGTTTTTTCATTTATGGTATAGTTTAAAGTGTTACATCATTGCTAATAATATCACTTGTCCGACAATAATGCGTAGGAACATGCTCAAAGGATAGACCGTTGAGTAGCCCACGGATGGTGCATCGGTGTCCGTCTGCTGGTTGGCGTATGCCAAAGCTGCCGGTTGGGTATAGCTACCACTGATGAGACCCATCAGGGTAAGGTAGTTCAGGTTGTATTTCCAACGAGCGAAGATGCCTACGATAAGCAACGGGATGATGGTGATGATGAAACCATAGAGTACATACATCATACCGCCGCCATCGACCACCGTCTTGACAAAGCTCTCTCCAGCTTCGATGCCCACGCTGGCAAGGAATAACACGATGCCTAACTCTCGCAACATCAGGTTGGCGCTCATGGTGGTGTAGGTAACCAATTTGAACTTGTATCCAAAACGGCCAATCAGTATGGCCACCACCAAAGGACCACCTGCCAAACCTAACTTCACGGGGGTAGGGATGCCTGGGAACATGATGGGGATGCTACCAATAAGGATACCCATGAAGATGCCCACGAAGATAGTGATGATGTTGGGCGCATCGAGTTTCTTCATCTCGTTACCTAATACCCTTGCCACGAGCTCTACAGCATCTTGCGGACCTACTGCCATCACACGGTCGCCCACCTGCAGCTTCAGGTTAGGAGCCGCAAAGAGGTCCATACCGGAGCGGTTGACACGAGTGACATTTACTCCGTGCATGCTGCGGAAATGCAAATCGCCTAACTTCTTACCGTTGATCTCAGACTTAGTGACGAGGATGCGGCGAGACACCAGGGGGAAATGCTTGTCTTCCCACTTGACACCTTCTACCTCACGGCCGATGAAAGCGGTGATGCCAGGAGCATCGTCTTCTGCACACACGATGCGTAGCTGGTCGCCTATATTAAAGATGGTGTCCTGGTTAGGACTGTCAACGAAACCATTGTGCTTGATGCGTGATACCACGAAGTTACGGCCAGAAAGGCTCTTTACCTCCAACAGCTGTTTGCCGTCAATGGCTTCGTTGCGGACCTCGAGGTAGAGCGTATGAGGCTGTTTGCTGGTGTCTTCGAGTCCTTCCAAGTCTTTCTCCTCCTCCTTGGTGTGAATCTTGAAAAGGTGCTTAATAAGCAGGATGGCACCAATGATGCCGATGACACCTAAAGGATAGGCACAGGCGTAGCCCAAGGCAATGGGGTCGCCCGTATAGCCCAACTGGTTCAGGGCTTCTTGTGCGGCACCCAGACCAGGGGTGTTGGTCACAGCACCATAGAGCACACCAATCATCATAGGCAGTTCGACAGAGCCATCCAAATAGAAAATGGCCAAGGTGACAATGATGTCTAAGGCGATGATGGCGGTAGCCAAGAGGTTGAGCCGGATACCTCCTTGTTGGAAAGAGGTGAAGAACGACGGACCGACCTGAAGGCCTATGCAGAATACGAAGAGTATCAAACCAAAATCGCGGATGAAATGCAGGATATCGGTATTGCCTGTGAAACCGAAATGACCGGCGAGGATGCCCATGAACAGCACAAAAGTGACGCCTAATGATACGCCATATACCTTTTGTTTACCCAAGAAGACGCCTGCGGCTATGACAAAAGAATAAAGCAGCACGATGTGTGCCACTGAAGATGTATCCCATAATAAACTCTGAATCCAATCCATAAATAATACCTATATCTGTTTTGTGCTGCAAAGTTACATATTTCTTCTCATGTATGGAAATAAAGCCACAAAAAAAGAAGGCTGCCTTCACAGGCAACCTTCTCCCAACAATTAATTCATTCATAACAATGCCCCAACTATGAAATTTGGAACATTGCAAAGGTACGTACTTTTTTTTTATCTGCAAATATTTGGACATTTTTTTTCATTTTTTTTTTGAGTTGTGTATTTTTGCATAGTAAATAAGACTAATAATAACCTAAAATTAGCAATATTATGAAGAAACACTTCTTATCTCTCTGTATGACATGTATGTTGTCGATGGGAGCCCTCATGGCTCAAGTAGCTAACTATGATGTGGTGCCTCTGCCCCAGACGGTGAATCAGTTATCTGCACCAGGATTTGTATTGAGCGAGACCACCAAGGTGGTTTGTCCGGAAGGCAATGCGGATATGCATCGTAATGCTCATTTTTTGTGTGACTACATCAATGAGATGACACAGCTGAAGATTGGTCACCAGTCAATGCCTGCGAAGGCAAAGGTGGCACAATTTACCAAAGGCAACATCTTGCTCGCCCTTGACCCAAAGATTCAGAATGAAGAAGGCTATACCATCAACGTGACTGCTACGGGGGTGGTAATCAGTGGTAGGACGCCCGCAGGCGTGTTCCTCGGCATACAGACCTTACGCAAGTCGTTACCTGTATTGAAGGAGAAACCACAGAATGTTACCCTGCCGGCTGTCAATATTGCCGACGCGCCAAGATATGCTTATCGTGGCATGATGCTCGACTGTGCCCGTCACTTCTTCACGGTGGATATGGTGAAAGAATATATCGACTTGATTGCCTTGCACGGCATGAACCGTTTCCACTGGCACCTCACCGAAGACCAAGGCTGGCGTATAGAGATTAAGCAGTATCCTCGTCTGACGGAGGTGGGCGCTTGGCGTTCAGGCACCACCGTTGGTAAGAACTCAGGTATCGATGACGGTGTGCGTCATGGCGGTTTCTATACACAGGAAGAATGCCGTGAGATTGTGAAATATGCCGCTGACCGTTATATCACCGTTATCCCAGAGATTGACATGCCTGGTCACATGCTGGCAGCATTGGCTTCTTATCCAGAATTAGGTTGCACAGGTGGGCCTTACGAGGTCTCTCATAATTGGGGCGTTTTCCCCGATGTGCTCTGCATGGGTAAGGAAGATACCTTTAAGTTTATTGAGGGCGTACTGGACGAGGTAATCTCTATCTTCCCTTCTGAGTATGTACACATTGGTGGTGACGAGTGCCCACGTACCCGTTGGGCTGAGTGTCCGCTTTGCCAGAAGCGTATTGCTGAAGAAGGCTTGGTAGCACAGGAAGGTCGCTCAAAGGAAGATCTTTTGCAGGGCTATTTCACCCGTCGCGTTGAGAAGTACTTGCATGAGAAAGGCAAGAAACTTATTGGTTGGGATGAACTGCTGAACTGCAATGTGGATCTCTCCTCTACCATTATGTCATGGCGTGGTGCCGAGCCAGGAGCAAAGGCTGCCAAGTTGGGACATGATGTGATTATGTCGCCTAACAAGCCAATGTATTTCGACCACTATCAGACAGACAACATCTCACACGAACCGCTGTCGATTGGCGGTAACGAAACAGTAAAGGATGTTTATTCCTTCGAACCAGTAGCTGCTGACTTGGCTGCCGACCAGGCAAAGCACATCTTGGGTGTGCAGGCTAACCTGTGGACAGAGTATGTGGCTTATCCACATCATATTGAATATCAGGTACTGCCCCGTATGGCTGCTTTGGCGGAAGTGCAGTGGTTGCAGCCAGCTAAGAAAGACTATGATGCTTTCTTGGGCAGACTGAAGCGACTGAAGGAGATTTACGACATGCATAACTGGACAGTTGCGCAACATGTGTTTCGATAAATATACATATAATATTACCATTCTTTAACTATTGATAGACTGAGTATCTGTGTAATTTTTTGTACCTTTGCACCGCTTTTTAGAAAGAAACAATTTTTTAAACTTAACTAACTGATATTACAATGGCAGAATTGAAAGAAAAGCTTTTCGAGGAGTTCTCTCCGACCACTACCGAACAGTGGGTTGAGAAGATTACTACCGACCTGAAAGGCGCTCCATTTGACAAGAAACTTGTCTGGAGAACAAACGAAGGATTCAATGTGTATCCTTTCTACCGCCTGGAGAATGTGAAGGACCTCAAGACCATCAACTCTCTCCCTGGCGAGTTCCCTTATCTGAGAGGTAACAAAAAGAAAGACAACACATGGTTTGTACGCCAGGATCTGAAAGTGACAGACCCTGCTGAGGCTAACAAGAAGGCCTTGGACGTGCTGAACCGTGGCGTTGACTCTTTGGCATTCCACCTGGGTCATGCAGAGGTAGATGCTAAGTTCATTGAGACATTGCTGAACGGCATCCTGCCACAATGTGTGGAACTGAACTTCTGCTGCTGCCAGAAGAAGGTGGTGAATCTGGCTAACCTGCTGGTGGCTTACTTCAAGAAAAACAACTACCCAATGGCTGACCTGAAGGGCTCACTGGACTTCGACTTCATCGGCAAGATGATGACCCGTGGTCACGAGATGCCTAAGGCCGTTGATACCATCAAGGCGCTGATTGAGGCAACGGCTGAGCTGCCACAGTATCAGGTAGTGGGCGTAGGTGCCTTCAACCTGCAGAATGCTGGTTCATTCATCTACCAGGAGCTGGGTTATGCACTGGCTTGGGGTAACGAATACATCAACCTGATGACAGAAGCTGGTGTGCCTGCTGAGCTGGCTAACCAGAAACTGCGCTTCAACCTGGGCGTGAGTCCTAACTACTTCATGGAAATTGCCAAGTTCCGTGCTGCTCGTCTGTTGTGGGCGAACATCATGGCTACTTATACCGACAACAAGGAGGCTTGCAAGATTCATACGCATGCTGTTACCTCTACCTATAACCTCAGCGTATTCGACGCTCACATGAACCTGCTGCGTACACAGACAGAGGCCATGAGTGCTGCACTGGGTGGTGTGGATTCAATGACAGTTACTCCTTTCGATGTTACTTATGAAGAGCCTAATGACTTCTCAGAGCGTCTGGCACGCAACCAGCAGTTGCTGCTGAAGGAAGAGAGCCACATGGGTCGTATCGTTGACGTAGCAGGTGGTTCTTACTACATCGAGAACATCACCGTAGCTATCGCCGAGCAGGCTTGGAAGTTGTTCCTCGCTGTTGAGGAAGACGGTGGCTTCTTGGCTCAGGTGAAGGCTGGCAAGGTACAGGAGGCTGTAGCTGAAAGTACCAAGACCCGTCATGCTAACGTGGCTAAGCGTAAGGAAATCCTCGTAGGTACCAACCAGTATCCTAACTTCACCGAGGTAAGCAATGGCAAGAAGCCAGTGGCTTGCTGCTGTGGTTGTGGCGAGGGTGAGAAGGAGATTGCTACCCTGAATTTCGACCGTGCTGCTTCTGAGTTTGAGGCTCTGCGTCTGGAAACTGAGGCTGCTGCTAAGCGTCCTATCGCTTTCATGCTGACCATCGGTAACCTGGCTATGCGTCAGGCTCGTGCACAGTTCTCTTGCAACTTCTTGGCAACCGCAGGTTACAAGGTAATCGACAACCTGGGCTTCCCAACTGTTGAGGAAGGTGTTGATGCTGCTCTGGCAGCTGACGCTGACATCGTGGTGCTCTGCTCTAGCGATGATGAATATGCAGAATATGCTGTTCCAGCATTCAAGTACCTGAATGGCCGCGCGATGTTTATCGTAGCTGGTGCTCCTGCTTGCATGGAGGATCTGAAGGCTGAGGGTATCGAGAACTTCATCCATGTTCGTTGCAACGTGCTGGAAACAATGAAGGAATACAACGCTAAATTATTGAAGAAGTAAGCATCATGAGAAAAGATTTTAAAAACTTAGATATATATGCAGCCCTGGGTCAGGCTACCGATGGTGCTGCATGGCAGAAGGCTAATGCTGTTACTGCCGACTGGGAAACCCCAGAACATATCCATGTAAAGCCCGCATATACCAAGGAAGACTTGGAGGGTATGGAACATCTTGACTTCGTGTCTGGTATTCCTCCATTCCTGCGTGGCCCGTACTCAGCAATGTATCCTCTGCGTCCTTGGACCATCCGTCAGTACGCAGGTTTCTCTACTGCTGAAGAGTCAAACGCATTCTATCGCCGTAACCTGGCATCAGGTCAGAAAGGTCTGTCTGTGGCATTCGACCTTCCAACCCACCGTGGTTATGACCCTGATAATGCTCGTGTAGTAGGTGATGTGGGTAAGGCAGGTGTGTCTATCTGCTCACTGGAGAACATGAAGGTGTTGTTCAACGGTATTCCTTTGAACAAGATGTCTGTGTCAATGACCATGAACGGTGGTGTGTTGCCAGTGATGGCATTCTACATCAATGCAGGTCTGGAGCAGGGCGCTAAGCTGGAAGAGATGGCTGGTACTATCCAGAACGATATCTTGAAGGAGTTCATGGTGCGTAACACCTATATCTA
>CAMJNN010000045.1 GCA_946407325.1 uncultured Prevotellaceae bacterium | reverse complement strand
GCAGCAGCTGTAGCTGGTTTTACTATTGCTCCAAGCGTAGTGCTGGGTAAGACCTATGGTCATGTACCTCCAAGTGATCAGATCAACATCGCCGGCATCGGTTTCGGTAGCCAAGGTGGTGGTGACTTGCAGAACATTGCTGATCCAGATGCTCCAGTAAAGCGTTCTGGTATGGGTGGTATGGCTTATGTACCTCGTCAGCCATACGCAGGCATTCAGCTGCAGCAGCAGCGCCGTGCTTCTGACAACATCCTTCAGACGGGTGATGCAGGCAAGGCTCCTATCCACCATGCAAATATCTATGCATTGTGCGATGTGGATACTGAATATGCTGCTCATATCTTCAATGCCTACTACAAGGCAAAGAGATATACCGACTTCCGTGAGATGATCGAGAAGGAAAAGGATATCGATGGTGTATTGATCGGTACTCCTGACCACACCCACGCAATCATCGCTGCTACCGCTATGAAGGCTGGTAAGGCTGTGTTCGTTGAGAAGCCTATGGCAAAGACCATCAAGGAGGTTCGTTACTTGGCTGAGTTAGCTAAGAAGACGGGCGTTGTAACCCAGATGGGTAACCAGGGTCACAACATCGAAGGTACTTACCAGACTGTTGAGTGGATCCGCAGTGGTGTGATCGGTAATGTAACAGAGGTGCACATGTGGTCAAACCGTCCAATGTGGAGACAGGGTTACTTCGATCGTCCTGCAGGACAGGCTATCCCTCAGAACCTGGATTATGATTTGTGGTTAGGCCCGGCTCCTGAGAAGCCTTACAACCCAGCAGCGCTGCACTTCTCTTGGCGTGGTCTGTGGGACTATGGTACTGGTGCTATGGGTGATATGGGTGCTCACACCTTCGATGCTCCTATCTGGGCACTGGGTCTGGGTATGCCTGACAAGATCATGGCTACTACCACTCCTTACAACAATGAATACCTGCCACAGGCAGAGAACGTGAAGTATCACTTCCCAGCTCGTGAGGTTGACTCACTGGATGGCAAGAAGAAGATCAAGATGCCTGAGTGCGTTGTTACATGGGCTGACGGTGGTATCAAGCCATTCCGTCCATTCGAACTTGAGAACGGTCGTCAATTGCGCGAGTGTCTCTATATCGGCGACAAGGGCATGATGATGCACGGTACCCACGGTGCAAGTCCTGAGTTGGTACCTAACCGTCCTAACTTCAAGGAGCCTGCTAAGGTGCTTACTCGTCCAAAGAACATCTATGTTGACTGGGTTGAGGCAATCAAGGAAGGTCGCAAGGCTGCCAACGATTTCGAGGTAGCATCTAAGCTGACCGAGATCATGTTGCTGACCAACATCGCTGTTGCTGCTCAGAACACTAACATTACCTTGGAGTACGACGCAGCTAACATGCGCATCACTAACCTCGAGGAGGCTAACAACTACTTCCACTACGAGTATCGTAAGGGTTGGGAATTACCAGCTATCTAAAAAAACTAACAAAGGGGAAGGTCTCAGTTCAAAAAGGCCTCCCCTTTAATTATAAAAAAAGAATCATGGATAAATCAAGACGTGCCTTTATAGGCAAATCATTTGCAGCTATCGGTGCCGCTGCTTTGGCACCCCAACTGCTCTCTTCATGCGAAGGCAATGCAGCTGCTCCTGTGGCTGACGGCAAGCCAAACTCTGTGTTCAACGGTGTGGCTATAGGTACCATTACTTATAGCTGGCGTTCTATGCCTGGTGGCTTGGAGAATATCGTGAAATATTGCAAGGAAACAGGCATCAGCACCATCGAGCTGATGAGCAATGACCTCGAGGCTTACCTTGGCATTCCTGAAAGTCCGATGCAGCGCATCATGGCTGAGGCAAGAGCTGCTCAGGCAGCTGCCGCTCCTGCTGCTCCTGCAGGTGGTGCTCCTGCTGGCGCTCCTGGCGCTCCTGGTGCTGGTGGTCCTGGCGCTCCTGGTGCCGGTGGTCCTGGCGGTCCTGGTGCAGGCGGTCCTGGTGGCCCTGGTGGTCCTGGCGGTTTCCGTCGTCCTTCTTTCACTCCAGAACAGCAAGCTGAGATCGACAAGTACAATGCTGATGTGAAGGTATGGCGTGCTAATATTGATATGGACAAGGTGGCAGCTGCTAAGAAATACTTAGACGACAACGGCATCGAGGCACATATCGTGAAGTTCTCTCCGGGCAACTGGGATGACGACCAGATTGACTATGCATTCAAGGTAGCCAAGGCTATGGGTGCCAAGGGTGTATCTGATGAACTGAGTGTTGAGTCTGCCAAGAAGATGGCTCCGTTTGCCGAGAAGTATGGTTTGAAGGCCATCTTCCACAACCACATGCAGTATGCCGAAGATCCTAACGCTTGCGATCCTGTTTTGGCTGTATCTCCTGCTGTTTCACTGAACTTCGACGCTGGTCACTTCTTCGGATCAACCGGTCGTAACCCTATCGAGATGATCGAGAAGTACCACGATCGCATCGTCAGCATCCACATTAAGGATAAGACTGGTCCTAACACCCAGCCAACTCCTAATCAGAACCAGGTATGGGGTCAGGGCGAGATGCCTTTGGCAGAAGTGCTGAACTACATCAAGGAGAAGAAGTATCCTATCTACTGCGATATCGAGCTCGAGTATGATGTGAAGCCTTGGTCTGACGCTGTGAAGGAAGTAAAGACTTGCGTTAATTACGCACGTCAGATCCTTCTCTAAGAAAAAACTAACTTTCCTTTTATCACGAAAATGCCTCTCAATCCTTGGTTGAGGGGCTTTTTCTTTGTTAAATATAGAAGAAATAGTACAACGTATTTATTTTTTTATTACATTTACACCAAATTCGTACTTTAACGGATCATTGTTTCATTTAATATAGTTTTATTATGAACGTTACTCGTAGAAACTTTTTGAAAACAGGAGCAGCTGCTGTAGCAGGTTTCACCATTGCTCCTAACATTATCTTGGGTAAGTCTCATGGTCACATGGCTCCAAGTGACACTCCTAACATCGCAGCTGTCGGTGTAGGTAGTCAGGGTGGTGGCGATATTCAGAACATCGCTGACCCAGATGAGAAGATTGGCAGAAGACCTAATCCAGACCGTAAGTACGGTGGTTGGGTATCTCCAAATTTCGCAGGTCTGGCACCTGAGAGAAGAATGGTAGATCAGGGCGTGCAGATGGGTGATGCTGGCAAGCAGCCTATTCATCATGCTAACATCTATGCTCTTTGCGATGTTGACTTGGACTATGCAGGTCATATCATGGCTGGCTATCCAAAGGCTAAGAGGTATCAGGACTTCCGCAAGATGCTCGATGAGATTGGCAAGGAGATTGATGGTGTATTGATTGGTACTCCTGACCACACCCACGCTCTCATTGCTGCTTATGCTATGTTGCAGGGCAAGGCTGTATTCGTTGAGAAGCCTATGGCTAAGACCATCGAAGAGGTTCGCTACCTGCGCGACTTGGCTAAGAAGACGGGCGTTGTTACTCAGATGGGTAACCAGGGTCACAACATCGAGGGTACTTACCAGACCGTTGAGTGGATCCGTAGCGGTGCCATCGGTGATGTAACCGAGGTTCACATGTGGTCAGACCGTCCTGTATGGCGTCAGGGTGACTACAAGCGTCCTGAGGGTGAGGCTATTCCTAAGAACCTGGACTATGACCTGTGGTTAGGCCCGGCTCCTCTGAAGCCTTACAACCATGAAGCTTGCCACTTCGCTTGGCGTGGTATGTGGGACTATGGTACTGGTGCTATGGGTGACATGGGTGCTCACACCTTCGATGCTCCTATCTGGGCATTAGGCTTGGGTATGCCAGACACTATCCAGGCAACCACTACTCCGTTCAACGATGAGTATCTGCCTATCACAGAGCTCTGCGAATATCACTTCCCAGCTCGTACAGTGGATGGCAAGAAGATGCCAGAGGTTACTGTTTACTGGACTGATGGTGGCGTGAAGCTGTCTCGTCCAAAGGAACTGGAGCCAAACCGTCAGTTGGCAGAGTGCTTGTACATTGGTACTAAGGGCATGATGATGCACGGTACTCACGGTGCATCTCCTGAGTTCATCCCTGCTCGTCCAGGATGGAAGGAACCAGCTAAGACCCTGAAGCGTCCAAAGAACATCTATGTTGACTGGGTAGAGGCAATCAAGGAGAAGCGTCAGGCTGCCAACAACTTTGAAGTAGCTTCTAAGCTGACAGAGATCATGTTGCTGACCAACATCGCTGTATTGTCACAGAAGAGAAACATCACCTTGAAGTATGATGCTAACAAGATGCAGATTACCAACCTGCCTGAGGCTAATCAGTTCTTCAAGCGTGAATATCGTCACGGATGGGAGCTGCCTAAGTTCTAATTCGAACGATAGACATGACAAAAAGAAGGTAGTCCGTTGGGCTACCTTCTTTCTTAATGGTGTATCAGGAAATTCATAGTTCCTTTATTGCCTTCTTCCATTCTTTAAAGAGCAGGGTCTCTTCTTCCTTTTCCACAAAGTCGGCATTTATTACTTTGGTGACAAACTTACGAAGCACATCTTTGATTACCTCTTGGTCAACAGAGGCGAAATAACTCAGCAGGTCTTTTGTCCCACCGATGATATCATCCAGTGTGTCATTTTTGGCGAGTAAACTATCCAACTCTGCTTTTACATCATCTACAGGTCCAACAGCAGATAGCTTGTCGATGAAGCCCTCTATGAATTTCTTCTCGCGCACATCATAAATGCCGTCGGCCTTTGCAAAAAACAAGCCCGTCTTAGCTGCCACCCAAACCACTTTTTCAATAGGTTTGATATCCCTAATATCTCCCATAATGAACTATTTTATTTGTGATGAAACATATTCGACCTTAAATATACGTCTATTTATTGATTTAGGAAAGAAAAGCCCTCATTTTCTTTAAAAATCTTTCAGGTTCTCGTCATCACCCTGAAAGAAGTGCTCCTCCTTGCTACGCTTGAGGTAACCCTCAGCCGCTTCTATCCATCTCTTATACCTGTCGGGGTTGTTGCTCTTCTGTGCGTTGTCGATAAACATCTGGAAATGACGGTCGGCATTAGCACGGTCGTGTATGATGGAGTAGAGGTAGGCAATGTGGTAGATGTCCGTCAATCTGTCGGGCTTATAGGTCAGCGAACGCTTGAAGTCATCTATCGCCTCCTCAAACTTCAGCAGTCGGATGTAAGCATTGGCGCGGGTGTTATAGAGCGACCACATCAGCGTTTCATCAGGCAGTATCTTTTCCACTGCCTGTGTAATCATGTTCACTCCCTCTCGTTCATTACCGTTCAGTTTGGAGGCCACGATACCATATTGTGCCAAGATGTATTGATTCTTGT
This sequence comes from uncultured Prevotellaceae bacterium, assembly GCA_946407325.1. Next base: position 3,750 of record CAMJNN010000045.1, on the reverse strand, counting down.
ATCGGTCTTTGCGGGCAGCCACTTTCAGGCATTCGTAGGCCTGCCACAAACTATCTGCCCGAGCATAAGCCAGTCCCATGTAATAATTCGTAGTGGTGGAGTTGTCGCCTGCATCACGCAGCTTACGATACACATCAAGTGATTCCTCATACTCCCCTGTCTGATAGAGCATGTAAGCTTTCAGTCCGTTTACTGCCATATTCTCGTTGTCGTAGATGCAGAAATCATCCAACACCACCAAGGCAGAATCCAGCATATCGCGGTCTTCGTAGTTCTTGGCCAGGTTGATGATATTATTCGCATTTTCGATGTTCTTCTGGGCAATGATTTTCTCATACACCAGGGCAGAGTCGGCATTGTTCAGCTTCTCATGACTCTTGGCAATCAACACCAGATCGGTTTCCAAACTATCTTCCTTTAACAGCGAGTTGCTTATGTTGATGCTCTTGCGATACACGCCACGGTCGTAATACACACTCGCAATGTCGCGTTTGATGCTGTCGGAGGGATGCATCTCGAAGGCTCGCTCCAGCAACTGCAATGCTTTCTTGTTGTTGGAGGCATCTTTGTATTTCAATCCTTGTTGCCACAAACTCTGCCAGTCTCCTCCGTCCGTGTTTTGTCCGAAAGAGATGCAGATGCTTCCCCATATCATTAAGGTGTAAATCAGTATTCTTTTCATATGCTTGTTGTTTATCGGTGTGCATTCATTTTCCTCAGGTAATCGTCTAAAGGCTCCATCCCCATTTCTTGTCGCCATTCGTCCACCTTTGAGGCATCAAGCAACTGATAGAGCATCGGCTTCCCTTGTTCATCTTCCACAATTTGAGAACCATATCGTTGCGGTTTGCCATCAAACATATTGATGCGATCTTCCAGCATGGCGACTCCTTCTTGGGTGATGTCGCCTTTCTTGGCTCCTTCTTGAAACAAAGGCAAGTATTTCTTCTGGGTTGCTACATCAGAATGTTGGATAATTGTCCAAAAGACACCAACTGCATTACCCACTTTGTCCTTGCCTACCAATCCTCTACTATCAAGGATTTTACAGATCTGTTCTTGGTTGATTCTATCTACCCGTTGCATCTCTTTGATGGCTTCCGCTTCTGCGATGCTATCATGGGGAACACTGTTATGAGTAGATAGATAGACCATTCTCACCTCCTGATCTGTCTTCTCGATCATCAGAAGCTTGCGTCGCAAAGGCTTGTCGAAGTTAGCCTCAATCCTGTGTTTCCTCACCATCATGCTGTCGGTCAGGGCGTTCCATCGCTCGTCGTTGTGCAGGGAGAACAAATCTTCATCGTTTTGTAAGTTATCAGTATACCAGTCCTGTTGTCTTTCCAACCTATCGAACAATCGTCGGAAAGCCGTTTCTGTATCTCCTGCCAAAGCAGCAGCACAGGCTCCATTATATAGATGATTGGGTTGAATATACTCTACAAGCTTTAATGCTTCACCGAAAGTTTGGCTTGAAGCCTCGTATTCCCCTTCCCAAAACAATGAGTCTGCCTGCATCGTCAGCTCAGCATATCTCTTGTTGTATTGAGCGAAAGCCCAAGAAGGGAACAATAGTAGTATGATTGTAATGAGTGTTTTCATATTAACTGCATCTGTAATGATAGTTATGTTCTTGAGTGCAAACTTACGAACGTTTCGTAATTATACAAATATTTGGCAGTTAATAATCGTTAACTCATCATTAATTACGTCTGATTGTTGTGGAGTCGTTTTTCTATTTTCAACGCCCTCATGGCATTGAACACAGCCAAGACGGTAACGCCCACATCAGCAAAGACCGCCATCCACATGGTGGCCATTCCGAAGGTAGCCAAGAGCAATACACCGATCTTTACGCCGATGGCAAAGCCCACATTCTGTCGGGCTATGCCGATGGTTCGGCGAGCAATACGAACTGCCAACGCAATTTTTGATGGCTTATCATCCATCAGTACGATATCGGCAGCTTCAATGGCCGCCTCACTGCCCAAGCCACCCATAGCGATACCCACATCTGCACGAGCCAACACAGGAGCATCGTTGATGCCGTCGCCTACAAAAGCAAGGCTCTTACTTTCGCTCTTTTCAGCCAGCAGTTTTTCTACCAGCTCTACTTTGTCGTTAGGCAATAATTCGGCATGATATTCTGATAGTTGTAGTTTTTTTGCCACATTTTCGCCCACCTCTTTCTTGTCGCCAGTCAGCATCACGGTGCGCGTCACGCCCAAAGCTTTCAAGGCCTGGATAGCCGCAGCACTGTCGTCTTTTATCTTGTCGTTGATCACGATATGTCCGGCATATTCTCCGTTGATAGCCACATGAATGATGGTACCCACATGGTGGCAATCGTGCCACTTGGCTCCAATGGCATCCATCATCTTCGTGTTACCCACGCACACCACATCGTTTCCTACTTTGGCACGAATACCCTGTCCGGCTATTTCTGTTGTTTCGCTCACTTCGCAACCGTCAGTTGCTTCCTCAGGGAAAGCATCTCTCAATGCGGCACCGATAGGGTGGGTGGAGTAATGCTCCACATGGGCAGCCAAGTGCAACAGATGATGCTCGTCGTACTTATCCGGATGCACCGCCGTCACCGCAAACTGTCCGTAGGTGAGGGTACCTGTCTTGTCGAATACCACCGTTCCCGTCTTGGCCAGAATGTCCATATAGCTGGCTCCCTTGATCAAGATACCTTTGCGTGATGCCCCACCGATGCCTCCGAAGAAGGTAAGCGGCACACTGATCACCAGCGCACAAGGGCACGATACCACCAGAAACATCAAGGCACGGTACAGCCAAGTAGGGAAGGAGTTGGCAAAATGGCCCGACAACAAAGGAGGCAACAGCGCCAGGGCGATGGCGGCAAACACTACGATGGGTGTATATATTTTGGCAAAACGGGTAATGAAGGTCTCGCTCTTCGACTTCCTTTCGGTGGCATGCTCCACCAGGTTGATAATCTTCGACACGGTGCTCTCGCCAAAACTTCGGGTGGTGCGCATGGTGATTACCCCGCTCAGATTGATACAGCCAGAGATTACCTCGTCGTCCACATTGATGTCGCGAGGCATGCTCTCGCCTGTCAGTGCCACCGTATTGAGTGCCGACTGTCCGCTTACCACCACCCCGTCCAAGGGCACCTTCTCGCCGGGTTTCACCACAATTGTCTCACCTATGGCCACCTCCTCCGGACTTACCTCCACCAGTTCGGCGCCTCTTTGCACATGCGCCACATCCGGACGTATATCCATCAGGTGACTGATGCTCTCCCTGCTCTTTCCCTCGGCATAGCCCTCAAACAGTTCGCCAACCTGGAAAAACAGCATCACAAACACCGCCTCCGGAAACTGCGTCTCTGCTCCGGGCAAAAAACCGATGCACAAGGCACCGATGGTGGCCACCGACATCAGGAAATGCTCGTTGAACGCCTCGCCGTGGGCAATGCCCTCGGCAGCTTCCATCAAGGTGTCGTGCCCTATAATTAAATAAGGTATCAGATATATGAGCAGCAACTGCCAGGTGGGCAACTCAAATTGATGCTCTATCACCACAGCGATGATTAACAAGATAGCTGTTGCGATGATTAAACGCAACTGCTCTTTCAAACTGTGCTCATGATGATGTTCATGTTCATGCTCATGCTCATGCTCGTGCTCGTGCTCACAACAAGCGTGATGTTCATGTATAGAATTTGCCATACTCTTGTACGTTTTTTTAGTTTTACGCTACAAAAGTATGGCAAATGTT
>CAMJNN010000044.1 GCA_946407325.1 uncultured Prevotellaceae bacterium | reverse complement strand
ATCACAACGCCATCCACCACAAACAACGGTTCGGTGTTGCCCACTATGGAACTGGGACCACGCATTACTACGCTGCTGCCTACGGCGGTTTGTTCTACTCGCACACCCGTCACGAAGTTCTTCAGCAAATCAGAGACACGCTGAAGGCCTGAACTCATGATCTGTTCATGCATCACCATGTTGCCTCGCACCACGGCATCCGACTTAATTGCCGTATAAGGCAAACGCTGTTCAATGCGGCCGTTGTTATATACAAAGTCAGAGGGGGCGATATAAACTTTCAGGCGACGGGCTTCGCTGAGCTCTATGCGCGCAGCCTTGCGAGCGGTTACGTCAATCTGAAGAATCTCACCTGGGGCAGCATCCTTAATATAGAAGCGGCCATATTTGTCGGTGGTGCAGCTTTGGTCAGTGCCTATAATAGAAATCACCAGTCCCCTCTTAGGCTTGCCGTTTTTGGTGATTACACCCGAGAGCTCCTGTGCCGACAATGTCGCACAAGCCATCATCATGATACCTGCTAAAGCTAACTTTTTCATATCTTGTTGTATTTTGTTTTCTTTGATGCTGTAAAGGTAGTTGTTTTACTCATATTTGGCAGCACTTTCGACGTCAACACGAAAAAAAAGAGAGTAAACACGATATTTAATATCCATCTTGACATCCGTAATACCCTACTCATAGAAGAGGCGAGTGGTGGTTAGGATGAAGGTCTATGAGGCATCGGTGTCCATGAAGGTTATTTTATCTTCAGTATTTCATTCAGCGGTTTGCGGTCAGGACGCTTCGGCACTTGGTTGCCATATCCCAATGCCACTACGGTCATGACAGTTTCATCGCTTGGTATGCCCAATGCTTTCTTCAAGCCATCCGCATCACGCAGTCCCATAATCAGTGTATCAAAGCCCATCTCCTTGGCCTTCAATACAAGGAATGCGTTGCTAAGCCCTGCATCATAGGCACCCCACGAGTTGCCTACCTCATTGGCAGCTTCGCCATTAAAGAAACCCGATTGGTCTTGCTTGTAGGTTGTCACAATCAATACTGGAGCCGTCGATGCTTTCTCTTGATTGGCGAGCATGGATGGCAACACCTCATTTAGCTTCTCCTCGCTCATCACCACATAGTAGCGTGTGGCCTGCACGTTTGCCCACGAGGGCGCCTCTTGGGCGGTAGCTATGAGCGTCCGCACCTGCTCCTCACTTACTTTCTGCGTCTTGTCGTAGCTTCTCACACTTCTGCGGTTAGCCACAATCTCATCAAAGCTTGTCGTCTGGTTTGCGCAACCATACAATGCTAATGCCACGCTTACTCCCGCTATGATTTTGTTCAATTGCTTTTTCATATTCGTAATAGTTGATTGGTTATTGTGGAATAAAGTTAGTACAAACCGAGGACAGAACGGCAGGAATCTTATATTATTAACTTTTTTTTTCATTATTGATACTTCTATTTGGGTGGTTGATTGTATCTTTGTATCATAAATTAATTAAATACGAATAATATGGAAGAGAAAGCTAAGCGTATCCTTCATGTCGAGATTAACGACGATGTTAGGAAATTAACAATCGAAGGTACTGACAAAGAACAGCAGGTAGTGATGCGCCAAGAACTTGAAGAGGATGAGCTGGACAATGTGGCAGGAGGTAATTATGCACCAACTTTTAGTTCTTGTACTTCCTTTGTTACATGTCGTGCAGCTACAGATACGAGAGGTAGCAGATGTAATGCTTATAGGTTTTTATAATTATGGACGAGAAAGCTAAGCGTATCCTTCATGTCGAGATTAACGACGATGTAAGGAAATTGACCATCGAAGGTAGTGACAAAGAACAGCAGGTGGTGATGCGCCAAGAACTTGATGAGGATGAGCTGGACAATGTGACAGGTGGTGCTCGCATTGTTAAAGCTCATTGTAAGCCATATTTGATTTAATAAGTGAGGTTTTACATTATATCGCCACCTTTGTGGATATAATGAATGAAAAGCAGAACATAGGATTATTATTCGACCGTATAGCAGGGAAGTACGATTTCCTCAATCACCTGCTTTCGCTCAACATCGACAAGTGGTGGCGTAGGAAAGCGGTCAAGTGTGTCCTGCAAGAAAAGACCCCTGATGTTCAATGCTTGGATGTGGCTGTCGGTACTGCCGACCTCGCTATAGAACTGGCTCGTCAGCTCAGTCAGCAGCATGCTTGTTTTAACATCACTGGCATCGACCTCTCTGCCCAGATGATGCGCATAGGAGAAGAGAAGGTTAGGAAACGTGGTCTGCAGGACTGCATCTTGTTCCAGCAGGCAAGCGCCTTGGATATTCCTTTTGGCGATAATACCTTTGACGTGGTGACCTGTGCTTATGGCGTGCGTAACTTCTCTGATCTGGACAAAGGCCTTGCTGAAATGCTGCGTGTGCTTAAACCAGGCGGCCAACTCATGATTCTGGAGTTCTCCTATCCAAAGAATAAGCTGATAGCTTGGGTGTATGATTTGTATTTCACCCATATACTGCCCACAGTGGGGCGATGGCTGAGCAAGGACAAGACTGCTTATACCTACCTTAACCGCAGTGTCAAGGGCTTTGTCTGGGGAACTCAGATGTGCGAGCGCATTGCTAAGGCTGGCTTCTCTCAAGTGGCACACCGGCCTCTCACCTTTGCTATCACCACAGTTTATACAGCTACTAAGCATAATTGATTACGGGCTTTTCGGTTCCAGGCATGGCGACTTTGAGGCAATTTCTACTACTTATATTATTATGAAACGACTTTTCCTTTGGCTACGCATCATCCGTCCGCAGACATTGTTTGCATCGCTTTGTCCGGTGTTGGTGGGACTCATGGTAGCGCATTTCTATATAGGATATTTGTCGGTGCCAACGGCTCTCGCCACCGTGTTGTGTGCCCTGGCATTGCAAATACTGAGCAATCTCATCAACGACTACTACGACTACAAGCGTGGCACCGACAAGCAAGGCAGGGTGGGGTTCAAACGAGCTTTGGCAGAGGGTACGGTGACTGAGAAAGAGATGCTCACAGCCTGTCTTGTAGCACTTGCCTTCGCCGTTGTGTTGGGTGCCTGTCTGTGTTATGTGGGTGGATGGGCGATTGTCGTGATTGGCATTACTGCCCTCTTCTTTGCCTGGCTTTATACGGCTACACCTTACTCGCTTTCCTACTTGGGCATTGCCGATATTTTTGTGTTCCTCTATTATGGCGTCTTTGCCACATGGGGTACCGTATGGCTGCAATGTAAGGCCAGTGGACTTGCTTTCGACATCCGTCTGCTCATGCCTGTTTATGCTGGTGCCGTGTGCGGATTGATCTCGATGTGTGTCTTGGCTGTCAATAATATCCGCGATATGGATGACGACCGTCTGGTAGGTAAGCGCACCCTTCCCGTGCGATTGGGCAAGAAGGCAGCTCTTGCCATTTTAGGTATCATTGTGGTGCTTATGCCGCTGTTTGCCTGGCTGGCGTTCGGCGTAAGTTGGGCGATGGCCGTTGTCATCCCCGCTTGCTTCCTATACTATAAAGTGCTGAATGCAAAGGGTGCGGAATATAACATCTGCCTGATGCTGGCAGGTGTTGTCAATCTCATTTATACCCTCCTGGTTTGGATATCCCAAATGTTATGACTACCTTTGTATCATGCTTGGTTAGTGTAGAAGGTAGTTTGTGCTTGGTTATCGCCTTTGTGAAAAGCTTCTGCCACAACTGTGAAAGAACTCTTTCACCAATGAGAAAGGGATTTTTCACAAGTGTGAAAATGCTAACACGTGCGTAGCTGGAGGTTGTGAGACTATCAAGCAACAATAATTCAATAAGTAATAAACAAGAAGATGAGTATTATCTACGATTGGTACGAAGCACCAAGAACTGCCTCGAAACAACAGGAAGAAGGGGAGGTGACCCTCTATCCTCGCATTCCGAAAAGTCAAACTATTGATATCAAACGCATTGCTAAAGAGATACAAGATGCCAGTTCGTTTACGGCTTCCGATGTACAGGGAGTAATGGTGGCATTCAGTGAACTGGTAAGTAGGTACCTCGCTATGGGCAACTCTGTACATTTAGAAGGTATCGGCTACTTTAAGGCAGAACTGGGTACTTTGGAGAAAGTAACAGCATCAACTAAGTTCAAGGGTAAGAAAGTATATGTGGATGGCGTGGGATTTAAACCCGATAAACAGCTGGTGCGTCAGTTGCAACAGGCCAAACTTGTGCGCACTAAAGCTGCATGGCATTCTGTGGAGTTGACAGACGAAATGATTGAGCAAGGATTAACTTCGCACTTTGCTTCTGTACAGATGCTCACCGTTAAGCAATTCTGTTTTATGTTTAATCAAACGGAATCTACGGCTCGTCGTCGCATCAGTTCACTCGTTGATGCTGGCAAGTTGAAGAATATCGGACACCGTACCTTGGCGCTTTATGTTCCCTGTCCAGGATGTTTTGGAAAGTAAAATCAATTTTTCGAGGTAAAGCATTGTTATTTCATAAAAAGTGATTATCTTTGCAGCCGATTTCAATAATCACAGTGGGAGATCCGCTAGCTCAGCAGGTAGAGCACAACACTTTTAATGTTGGGGTCTTGGGTTCGAGCCCCAAGCGGATCACGAAAAAGAGGTACCAGCTGGTACCTCTTTTTCTGTAGGTAATTTTCTGTTGTCACTTATTACTTTTTCAACACATTCTTAAATGCGGAGCCGAAGATGACATACTGGGTGTTGCCACCAACAGTACCTTCGTTCTGTCCCCAAAGGAAAGGCCAATCGTCATAGTTCTCGAAATGGTCAGGCTGACGGAAAAGCAGGCCGGGTGCCACGTTGCCTGGGATGAATGAGAAGTCGGCGCGGTTGTTGCCATAGAACACTGCTTTGGGACGAGCTGCGCCCACTGCTGCAACCAACGAGTAATTGTGATAGGGGTGGCATCCAAAGAGGTAGTTGCCAGCACGGAAGATGTCATCCTTCTTAATAATGTCTGGGTAGTAGAGATAAGCAAAGCAGATGGTGGTGCCGAAGCTGACCACATTACCACTACCTGCCCAGTTGCCCAAACCGATAGGCACTCCGTAAGGATTGTCCTTGTCAAAGCTACTGATATACTCTTGGTACTTCTGGATATATGGGCGCAGCCGCTGTTTGTAGGCCTCGTCCATATAGGGAATGGCATCTAAGGCTGTCTGCATGTTGTTGACAGCATTGTCGTCCATCGCTTTCCAGATCTGTTGCTTGAAATTATCCAAATAACTCTGTTCGTGGGTAGCGGCATAAAGTTGCAGGTTGGTAGCCATATTACTGCCCATCCTGCGGGTGGCATTATTGCCTTCTGCCATCAAGGCATTGGCTTCCTCCATCAGTCGCTTCGACTGCTTGAGGGCACGCTGGGAGAGGTCGTCGTTGTAGCCTTCTAGCGCACGACTGGCAGCGGCGAACATCGTGGCTGCTCGGAAATCCATCCATGCATTGCGTGTAGTGAAGGCCCACATATCGTCGGGGGTGCCACTTGACATGCCATCGGCTGACACCTCGTAAGGCTTCAGGCTACTATCGTAGTGCAAACCATCAGTGATGGAGGCAGCATCACCCAAATGGTGGTAGTTGTCGAGCACCGAATTGGAGAGGGTAGTAGCCATGTGTCCTATCTGTTCAGCTTGTGCCACCAGGTTCAGTGTGCCATGCTCGATGTATTGCAAGATATCTGGTGTGCCGTCAGGACGGTGCAGGTCAACATAGCGTTGCTCCTCGCTCACAAACGTCTCGTCGCGCTGTGACTTAAACAGTTCCCAAGTACGTACCAGATTCTCTACCACACCAATGTTGGCACCTGTCTCGATATCAAAGTCGCCAGCATCGAAATAGCCACCCACATTCAGACCAGGAATCAGTTCATAGGGTTGGTACTTGGTATCGGTGGTCTCGCCTTGGCGGTGCATATCGAAATGGTCGCTGGGAGGAGCCTGTAAGTAGCCCTCCTTGAAAGGCTCGCCGTGCCATACACGGTAGCCTTCGTTCACTGTCATGTGGTTCATGTGGATAGGAATCCAAACATCGGTGGTGGCATCCGTTATCTTGTCGTACACGTTGTTGTCAATGAGGAAATTGTTGGTCTTAATGTCCCCATATTGGATGTAATAAATACCGGGTTCGCGCACCGATGAGAAGTCGAACTTCACATAGTTGTACTTGAAATAGGTTCCCCAAGTCTGTATGTTGCCTTTGAATACTTCGCTGACAGTGCCGTCCTCACGGATGCGGAAGATGGAGGCAGTGGCTTTCGGGGTATCCTTCTTGTCGAGCTCGATGACAGCCACCTTGGGTTGCTCAGGTACATAGCCCACCTGTGAGAAGCCGATATTAGGTTCACGAATCCATCCAGGGATGGCATGAGGCTCTACTGTCCAGGTAAGTACCTTGCCTGTCTGGTTGGTTGGCAGGAGGCTACGCAGGACGAACCAACCATTCTGAGCCAGGATACGACCATCGTAGAGCAGTAGTTCTGCTTCGCTGGTTACTTTTACCATACGCTCAGGATCGTCCATTGCCATGAGGATGGTGTGTCCTTGCTCAAGTGGGAGTGGGTCGATAAAGCGGTCGGTACCTCTGTCGTCGTAGGTCTTGAATCCCTTGAATTGACGGGCTTTCTCACTGTTAGGACGGGTAACGGTCTCGCTGGCTGCATAGCGGGGGAAACGGTTCAAGCGACCATCCATCATATAGGTCTTCAACCAATACTGAGAAGGCAGAAACTCCAGGTTGAAGCCTGCCTCGCCAGCGATGGCCTGTGGTACAGGCTTGTCGAGATAAACACTGATTTCTACTGCATTGCCTTTGCCTGTTACCACCACGCGACTATCAAAGTCATAATCTTCATAACGCATGGATATTTCAATGGCATTGTGTGCCTTATCTACCTTGCGGTCGATGAGGGTAGGTACTAAGTCCCATTGCTCTGGGGCATTGTTCAAGCGGATGGCACCTCCTTGTGCAGTACGTACTCCATGATGGATGATTTCAATACCCGAATCTTTCTCGTCGTTGAAACCGCCATTGAAACTATTGCTGAAAACCAATACATTGACACCTTGACGCTCGAAATAATCGAGGTCGTTGAGTCGCAGGCCTTGAGCTTGACTAAAAGAGGCTGCAAAGAGACCAGCCAAGATAAGCATAGATTTTTTCATGATCTAATAATGATTTCGTGAAAAAGGGGCAAAAGCTTGATTGCCATTGCCCCCTTATAATAAGGATAATTATTACTTAAATAGTTTCTGGGCGAAGATGGTAAGATATACGCGCCAGTTGCGCCAGATATGACCACCGTCTGACTCATAGTATTCGCATGGATAACCTTTCTCCTTGCAATAGTCGCGCAGGGCAGAAGCCGTTACTTTCACACCGTCGGCAGAGCCAACGCCTATCCAATAGAGCTTAGGTTTGGCGGCAAAGAGGGCTTTCAACTGTGCTTCGTTGTCGGGACCGCTGCCTGCTCCTGAGAACATTCCCACATAACCGATGGTGCCAGGATAGCGGCGTGAGATGGCAAACGAGTGGCGTCCACCCATAGACAAACCAGCGATGGCGGTGTTATACTGACCTGTCTTTACACGGAAGGTGCTCTCCACAAACTTCTTGATGATAGGGAACTCATCTTCCATGGGGGTGGTATCCTGATCACGGCTGTTCAGCATGGTAGGTTGGAACATATTCACCTCGTTGGCTTCAGGAGCAGATGGGTTTCTAACTACACCGTTAGGCATTACCACAATCATAGGTTTTGCCTTTCCTTCGGCTATCAGATTATCCATGATCTGTACCGTGCGGCCTAAATCAGACCAAGCGTTCTCATCGCCACCAGAGCCGTGCAGCAGGTAGAGCACAGGGTATTTCTCTTTACTGGTTTCATAGCCGTGAGGCAGATAGACGGTGAGGCGACGGTCCATCTTGGCATGGTCGCTATCATACCAGATGCGGGAAACGGTGCCGTGAGGAACGTTGTTATTGATGTAATAGTGTCCCTTGTCGCCTTCCTTGGTGCTAATGGTGAAGATGTTAGACCATGTAGCGACGTCACGGTTCATGAATACGTTAGAGGGGTCAAGTGTACGCTTGCCATCCACGATAAAGGCATAACTGTATAGTTCGCCTTCGAGGGGGGCGGTAGTGTAGGTCCATACACCATCTACCTCTTTCATATCGGCTGCGCGTTCTGTCAACATGTCGCCAGTAACCTTTACATCTACTGCCTTTGGGTTAATATACCTGAAGGTAACGGTGTTGTCGTCATTGAACTCTGGAGAGACGATGCCCGTGCCAGGACCTAATGCCTGCTGGGCAAAGGCCAAGGTGCTGCAAGCACAGATGGCCAAAGATAATAATGTCTTTTTCATGGGATGATTTTTTTAAGTTTATTTTATGCCCAAGAAGCCAACTGGTTTTCGGTAACGAATTTGAGGTTATTGAAAACAATAGTCTCGCGTGCCTGCTCGTTGTTGTCGGTGCGGAATACCAAAATGCCCTTGCCAGCCACCAAGAACGAGTAAAGGTAGGCGATGCTGATGCCTGCATCGCTGAACACCTTGATGGCATCGGCGCCACAGCCAGGCTTGTTGTCGAGCTCGATGGCAAATACATCGGTCAGTGCCACAGCCACGCCAGCTTCTTTTAATACCTCCCACGCACGGGTAGGTTCGCTACAGATGATACGGCAGATGCCATATTCAGCAGTATCGGCAATCGTCATGGCGATGAGCTGTATCTGCGATTGCTTAAAGAGGTTGAGAACCTTGACCAGAGTGCCTGATTTGTTCTCCAAAAAAATGGATAGTTGTTTGATTGTCATAATGGTATGGTTTTTAGAAAAGTTTACGTAAATCTTTTACTCTTACTGCTTTCTTCTCGTCTGATACTACTAAACTACCCTTGGGCACCAGTTTGACGCGAGGCGTGATAAGGATCTCATCCTTCAGCTGACGGGTAATCTCACGTTCTAACGACTTGAGACGGTTGTAATCGTCAGTGAACATCTGGTTCAGCTCTACGTCGATGGTCATGATGTCGTTGCTATCCTTTGTATCGATGACGATAAA
>CAMJNN010000043.1 GCA_946407325.1 uncultured Prevotellaceae bacterium | reverse complement strand
GGAGCAGAATAGGCATCATAGAAAGAACCTACATAGCCAGGACCCACCCAATCGCGTATGCCATCCTTCACCGCTTGCTGATACATCCAGCCGTTGGCGTCAAACTCCTTGTAATGCTCTGTATTCACATAGAACTTGGGCCATACCGATATCATGATATGTCCACCCATATTGTGCACATCATCCACCATCTGTTTAGGATTGGGGAATCGAGCAGGGTCGAACTCATGACTACCCCACTGGTCTTCACGCCAATAGAACCAGTCCTGTACAATATTGTCGATAGGTATCTGACGCTTACGGAACTCCTTAAAGGTAGAAACCAATTCCTCTTGGTTGTTATATTTCTCACGGCTCTGCCAATAACCCATCGCCCACTTCGGCATAATGGGCGACTTGCCAGTCAGGGTGCGATAGCCACTGATGACCTCATCCATCGAGTCACCTCCCACAAAATAGTAATCCACCGCATTGGCCACCTCGCTCGACCAATAGATGAAACCGCTTTGGTCTTCAGATGTTGGTTCGGCTGCTTGCAAACCGCAATACGAAACAGCTCCGTCAGGTTCCCACTCGATGCGAATGGGTACACGGCGCTCTGCTTCAATTTCGAAATCAAACTTATATGTATTTGGATTCCAAGCCGTACGCCATCGTTCAGGCACCACCAGCTCGTTGTCAAGATATACCCTCATATAGCCAGCATAATATAGGCTAAAGTGGAACTTACCCGATTCAAACGATTCCAACTCACCCTCGTAGGTCACTTTCGAACCACTGAAGTTGAAGTCCCGAGGCAGGTTCACTACCGTCTGCAAACCGTTGTCACGATCCAGGTGCGAGAAATTGATATCTGATTCGTTGCGCACCAAGGTCTTTCCCTTTGTTGGCACATAAGTACCTGTCAGTGATCCTTGCTCGCCCTCTTTGTTATAAAGCTGAAACCACTCGCTCAATGGCTTATAGTAATTAGTGCCAAACTGCGAGAGCGAATAATTGTCCCACAAGATACCATAGCCCTTGGTAGATATGATGAAAGGCACCGATACCTTTGTGTTATACTGGAACAGTTCCTCGCCTTTCCCCTTGTAGTTGAACTCATCCGACTGATGTTGCCCCAAACCGTACAAGGCCTCATCCTCTTGGCCATAGAAACCTTGAGACACATTAAACTTCCACTCATCACCCACCTCTATGGGTTGAAAATATCGTCCACCCTCTAATTCCTGCAAGATCACCTCGCCCGTTACAGCATTTTGGAATCTCACATTTCCCGTCTTTCTCTCCACGCCAGCTATTACAGCGTTGGTCATCACAAACACTGAGTCTTCCGTGCTCTCCACCTTGAAAGGCACTTTAGGTAGATTGAGAACAATAATCAGACTACTATCGAGCGGGAATGCCTCATTCTGCTTCTTACCTGGTCCTTCGCTCTCAAAGTCAAGGTCCTGCACAGCCCTTACATGAATCAGCTTCTCACCCATCACCTCCAGCATCACCCTACTGGTCTGGTCCACACGGTCGTAATTGCCACTCATATCTATGTCCACTATCACCCCTCTGTCAGTGCGGTGATATCCCTTGTCGCAACTTACCAAACATAAGGTGGCAAGGACTACAAATAAAACCTTCTTCATATATTAATGTACGTTATTTTTTCAATGGAATCCAAACCTCCATATCACTTATGCCCCGATGCGCCCACGCATAATACGGAATCAGTGTCACCCCGTCATTGGTAACAATCTGGTTGATACCATGCAGTTTCTCAGGTTGCCACTCCACTTTCAATTGGGTTTGCTGATTAATGGAAATATCGTCGATTAGCTTCGCATTATCAGGCGATTCCGCACAATACACAATCGGTCCACACTGTACAGCCACCAAGCCCCTATCAGCCTCCACCTGTTCATTAGCCTTTACCAAACGAGGTTGCAAGTCGAAGCTCAGTTCCACCACATCGCCCGCTTTCCAATCACGACTGATGGTGCAATAACCCTGTTGCAAATCGGCTTTCATCACCTCGCCATTCACCTTTACACTCCAAGTACTTTGCTTTTGGTCAGCGAAAGTGTAGAGATCCGATGGCATCGCCTCGTTGCGTGTCCAACCAGGAATACGCACCTTCAACGTAAATGGCTGAGCAGTTTGTTCCACCGTCAGCTTCACATCCCCACTATACGGATAAGCCGTCTCCTGTTTCAGCGTCACAGGTTGTCCATTTACCTGCAAAGTAGAAGTATTCCCCATGTAGAGATTCACATACACATCGTTATCCTTTACGGCATAAACATACCCAGGCAACGAAGGAATGAAACGGGAGATATTCGACGGACAGCAAGCACAACCAAACCAAGCCTGACGCTGGTATTTACGTTCTTTGCTTACCTTCAACGGATTGGGATAGAAGAAGGCGTCACCTTCCAAAGACACACCCGATATCAGTCCGTTATACAAGGTACGCTCCAACACATCATAGTATTTAGAATCACCATGCAACAAGAACAGACGATGGTTTACATACACCATACCGATAGCCGCACAAGTCTCGTTATAGGCAGTAGCGTTGGGCAATTCATAATTGGCACCGAATGCCTCACCCTCATTGGTAGAGCCGATGCCACCCGTGATATACATTTTCTTCGAGACGATGTTGTCCCAAATGGTATCAATAGCATTGATATAGCCTTGATCACCTGTTAAAGCCGCCACATCCGCCATTCCGGCATACATATAAGTAGCCCTCACGGCATGTCCCACGGCCTCTTTCTGCTCCAATACAGGCAGATGCGTCTGGTTATAAGGGTCACGATGCTCGGTCTTGCCACGATAATCGAGGAAGAACTTGGCCTGATCCAAGTATTTTTTGTCGCCCGTAGCCAAATACAATTTTGTCAAACCCATCTCCGCGATCTGATGTCCAGGCACCTTGATTTCCTGTCCTGGGTTAGGACCCACCTCACGGATTACACAGTCGGCATAACGAATCGCGATATCCAAGAAGTTACGTTGCCCCGTTGCCTGATAATGTGCCACAGCTGCTTCCAACATGTGCCCCAGGTTATAGAACTCGTGACTCAGCTCCTCCACTTTCTCCCATCGTTGTGAGCCTGCCCACTCGTGTGGATGCTTGGGGTTCATGGTGCGTGCCGTATAGAGGTAGCCGTCAGGTTCTTGCGCTCCAGCCACAATCACCAGCACACTATCAATATATCGTTTCAGTCGTTCATCGGGATAGGTTTGCAGCAAGTAGCTGGCACCCTCAATGGTCTTATACACATCGGTATCATCGAACGAGAAGCCTCCCACATGAATGGTATCGCTCGGATGAGCCGCATTCTCAAAGTTTCGATAGCGTCCTGTCTCCTCACACTTACTGAAGGCCAACGGCACCGTTACCTCACGACTTGCCTGGAGCCTCTGCCCCCAGAATCCTTCGCTCACCTTCACGCTGGTAAAGGGAACAGGATTGATGGGATACCCCGATTGCCCCTTGTCCGCTGAACGTTGACCATTATCAGTACAACCAGTCAGCAGTCCTATCAAACCCAATAATATCAAACTCTTCCTCATAATATATTTCTCTAAAAACCCATATCGCGATTCCCAATCTTCAACGTACAAAAATAAAGCTTATTCATGAGAAAACAAAAAAAAGACCCCTGCAAATGCAGAGGTCTCTCCATATTAATCATATCGATTAACCTAATTCCAGTACGCGACGAGCATAGTTCATGCAAGTGCCTACTTCCTTTACAGAGTTGCTCCAAGGAGCTACCTGATATTCCAGCTCACAATCGCAGTAGATCTGAGGATATGTGCTCTGAACCAGCTTCAGCACATCGTCCAGAGGAGTTTCACCCTGACCCCATACCTGGTTCTCATTAGGCTTAGCAGCATTAGGACCAGTCTTGTCCTTGGTATGCATAGAGAAGATGCGGTCGTGGTACTTCTCGATGAACGCCAGAGGGTTCTTGCCCGTTGAGCCGAAATAGTGACCGAAATCGAAGTTCAGCATGATGTTTGGAGAGATAGCCAATACCTCATCAGGACCAGCCTCGAACTCAGGAGTAGCATACTGGAAGTGGTTGTGCATGCAGTAGAACATGTCGTACTTCTCAGCAAATGGAGCGCAACGCTTAGCAGCTGCGATAGTCATTTCAGCGGTTACACCCTTAGCACCCATAGCCTTAGCCAACTTGAATGCATATTCGCAATCCTCGTCGCTTGAATTCTCGCCTGGCTGGGTCTTAACGATATGGATGTCGATGTTCTCGCTCTCGAAGCGCTTGCGAACCTCTTCCACCTTGTCCCAATCCATGTTCTTCTTGAAGTTAGCATAGCCCTCGTTGTAGTCGTTCATCTGCTTCTTCTCGTCATCGTTCATCATGTCCATCAAGCCACCAAAGCCACGCATGCCCTGACGCTCTTCTGGAGTCAAGCGACCCATAACACCCTGCATAATGGCCATCATTGGACTCTGAGGTGCACCCAGACAAGCCTCCAGGTCATTGCCCATCAGCTCGAGGTTGCTCACGTTAGCATCCTTGCAATACTTAATCAGGTTGTCCAAACCACCCTTCTGATCACGCCAGCTATAGGTAATAGTACCCATGTGAACACCACCAAAGTTAGAATTTGGCTTGTCGCCATCACGCTTAGCCACCTTTACTTTCTCACCGCCTGCACAAGAGGTCAGTGAAGGAACAAGTGCCATTCCTGCCAAAGCAGCTGCACCCATACCCAAGAAATTTCTTCTATTCATTTGCTGTATTAATTAGGTAAAACATTCTTTTCAAAACACGGCAAAGTTACTTACTATATTCCACTCTTCAAAGAAAAAACGCCAACTTTCTGCTTCTAAATGACATTTATCTGTCCAATTATTTATTATATTTGCATCATCAGAACCTAAAAACATAGCTTTATGAAAAAAATAACCCTGCTTTTCGCCTTATTGACGATGGTATGCTTTGGAGTGAATGCCCAGAACAAGCAGTTCACTAAATTCACAGTAGCCAGCTGGAACATCGGCCACTTTGCCTTGGGCAAGTCGGGCGACACCACGCTGAAGCACAATGTGCTCGACTTCTACAAGCAGACATACAAAGCCTATTTCAACGAACTCAATGCCGACATACTGGCATTGATAGAATATAACCCCATCATGGTGAATGCCACCGATAAACTTCCAGCCGTAAAGGCACGCGATGCCATCCTCTCCAACTACCACGAGGCGCAGGAAGGCCCCCAATACGACTATAACTGCAATGCCATTTTCAGCAACGGCTTCGAGGTGCTGGGCACTGATACGATAATGTTCTCGAAGATGGTGCAGACACGCTATTACTTGGTGTCCACCATGCGGATGGACGGCGACATTGTAAAGGTGGTATCTACCCACCTCGACTGGAACCAGGGAGAAAACGGAGCGCCCTATCGTGCCATCCAGATACAGGAATTGATCGAGGCGTTCAAGAACGATAAATATGTCATTCTGTGTGCCGACTGGAATGTGGGCAAGACCTCTGAATATAGCGCATTCACCAAAGCGGGCTACGAAATGGCGAATCATGGCTACTTGGGCGACCTGCTTACCTATCCCGCAGGAAGCAGTCCTCGCAGCTGCCTCGACAACATTATCACCAAAGGCTTCGCCATCAGCAACGTAAAAGTCATCAATGATGCCATGCTGAGCGACCACTGCCTTATCAAGGCCGACCTGACGAAACTCCCATAATTGCAAACCATTTTAACGATCATCAATATGAAAAAGCATTTCAGACTCATCACATTGGCTATTGCCCTTGTAACCTGTTTCTCTGCCTTTGCGCAGGAAATGAACTCACTGATGTTCCGTGCCGGTGTAAAATCACCTGAGTTAAAAAACGACAGCGTCACCTTCCGCTTCGTAGCTCCTAAGGCCCGCAAAGTCAGCGTTTCTGCCTCCTGGTTGGGCTACGACACTTCGAAGTTGCAGATGACGCAAGACCAAAACGGCATCTGGACCGTCTCTACCCCCAAACCTGCTCCTGAGCTTTACACCTATAACATTGTGGTAGATGGTGTGACCATGCTCGACCCATCAAACGTGCAGGTACAACGCGACGGCTCTCGCTATATGAATGCCCTCTTGATACCTGGCGACTATGCCGACCTGTATGCGGAGTGCAGCAAGCCAGGTAATGTGGAGCATGTATGGTACTACTCAGCAGAGAACGGCATGACCCGCCGCATGTATGTCTATACCCCAGCAGGATACGACCGCAACAACAAGAGTGTGAAATATCCTGTGCTCTATTTGTTGCATGGTGGTGGTGGCGACGAAGATGCATGGTCCACCCTTGGACGCACTTGTCAGATCCTCGACAACCTCATCGCTCAGGGCAAGGCCAAGCCTATGATTGTGGTAATGCCCAATGGCAACCCAAACCAATATGCCGCTCAGACCTTGGGCATCCCAGTAAAGACCGATGTGAAGCAGTATGCCTCTGGCTTCGACAACTACTCATCGCTGGTAGCCGACATCCTGCCCTACATCGAGAAGAACTATCCCGTTATCAAGAACCGCAAAGGCCGTGCCGTAGCAGGTTTGTCGATGGGTGGCGGTCAGTCGTTCTACATCGCCTTCCGCAATGTCGATGTGTTTGCCAATGTGGGCATCTTCTCTTCAGGCCTCATCGGTGCTTCAGCCATCGGTGGTGCTCCCTTCGATGCTGAACAACATTTCCCAGGCATGTACACCAACCCAGCCAAGTACAACAAGTTCGATGTTATCTACCTAGCTTGTGGTGAGCAGGATAACCGCATTGACGGCATGCTCGACTTCAAGCAGAAGCTAAATGACAAGGGTTATAAGGGCGTTGTTTGGGAACAATATCCTGGTGCCCACGAGTGGAAAGTTTGGCGTCGCAACCTCAGCTCGTTCGTGCAACTGATATTCAAGTAAACGTAAAATCATGAAGAGGTTTCTTTGGTTACCCCCCACTATTCTCCTACTATGTAGCATAGTGGGGGTAACCTCATGCTCTCTCGACGATGACCCGACCCCAGTGCCACAACCAGATGTGCCGCTGAGCAAGTGATTTCCGACATCAACTGGACCGATATTCATCCCATCAAACAAGTCTATTTGAACTTCAATTGCAACACAGGCCAAAAGATGTGGGATCCCTTGGTAATCATCAATGCTGTTGAGGGCAATAGCCTCTTCAACCTCTCTGAGCGAGGAATTGTCACATTCACTGATGAGGCTGTCACCCTTTTTTCCCCATCCCCCACTGGTCCACATCGCTACCAGCTCCCAGGTAACGATGCTTGGAACACCACTATGCTCAACAAAATCAAGAACAGCAACTAAAAACTACATTTACAGCTATGCCTCAAATAGTTACATATCTTTTGCGTAATTTTTCGCATAGCAAAATAAATGAATTTTAATTTCACCCTTCACTCTTCACTTTTGCCACCTAACACATTGTTGTTTAGAGCATTATAACGGTGAATAGTGCCGTCAACTCTTCACCAACTCTTCACACTCTTCACTTGTCAATTATGGGCATAACAACCTTTCGTTGAGGTGAAGAGTGGTGATGAATTAGTGAAGGGTTGAAAAGACTCTTCACTTCTTTAAATATCAATATAACAATATGTTAGAATACAAAAGTGAAGAGTGAAGAGTTTTTTTGCAAAAGTTTTTTTCATATATCTTTAGTGTCCTAAATTCCCCCTAGTTTTGTTGCAACGTTAGCAAAAAATTTCTCCCTAACTAGGAAAATATTTTTCCCTAACTAGGGAGAAAAAAACGAGGACGTAGCTCATCGCCAACGAGAACGGTTCTCGTTCCTTGCGAGAACGTAGCTCGTTTAAAAATTCTCTAGAAAAATTTGAGGTTTACTACTAGTAAGCGGAGGGTTTACTAGTAGTAAACTATCGGCTTGCCAGTATCTGAAAGAATTAAGCGCTATATATTTGCTTTTTCAGAATTATGGAGTACCTTTGCATAGATAGAAATAACTAAAACTTTATATAACTACAGACTATGAAAAAGACATTGAAAATTTCAGTCTTAACGCTGATAGCCATGCTAACCTTTAGCACAATGACTTATGCGCAGTTTGGATTAGGTACAATAATTAGTTCAGCAAGGGCTTTGGCAGACAAGGATCCTGATGCTGAAATTCCTCAACCCGTGAAGAAGGGCAAGCCTATTATCCTGAAATGGCAAGGCGAAACGCCTATTGGCACTTGGAACCCACAGACGCTGGAGATTACTTTCGCACAGAAGTGGGACGAGGGTGAGTTGGCTGGCAAGAATGTTATTTATAAAGTTGACCCTGAGACGGGTGCCGTTATCCGTAACGACGGTGTACAGAAAGGCTCGATGAGCAACGATGGTACCATTGAGTCACCTAACCTGGGTACTTTGCAATTTGATACTGAAAAGAATACCGTCAGCATGAATGGCGAGGTGATAGGTACAGCTGGTCCTGGTGGCGCTAAGAGCTTCGACCATACCATCGGTAGCTTTGAGAGCAAGGTGAGTCCGCTGCTTTCTGCATTTGTTTGGTTCGGATTGCTGACATCAGAGAACCAAGTGACTACTTGGAAGGCCGAACAAGCAGAGGCTGAGGCGAAAGCTGAGCAGGAACGTGCTGAGCGTGAGGCACTGAGGGCTGAGTTGGAAGAAAAATACGCCGAGGACCTGAAAGAATGCAGTGTGACCATAGAGAACTCAAGCCGCATGACCGCTGGTCGTGTAAGGAAAGGCACTGTGGAGAGCTCTAGCTACAGTACGATTGGCTATATCAAGAAATCGTCTAATTCCAGTCATACTTTTGTGGTGGAGAACTCCAGTCAATCGACCATTGGCTATATCAAGTGCACAGGCATCAGCGGCGATAGACTGAAATGGCGCATAGAGAACTCAAGTCAGTCAACCCTGGCCACCTTTGATGGAAGAAGATTTGACGGCTCTGACACCTTAACGGCCGGCTACTACAAAAACGGCACCGTAGAGGATAGCTCACAAATGACCATCGGCTATATCAAGGGCACCGATAACCCTGTTATCATTGCTGCTTGCTGTATCTTCTTCAATTATTTTGATAAAAAATAACGTTTGATGTTATGAAAGAGCAGAAAGACAAGCGAGTG
>CAMJNN010000042.1 GCA_946407325.1 uncultured Prevotellaceae bacterium | reverse complement strand
ATTCACATCCGTTTCCTGCCTGACACCTCTAAGCTGGACAACATCAGCGGTAAGGCATTCAAGGAGTCATGCTCTCTGGAACTGCGCAACATCGTGGATACCGAGAAGGTTACCCTCAACGGCAAGATCCGCACCGTGCAAACTCTCATGCCTATCGCTACGGCTGTGGCTCAGACTCGCGCTGGTGGTGGCAGTGCACCAAGCACTGGTGGCAATACTGGTGGTAACACTGGTGGCAATACTGGTGGTAACACTGGTGGCAACAACGGAGGCAACACTGGTGACAACGGTGGCGATGGCGGCGACGATATGCAGATCTAAGCACCCCTCAGTCCTTCGGACAGCTCCCCTAATAAATCAGGGGAGCAGCTCCCTAAAGCTCCACCCCATGCAAAGGGAGCAGCTCCCTAAAGCTCCTCCCCATGCAAAGGGGAGGTGGCTCGGAGAGCCAGAGGGGTAAAAGTAAAGTATTAACCTAGACCTAAACTAAAGTATTATGAAAAACAAGGAATTTTGGAAATCGGTTATCCAACTGGTAATATCGGTTCTTACGGCAGCACTGACTGCCATCAGCACCACTTCGTGCATGGGACATGGTCCTGTATTTCTCTAAAGAATATATTTTTTAGAAAAATATTTTGGGCACAGGGACATGGTCCTATCTTTATGTAAAGACAACATCCCCGCCGCTGGCGGGGATTGTCTGTTATAGGGAACATGGCCCATCTACATGTAAAAGAAATCCCTCGCCGTTGGCGGGGGATTCTTGTATCAAAAGGTATCTTGGCCTATTGTACCTTCTCTATGAGTTCTGCAGGAGTGACAAGCTGCTGCTCGCCAGTTTCCATATTCTTGAGCGTCACCTTGCTTTCCTGTTTTACATATACCCTATGGGGAAAGATTCAGAAAAAGCGGTTAGAACCATGATCGGGTCGATCTCCTGGGGTTTGTTCTGCGGTTATGGGAGTTTGATTTAAAGGATTAACCCAAGAAGGTTTGGCTCCATAGCCACCACCAGAGCCACTACCAAAGCCACCTACGACCTTGTCGAATTCTTCCTCGTCCAAGGGCCATGCGCCAGCCTCCACGAGTTCGTTCTTCAGCGCATTCACTTCTTCAGCCAACTGCTTCAATTGCTGCTTTTTCTGCTCAATCTGTTCGTGTGTCATTGTTGCCATATTCTTTAAATAAAGTTTATATCATATCCAAATGTATGTCCCTAAGGATTCGGATTCCCGAATGAAAATCCACTAGAGGCTTCTCTAATCTTCCCAAAGATTTTACTCAACCAGTCGCCGAGTTTTCCTCCGCCAGCCACATCGTCGAGTTCGTCATCAGATAGCATTTCTCTGCCACAATTAAGTTCATCAGAGATAGCCTTCATTTCCTTCAGTTTCTCAGCAAGCAGTTGCTTTTTCTGCTCAATCTGCTCATTAGTCATTGTTGCCATAATGTTAATCTTCTAAGGGTTATGATAAACTTTAGAATCTTTATAGAAGCCACGATCAGGATCTATGGTTATGTGGTGAGTAGCTGGGACATGTGAACGGCAAAATGCGTCTAATACCCCACCGCCTGTGGCCTGGTCGAGGTCATCCTCGTCAAGTTCCTGTCTCATTACCACTTTCTCATCACCATTAGTTCCGGTGATGGAAACCTTCTTCACGTCGTTGTCAAGTTCCACTCGCAACACTCTTTTTTCATTGTTCTTTTCCATTGTTTTAGTCTTTAAATTTCGTATATAATGCCCATGGGGATTTGTAAATCTTCCAGAGAAAGGAATTCTCTTCACACTGGCAAGACACGATTACATACCAGGAGGGAGAATTGCCTTTGGCTCCTCTTTTCTCATAACATTTTAATCAGCTCTTCTGGAGTTACCAATGTCTGTTCACCTGAAGCCATGTTTTTTAGTGTTACCTTGCCCTCTGCCAGTTCGTTCTCGCCTACCAGCGCCACAAAAGGAATATTGTGGGCATTGGCATAGCTCATCTGCTTCTTCATCTTGCAGGTGTCGGGAAAGAGCTCGGCACGAATACCTGCGGCACGTACTTGCAACAAGGTCTGCATGGCAAAGGCGGCTTCTTTCTCACCAAAGTTGATGAACAGTAACTGGGTTTCATTCACTGCTTCCTTAGGATAAAGCTCCAGCTGATTCAGTACATCGAAAATGCGGTCGGCACCAAAGGAGATGCCCACTCCCGATACGCCTGGCAAGCCAAACACACCTGTCAGGTTGTCGTAACGACCACCGCCTGTGATGCTGCCAATCTGTACATCCAGTGCCTTTACCTCGAAGATGGCACCTGTATAATAGTTCAAGCCTCGAGCCAAGGTGAGATCTAACTCGATGGTATTTTGTAAGTTCAAGGCAGCCAGTGTATGTAGAATAAACTCTGTCTCTTCCACGCCCTTCAAACCTGTCTCGCTGTCAGCAAGAACAGTCTTCAGTGTTGCCAGCTTCTCATCGTTGGTGCCACTGAGCAGGATAATGGGTTGTAGCTTGGCAATAGCCTCATCACTGACTCCTTTCTCACGTAGTTCGGCATTCACATTGTCGAGACCAATCTTATCCAGTTTGTCTATAGCGACAGTGATATCAACAATGCGTTCTGCCTCACCGATAATCTCGGCTATACCACTCAATATCTTACGGTTGTTGATCTTGATGCACACCCTCACGCCAAAGCGTTTAAAGACCGTATCAACAATCTGCATCAGTTCAACTTCGTTGAGCAGGGAGTCACTACCCACCACATCGGCATCACACTGATAAAACTCACGATAACGGCCTTTTTGTGGACGATCGGCACGCCATACGGGCTGTATCTGATAACGCTTGAAGGGGAAGGTAATCTCCTCACGATGCATCACGACAAAACGGGCAAAGGGCACGGTGAGGTCGTAACGCAGACCTTTCTCGCAGAACTTGGCAGAGAGGTGTGCCACATCACGGCTCAGCAGTTCTTCGTCGCTGATGCCTCGAAAACAATCACCTGAGTTCTGGATCTTGAACAGCAGTTTGTCGCCTTCTTCACCATATTTACCCATCAGGGTGGAGAGGTTCTCCATAGCTGGCGTCTCAATCTGATGGAAGCCATATAGGTGATATACCTCTCGGATGGTGTTGAAGATATAGTTTCGTTTCGCCATCTCTATGGGCGAAAAATCTCTGGTTCCTTTTGGAATACTGGGTTTTATCATAATTCTTTATCTTAATCACGGGAGCGTCCCATAAATATCATTATATAATAAATGAGCGTGGCCAGTGAGCTGAGGGCAGCTACTACATAGGTATAGGCAGCCGACTTCAAAGCATCTTTGGCGTAGGCATGATTGGTATAGTTGGTCATACCGGCACTTTCGAGCCACACCAATGCGCGGCGACTGGCATCAATCTCTACAGGGAGGGTGATGAAACTGAACAACGTGGTGGTGGCAAACAGCAAAATGCCAATGAGCAACAGCTGGGGAAACACCTCCAGCAGGAAGATGCCTGCCAAAATGACCCACGTTACCCACTGTGAAGCAAAAGTGACGATTGGCACCAACTGACTGCGCAAGCTCAGTGGGGCATAGGCACGAGCATGCTGCACTGCGTGTCCGCACTCGTGAGCCGCCACAGCTGCTGCCATGATGCTATTGCTGTTATAGACTCCCTCACTGAGGTTCACCGTCTTGTTGGTAGGGTTGTAGTGGTCGGTCAGCTGACCTTCCACATGGGTTACTTGCACATCGTACAAGCCATTGTCGTGCAACATCTTCATGGCAATCTCAGCACCTGTGAGACCTGAAGAGTTGAGAATCTGGGAATACTTCTTGAACTTGCGTTGCAGGTTCCACTGTACCAGCCAGCTAACAATAGCTACGCCGATAAATATAATCCATTGAATTCCTATTCCTGTTTGCATAATTGTTAGTTTTTGAGTTTGTTAGTTTTTTTTGTTTTACACAAACTTTCCTGCAAATGCTGTGCCAAATCAGTCGATGGTAAATTCCACCACCGTATCAATGTCATCGGGCACAGCAGACAACTCCAGCAGATAACCCTCTTTGCTCTTGACCAACTTTACCTGACTGCCATCCTTGAACAGTTTAGCATTGCTGAGCTTATGGTCAGTGACGGGAAGGAACAAACCCTTGTCTTGCCACTTGAGGATGTGCACATAGAGCTTATTGCCCTTCTGCGTTGTCACTCCCCAATCGCGAGGTGTCACCAATCCGCCACGAGTACCATAGATGGTCTCACCATACTGGCTGGTCCACTCCCCTATTTCCTTGAGGCGCTTTAAGGACTCAGCTGGCAGCTGTCCATCAGGTTGCGGGCCAATATTCATGAGCAGGTTCGCATTCAGTCCGGCGGCATGCACCAGCATCTGTATCAGTTCCTTGGTCGATTTGAAATGCACATCGGTGATGTTATATCCCCACACATCGCTCATGGTCTGACACGACTCCAGCGGTACCTCGTCGCTAACCTGCATACCACCAGAAAAGCCTGCATTGTTCTGTCCAGGCAGATCGCGCTCAAAGATTTGTATATCCTCGCCAGGGTTGAGGTTCTTGTGGTGGTTATTGCCCACCAGACAAGATGGCTGGAGTTTGTGAATCAAAGCATATTGTTCCTCCAGTTGCCAATCGAAGGGCACAGCATCACCAGCATGATCCCACACACCATCGAACCAGATGGCACCTATCGGTCCATATTGTGTGAGGAGTTCGGTGAGCTGGGCGTTCATAAAATTGTAATATGACTTCCAGTTCTGCTGGTCGGTAGGTCTGCCCAACTGACGTCCTGTACTACCCAAAGGATAATCCAACCTGTGCCAGTCGAGGTGAGAATAGTAGAAGTTGAGGGTGATGCCATACTTGGCACAGGCATCGGCCAATTCCTTGATCACATCGCGCTTGAAAGGCGTAGCCTCCACAATATTATAGCCCTCGCTGGCCTTCGAGTTGAACATAGAGAAACCATCGTGGTGACGGGAGGTAAATGTAATATAGTTCACACCAGCCTCCTTGAAAGCCTTTACCCATTCCTCAGCATTGAATTTGGAAGGATAGAAACCAGCAGGCATCTTGGCATATTCCTCGTAGTTGATGTTACGGTTGTTCATCACCCACTCGCCTTGTCCCATCATGGCATAAACGCCCCAATGCAGGAAGATGCCCAACTTCTTGTCCTGAAACTCACTGCGAGCCTTTAGGTTCTCCGCAGAAGGCACATACTGCGCCCTCAACACCGAACATGGAACATTGAACATAGAACATGCCAATGCTATAAACAAGTATTTAGCGAGCTGCTTCATTTATTCATTATATCTGATAATTGTTTGCTCACGATCAGGACCCACTGACACGATCTTCACGGGCACACCCAGTTCCTCCTCCAAGAAAGAGAGATAGTTATTGAATTCCTCAGGGAACTCATCCTCGCTCTGCATCTTGCTCATCGGAGTCTTCCAGCCTGGCATCTCGACATATACAGGCTCCACACCCTCGGATATGTCGAATGGGAAGTGGTCGATCTCCTCACCATTTACCTTGTAAGCTACGCAAGCCTTGATGGTATCGAAATCATCGAGCACATCGCTCTTCATCATAATCAACTTGGTAACGCCATCAATCATCACTGCATATCGCAATGCCACGAGGTCAATCCATCCACAACGGCGTTTTCTGCCCGTTACGGCACCATATTCATGACCTAAGTCACGAATCCTGTCGCCTACCTCATCGAACAACTCGGTCGGGAACGGACCAGCACCTACACGGGTACAGTAAGCCTTGAAAATACCATACACATCGCCTATGCGACGGGGTGAAACGCCCAAGCCTGTGCAAGCTCCTGCACAAACGGTGTTGGAGGAAGTAACGAACGGATAAGAACCGAAATCCACATCCAGCATCGTGCCTTGTGCGCCTTCGCACAACACCGACTTGCCCTCGTCCAACATGGTATTGATGACATGCTCGCTATCGACCAACTGGAACTGCTTGAGGTATTCGATGCCCTCAAACCAAGCCTTTTCGGTTTCAGTGATATCGTAGGCAAAGTTCATATCCTTCAATATCTTCTCATGACGCGCCTTAGCTGCTGCATATTTCTGGTCGAAATTATATAGCAAGTCACCCACTCGCAAGCCGTTACGACTCACCTTGTCGGTATAGGTAGGACCAATGCCCTTGCCTGTAGTACCCACCTTCGAAGCGCCTTTGGCTGCTTCATAGGCAGCATCGAGCACACGGTGGGTAGGCATAATCAAGTGGGCTTTCTTAGAGATAATCAACCGGTCTTTCAGGTTATGACCCGACTGCTCCAATGCCACAGCCTCATCTTTGAACAAAGCAGGATCAAGCACCACGCCATTGCCAATAATATTCACTTTGTCGCCCTGGAAAATGCCAGAGGGGATGGAGCGAAGCACATATTTCTGTCCTTCAAACTCGAGGGTATGACCAGCATTGGGGCCTCCCTGAAAACGAGCTACCACATCATAATTGGGTGTCAGCACATCGACCACCTTGCCTTTGCCTTCGTCACCCCATTGTAATCCCAACAGTACATCTACTTTCATTTCTTTATGTTTTTATTTATTTTTTGTTTCTTCTTCTTCGTTAATGTCTTCTTGTCCTTGGCATCTGCTTTGCTTTTTACTACGGCTTTGCTGGCAGATTCAGCTTTGCTTTGCCTCTTAATGCTATTCAACTTCATGGCCTGTTTCCACTGGCACCTGCTGCACAGGCCATAGACATAGAGCGAGTAGTGTGTCTGCCTGAATCGAGGCAACTTAGCGCCCTCGATATCGGTCTGCAGCTGCTCATTATTAAACTCCGTCACCTTACCGCACTGGGTGCAGATCATGTGATGATGGGTTTCCTGGTTGAAGCATTTCTCATACTGTGATGTGGTGCCAAACTGGTGCTTTACCACCAAATGGGCATCAAGCAACAGGATGAGGGTGTTGTAGAGCGTGGCACGACTTACCCTGAACTTGGCTGTTTCCTCCATCATCGTATAAAGAGAGTCAATATTGAAATGACCGTCAATAGAATAAATCATGTCGAGTATAGCATAGCGCTCGGGAGTCTTGCGATGCTTCCTTTTCGTTAGGTATTCAGTGAACAGCTGCTTCACCTTTTCCCTTACATCCATATTATTTGTCTTCACCATGATTCTCTACTTACAGCAACAAAGTTAGCAATAATTATGTATTGCAAGAACAATCATCATGAAAAATAGTTCGAAACTTCTTGCGTCACCCACTCCACCAATGCCTTGGCCTGTGTATCGGTACTGCTTTTCAATGGCTCCACCACCCTGCAAAGCATAAAGGCATGCTGTTCATTGTCAGCCATATACTTTTTCAAAGCCGTCATCACTGCCTTGCGCACAGCAAAAGATCCGCCTAAGTACGACACCACCGCCTGATCCAGCAATTCGTTCTCTGCCCTTTCTGTCATGTCGTTCTTCTTCATCAACAGTCGGGCAATGGTGAGGTATCCGCAAATCTGCTGATACTCCCCCTCGTTAGCTATCAGTTGAAGCGACTTCTGTGGGGCATAGGGCAAATATTGAAACAGATGCATGCAGGTCATCTCAGCTATCTCCACAGAAGGCATCGTCTCTATCCAAATGTCCATGATCTCTGGAAAGAAAGTATCAACAGGTTGCAATAATCCAGCCAGGATTTTGCATTCGCGAATATCCTCCTTCCACAAAGCCTGTGCTAAGTCGTGGTTCTTCTCAAATTGCGATGCAATCTGCTTGATACGAGGAAGTTCTACGCCAAAATTCAATTTATACTTCAAACCTCTCTCACGCATGATGGCCGAAGCTGAACCATTCATTGACAAGCGAAGTTGGGTCTTTATTTCTTTTAGTTGACCGTTGACCATAATTTTACTAAGTAACAATTAAAGGGTTCTGTAGTCCTTGCTATAGCGCAGCATCTGCTCAACATAGCTTTCATCATATGTCACCTTCACATCGGTAACATTGCCATCTGAATCCTTTACTAGTTCGTATTTAGGATTCACAAAACCCTTATAAGGCGCGAGGTTCAACTTCTTATAGCGCTCCAGTACCTCCTGATGCAACACAGGATCTACTTTTACACCATAATCCTCAACAAGACGGCGTGCAGCGGCGTAATCGCCTGTTGACTTGATGCGTTGCACCTCAGCCAGCAGTTCACCAAACAGGGCACGCAACTTCTCGTAGTCGTTAATCTTCACGTAAGTCTTGCCATCTTTCTTAGCCAGCTCCACTACATTATCTGCCTTACCGTGCTCGTATGCCCAATGGGCTATAAACGAACGGTTGCGCATATGGGCCTCCTCGATGTTCTTTCCTGGCTCGATGCGCACCAGCTGTGTCATCAAACCATTCATCATATAAGTGTAATAATTTGACTTATACGCCTCAGCATCAGGTGTCAGTCCCAGTTCCACCAGCTTACCATCTGCCAGATAATACAAAGCAAACAAATCGGCACGCCCCTCCTCCAGCGTAGAACTATAGGCCTTCAGTGCATCACGGTCCACACCTGGCAATAGCTTACCGGAAGCATGTCCCAAGCACTCGTGCAGGTCGGTATGCAATTCGTCAGTATAGTCGGCATATTTATCTATCAAGTCCAACTCCGTCTGGCTATAGGCAAACTCCTCGTTAAACCCATTGCCATGAGCCGCTTTATTGTAAGCATCGGTAATATTGCCAATGGTCACAGACTTAGAACCATGCTGAGCACGTACCCAGTTAGAGTTCGGCAGGTTGATACCGATGGCGGTTGACGGATACAAAGCACCAGAAAGTATGGTGGCCGTGATCACCTTGGCCGACACGCCCTTCACATTTTCTTTCTTGAAACGCTTCTCTACTGGTGAGTTATCCTCAAACCACTGAGCGTTATTACTAATGGTTTCTGTACGCTTCGTAGCCGCCATATCCTTGAAGTTGACGATGGCTTCCCAAGTACCTTTCATACCCAATGGATCATCATAAGTTTCTGTAAATCCGTTGGTAAAATCCACCTGTGAATTCAAATCCTTCACCCACAAGATGGTATAGTCGTCGAACGTTTTCAGGTCACCAGTCTGGTAATATTCAATCAGTTTGGCAATGACAGCCTTTTGTTCAGGAGTCTCTGCCACTCCCTCGGCCTTCTGCAGCCAATACACGATCTTCTCGATAGCTGTGCCATACAGGCCACCAACCTTATAGACATCTTCATATATTTTTCCATCTTTCTTCACTAACTTGCTGTTCAAGCCATAAGATACAGGCGTCTCATCCTTAGGATCTTTCAGCTTATTGTAGAAAGCCTCAGCCTCAGCCTGTGTCAACCCTTCGTAGAAGTTGACAGCCGATGTCAGCACCAAGTCTTC
>CAMJNN010000041.1 GCA_946407325.1 uncultured Prevotellaceae bacterium | reverse complement strand
TGGTTCTCTATAGCCCTGGCGCGAAGAAGTGCTTTCCAAGCTTCCACTCGGGTAGATGGCCAGTTGGCTACATAAATCAATGCATCGTAATCGCCTTTATTGCGACTAAATACAGGGAACCGCAGGTCGTAACATACTTGCAACATGAACCTCACGCCACGATATTCCACTACCACCCGATTGTCACCACGGGTGAAACGTTTGTCTTCCCCACTATATGTGAATAGATGGTGCTTGTCGTAGAAGGTCATAGTACCGTCTGGCTGCACGAAATAGAAACGATTGTAGAATTTTCCATTCTCCTCAGTCGCCACACTACCTGCTATAGCTGCATCCAGCTGGAAAGCCATGCGTTTCATCCATTGCAACGAAGAACAATTGTTCTCCGCTATGCCTTCAGGCTCAGTGGCAAAACCCGTAGAGAACATTTCTGCTAGGACATATAGGTCGGCCTTAGGTTGCTGTAGCAGCATCGTTTCCAAGCGTTGCTGGTTATCGGCAGGACAAGCCCATTTTATATCATGTTGTAAAATAATAACCCTCATAACTGACGTTTTGAGTTGTATTCAACAAATAGGGTTGCAAATTTACTCATTAATAAACTCTCCTGCAAATATATTGTACTTTTTTGTGCTTTTGCTATTACAATAACAATGAGCAGTGATAACAATAAGAGCAAACCTTTGTTCTTTATTCAGGTTTTGGGTGGCGCTCTCGGTCAATCACATATTTCTGATAGTAGGCTATGAGTAATGTGGTGATTGGTAACGCAATGATCATACCCATGATGCCCATCAACGATCCCCAAATGGATAGCGAGAGCAGAATAATGGCAGGACTAAGTCCTGTAACCTTGCCCATAATCTTAGGGGTGAGGAATGTATCTTGTATGGTCTGTACCACGGCAAATACTGCAAGGGCAGAGAGCAGGATAAGCCAGAAATTACCACCTGTATCCGTAGCTTTCAGAATGGCCAATATGATGGTGGGAATAAAGCCGACGAGTTGCAAGTATGGTACCATGTTTAGTAAACCAATGAACAAACCTAGACCTATCGCCAATGGGAAGTCGATGATGAGGAAACCAATGGAGAACAAGATGCCGACACAAGTGGCTACCATTGCTTGGCCACGAAAATACTTGTTCATACTGTCTTTTACGTCTCCCACCAGCCTTACACACATTGGGCGAAAGCGCTTGGGTACCAGGTTCACCCATCCTTCTGAGATGCTTTCATAATCCAGAAGTATAAAAATAGTATAAAGCAGTATCATAATCAGTGAGAAGAAGCTGAACACCACGTTGATGCTTTCGGTTACAACCATCCATACTTTGGGCAAGGCATCGCGCAAGGCGTTGAGGAAATCTTCCCGCTGGAACAAAACTTTAATATGTTCTAATTTGAGATGTTCTGTTAAAAAATTGTGGATAATAGCTGGTATGCCGTTGGGGGGAGACGATTCTATATATTCTATTAACAGGTCCTTGATGCGCAACGATTCTGTCACCAATGGAGGAATTATCAGGTAAAACACACCCAGTCCTACCATCGTTACTACCAGGATGGCACATGCTATGGCCACTACACGAAACTTCAAGCGGCATTTGTGTTGGAAAAACTGCACCAAAGGGAATATTAGGTAGGCGATGAGCCATGCCACGAAAAACGGCAGCAACACACTACTCAGTCGGTTGAGTATCATCAGGATGGCCACTGCCAGCAAAATGGCTGTTATGGTACGTATAAAACTGTCGAATGTAATTTTTTTGTCCAACATACTGCTCATTTTTTAATCTTGTTATAGCAAGCCCTACACAAAGGTTCATATTCTTGTGTCTCTCCTAGCATCACCTGCTTTTCGCCGCTTACCTTGCGATGCGAATACATGGCCAAGTCGCCACACTGTACACAGATGGCATGTACTTTGGTTACTTCGTCGGCAATGGCCATCAGTTGCGGCATCGGTCCGAAAGGAATACCACGAAAGTCCATGTCCAGTCCTGCCACAATGACACGTACACCATTATCGGCCAATTGATTGCATACATCAGGCAAACCATCGTCGAAGAATTGTGCCTCGTCAATGCCCACCACATCAATGTCAGAAGATAGTAGCAGAATACTGGCAGATGTGTCAAGGGGTGTGGAAGCGATGCTCTGTCCTTCGTGTGTTACCACTTCCTCTTCAGAATACCTGGTGTCGATGGCTGGCTTGAAAATCTCCACTTTCTGCTTGGCAAACTTGGCACGTTTCAAACGGCGTATCAATTCTTCTGTTTTACCAGAGAACATAGACCCGCAAATCACTTCGATACGGCCTCTACGACGGGTTTCCTGCATGTTATTTTCAGAATAAACCTCCATACAAAGTACTAATTTTAGTCACAAATGTAATACATTATATTGATTTATTCGTAACTTTTGATAAATTACTTCATCTCAGCATAAAAAATAAGCTGCTTATTTTGTTCTGCACTCAATTATTCGTAATTTTGCCACCGAAAATTGATGATAAGCATGAAAACGGGGATACTGTATATCGTTCCTACACCAGTAGGAAATATGGAGGATATGACGCTAAGAGCCATTCGTATCTTGAAAGAAGCAGATGTCATTCTGGCTGAGGATACACGTACCTCTGGCATCTTGCTGAAACATTTCGATATTCAGCATGGTTCATTGCTTGCTCATCATAAGTTTAATGAACACCAAACAGTGGAGCCTTTGGTGAAACGTTTGCTGGCAGGTGAACAGGTGGCGTTGATATCTGATGCTGGAACACCAGGTATCTCCGATCCAGGTTTTTTACTGGCAAGGGAATGTGCCAAAGCAGGCATAGAAGTGCAGTGCCTTCCAGGAGCTACTGCATGTATTCCAGCGCTGGTTGATAGCGGACTGCCTTGTGACAGGTTTTGCTTTGAGGGCTTTTTACCTCAAAAGAAAGGACGTCAGACCCGCATCAATGCATTGGCCGAGGAAACTCGTACTATGGTGTTCTATGAGTCGCCTTACAGGGTGCTTAGAACCCTCACTCAATTGGGGGAGGTTTTAGGTAACGACCGACAGGCGGCAGTCTCAAGAGAGATTTCGAAAGTTCATGAAGAAACTCTTAGAGGTACGATAGGAGAATTAATTAACCATTTCACCGAAACCGAGCCACGCGGTGAATTTGTGATTGTAGTGGCTGGAAAAAACTAAATGTTTAAGTGTATGAAAAAGTTATTGTTTACATTAATGGCTGCTGCTGTATGCTTCGCTTCTTGCGACGGACTGGGTGGTGGCAGCAAAAGTTTACAGGCAAAGAATGACTCCCTGATGGCGGAATTGAATGCACGTGATGCTGAATTAGATGATATGATGGGTACTTTCAACCAAATTACTGAAGGTTTCCGTCAGATTAATGCAGCAGAAAACCGTGTTGACTTGCAGCGCGGATCGGTTTTAGAAGGTTCTGCAAGTGCTAAGCAGCAGATAGCAAGTGATATTGAGTTCATTCAGAAGACTTTGCAAGAAAATCGTGATCAGATTGAGAAGCTGACAGCTCAGTTGGCTACCAGCAAGAACCAAAACGCTCAGTTGAAGAAAGCTGTAGATACTTTCACCAAGCAGTTGGAGGAAAAAACCGCAGAGATTGCTTCTTTGCAGGAAGAACTGATGGCTAAGAATATCCGCATTCGTGAATTGGATGAGGCTGTGAGTGAACTGACAGCAGTTACCGAAGAACTGAAATCTGAAAATATGGCTAAGACAGAGGTGGTAGAGCAGCAAGATCGCGCATTGAATACCGCTTGGTTTGTGTTCGGTACCAAGACAGAGTTGAAGGAACAGAAGATCCTTACTGGTGATGGACTGTTTTCTAAAGGTAAGATTTTGGCAAGCGATGAGGCTAACATGGACTATTTCACTGAGTGCGACATCCGTACCACTAAAGAAATACGTCTGTATTCAAAATCAGCTACTCTGCTTTCCAATCACCCTACAAGCTCTTATTCACTTGTTAAGGATGAAAAAGGAGAGTTGACTTTAAATATCAATAATCCGACACAATTCTGGAGTGCTAGCAAGTATCTGGTTATTCAGGTAAAATAAAACTATCATTTATCCCCGCCAAACGGCGGGGATATTTTATATCACCTTCACGATGTTATATTTAGGTGAAACCATTTCGCTAGTGGTGGCCTTTTCATGGACCATCACGGCTCTCTGCTCTGAGGTGGCCAGTAAACGGCTCGGAGCCTTACAACTAAACGTCATCCGCATGTTGCTTTCACTACTTCTGTTGGGTTGCACTATGTGGATATTCACAGGTTCTCCTTTTCCTTTATATGCCAATACACAAGCTTGGATTTGGCTTCTTATGTCTGGTTTGGTGGGGTATGTCTTTGGTGACTTCTGCCTTTTTAATTCATATATTCTAATTGGCTCTCGTTTCGGACAATTGTTTATGACATTGGCTCCTCCAACGGCTGCTTTCGCCAGTTGGATGATGTTGGGTGAACATCTTCACATGCAAGCTTGGCTGGGTATGACGATTACTTTGGTGGGCATCGGTATGTCGGTACTCAATAAAGGCAGCCAGGAAAGCCATCATAAAGTAGAGCTGAAATTGCCGGTAAAAGGCGTTCTTTTTGGCATTGGTGCAGGGGTTGGTCAGGGTCTGGGACTGGTACTCAGCAAAGTCGGCATGAACTACTATGAGGCAGGTGTGCCTGAAGGTATGGATGCCGTGAACGACTTATTGCCCTTTGCCTCAACCTTTATTCGTGCTATAGCCGGTAGTTTGGGTTTCCTTTGTGTGATGGCTTTGCAAAGACAGTTTTATACCTTACCTGTTGCCTTGAAAGATAGTAAAGGCATGAAAGCTGCTATCGGGGCAACGCTAACAGGACCATTTATTGGTGTCTCTTTGTCATTGATGGCAGTACAATATACTGAGGCAGGTATCGCTTCTACACTGATGGCACTTGTTCCTGTTTTGATTATATGGCCTGCGCATTTGCTGTTCAAACAAGAAGTTAAACCCCTTGAAATTGTCGGTGCTGTTATCAGTGTAATCGGTGCATCACTATTCTTTCTCTAAATAGTTTGCCTTTGATGCTTGGTTTTTAATAGGATTTTACTATTTTTGCGTTGTTAAAATATCGACTATCTTTTTTTTGATGAAGGAATTTGTAATATCCGAGGCTAAAACCGAGACTGCTGTACTGGTGGGTTTGATTACTCAAAGGCAGGATGAGCAGAAAACGAATGAATATCTTGATGAGCTGGAGTTTCTAGCAGAAACTGCTGGTGCCAAGGTGGTACGCCGTTTTACTCAAAAGCTGGTACAGGCTCATGCAGTAACGTATGTAGGTGAGGGTAAGCTTCAGGAGATTAAACAATATATTTTGGATGAGGAGGATGCAGAGCGCGAAGTGGGTATGGTAATTTTTGATGATGAATTATCACCTAAACAGTTGCGTAATATTGAGCAGGTGCTGAAAGTAAAGATCCTTGACCGAACATCGCTTATTCTTGATATTTTTGCTATGCGTGCCCAGACCGCCAGTGCAAAGACACAGGTAGAATTGGCGCAATATAAATACATGCTTCCTCGCTTGCAACGCTTGTGGACACACTTGGAACGTCAGGGTGGTGGTTCTGGCGCTGGTGGTGGCAAGGGTATGGTGGGCTTACGAGGTCCTGGTGAGACCCAGTTGGAGATGGACCGCCGAATCATCCTCAACCGTATGTCACTGCTTAAGCAGCGTTTGGCTGATATCGACAAGCAAATGTCCACCCAGCGTAAGAATAGAGGTCGAATGATACGTGTGGCACTGGTTGGCTATACTAATGTAGGCAAGTCGACCATGATGAACCTCATGGCCAAGAGTGAAGTCTTTGCCGAAAACAAATTGTTTGCCACACTTGATACGACAGTACGTAAAGTTGTGATAGATAACTTGCCTTTTTTGCTTTGCGATACAGTAGGATTCATTCGCAAATTGCCTACCGACCTGGTGGACTCTTTTAAGTCAACTCTTGATGAAGTGCGTGAGGCCGATTTATTGATGCATGTGGTGGATATATCTCATCCTGATTTTGAGGAACAGATCAAGGTGGTGAACAAGACACTGGCTGAAATAGATGCAGGTGGTAAGCCGACAATGGTAATCTTTAATAAAATTGATGCTTATAAGTTTGTTGAGAAAGATCCATTCGATTTAACACCTAAGACAAAGGAGAACGTGTCGTTGGAAGAATTGATGCATTCTTGGATGGCTAAGTTAGAAGATGATTGCATTTTTATTTCTGCTAAGGAAAAGACAAATATTGATAACCTGAGGGAGGAATTGTATAGGAGGGTGAGAGAGCTGCATGTGCAGAAATATCCTTATAACGATTTCTTGTATCCTCAAGCTGAAGAACAATGAATATGAATTACAGAAATCTAACAACAAACGAAGTGGCACAGCTTGAACTTCAGGGCTGTACGGCCACAGATTGGAATCGCGTGTGTGTGGCACCTGATTTCGATGCACAGTATGTGGTAGGTACCCATTTTTCGGGCGATATCCGCTTAGGCTCTTTACATGGGGAGTTTGCCTTGAAAGGTGGCATCACCAAGCATGCCGGTTTGAGATATGTGACTCTTCATAACGTCACCATCGGTAACGGATGCTATATAAAGAATGTACACAATTACATTGCCAATTATTCAATAGGTGATAATACATACATTGAGAATGTTGACAATATCGTAGTGGATGGGAAAACCCGTTTTGGCAATGGTGTGGAGGTGTCTGTGCTGAATGAAACGGGAGGCCGTGAGGTGGCCATCAGTGATAAGCTTTCTGCTCAGTTAGCCTATATCATGGCGATGTACAGGCATCGTCCAGAGCTGGCAATACGCTTGCGCGAGATAGCCGACTACTATTCCAATAAACATGCATCTGAGATGGGTGAGATTGCCGACCATGTAACCATCATGAACGTGGGCTCTGTCATCAATGTTCGTATCGGCTCTTATGCTTCTATCATAGGCGCTAACCGTTTAAACAATGGATCCATCAATAGTAATCAGGAAGCTCCAGTACATATAGGCCACAATGTTATCTGCGATGATTTCATCATTTCCTCAGGCTCTACCCTTGACGACGGTGCCATGCTGACACGCTGCTTTGTGGGGCAAGCTTGTACAATGGGACATAGTTACTCTGCTTCCGACTCTTTGTTCTTTAGCAATTGCCAGGAGGAGAACGGTGAGGCTTGTGCCATCTTTGCCGGCCCGTTTACAGTGACACACCATAAATCTACCTTGTTGATAGCAGGTATGTTCTCATTTATGAATGCAGGCTCTGGGTCTAATCAGAGTAACCACATGTATAAATTGGGACCTATTCATCAGGGTATTTTAGAGCGTGGTGCCAAGACTTCGTCTGACTCTTATATTCTTTGGCCATCCAGAGTAGGCGCTTTCTCACTGGTCATGGGCCGTCATGTCAATCATTCCGACACGTCGAACCTGCCATTCAGCTACCTGATAGAGAAGAAAGATACTACTTATCTCGTGCCTGGTGTCAATCTGCGTAGTGTCGGAACAATCCGCGATGCACAGAAATGGCCAAAGCGTGATAAACGAACAGACTCCAACAAGTTGGACTGCATCAACTACAATCTTTTAAGCCCCTATACCATCCAGAAGATGTTTAAAGGCTGTGAGATCCTGAAGCAATTGCAAGCTGCTTCAGGTGAGTTGTCGGATGAATATTCTTTCCATAGTGCCAAGATCCGTAATTCATCTTTGGTAAACGGAATTAAGTTCTACGAAATTGGCATCAAGAAGTTTTTGGGTAACTCAGTCATCAAACGTTTGGAAGGGATTAACTTCAAAAACGATGAAGAGATCCGTGCCCGTCTCAAGCCAGATACAACTATTGGCAAGGGTGAGTGGGTGGATATCTCTGGTTTGATAGCACCTAAGAGTGAAGTGGATCAGTTGCTTGACAATATTGAAAGCGGCAAAGTGAACAAGCTGAAAGAAATCAACGCAGATTTTATGCGTATGCATACTAATTATTACACTTACGAATGGACTTGGGCTTATGATCGTATGCTTGAGTTCTACGGTTTGGATCCTGATAAGATTACTGCTTCTGATATCATACATATTGTTGAAAGATGGAAGGAAGCTGTGGTTGGCTTGGATAAGATGGTATATGAAGATGCTAAGAAAGAGTTTTCGTTGTCGTCTATGACAGGATTTGGTGCCGATGGTACTAAGTTTGAGAAAGAACAAGACTTTGAACAGGTTCGTGGTGATTTTGAAAGCAATCCGTTTGTAACAGCTGTGCTTGATCATATCAAAACAAAGACTGCTTTGGGTAATGAATTGATAGATCGCTTAAAACCACTAACAGAATAATTAAAATTTAACCAAATAAAAAATAATGTAATTATGGCAACAAATCCTCCGTTCCACTATCAACCCATGTTTGAGCATGGTGTAGATAAGACTGAGTATTATTTGCTTACTAAAGACTATGTGTCGGTAAGCGAGTTTGAGGGTAAACCTATCCTTAAGATTGAGAAGGAAGGCTTGACTGCTATGGCTAATGCTGCCTTCCGTGATGTTTCTTTCATGCTACGTCGTTCACACAACGAGCAGGTGGCCAAGATTCTTTCTGACCCAGAAGCTAGTGACAATGACAAGTATGTGGCTTTATCATTCTTGCGTAATTCAGAGGTGGCATGCAAAGGTCAACTTCCTACTTGTCAAGATACTGGTACGGCCATTATCCATGGTGAAAAGGGCCAACAGGTGTGGACCGGCTACTGTGATGAGGAAGCTCTGTCATTGGGCGTTTACAAGACTTATACAGAGGAGAATCTGCGTTATTCACAGAATGCTCCTTTGAACATGTATGATGAGGTGAACACGAAATGTAACCTTCCTGCACAGATTGACCTTGAGGCTACTGAGGGGATGGAATATCGTTTCCTTTGTGTAACGAAAGGTGGCGGTTCTGCTAACAAGACCTACTTGTATCAGGAAACCAAAGCACGTATCCAGAACCCAGGTACCCTGATTCCTTTCTTGGTGGATAAGATGAAGAGCTTGGGCACTGCAGCATGTCCTCCTTATCACATTGCGTTTGTGATTGGCGGTACCTCTGCTGAGAAGAACCTGCTTACGGTGAAATTAGCATCTACTCATTACTATGACGAGTTGCCTACCACAGGTAATGAATATGGTCGTGCGTTCCGCGACGTGGAATTAGAGAAGCAGTTACTCGAAGAGGCTTATAACATAGGCCTGGGTGCCCAGTTTGGTGGCAAATATATGGCACACGACATCCGTGTGGTTCGTCTGCCACGTCATGGCGCTTCTTGCCCTATAGGAATGGGCGTATCTTGCTCGGCTGACCGTAACATCAAGACTAAGATCAATAAAGATGGTATT
The DNA here is from genome assembly GCA_946407325.1 of uncultured Prevotellaceae bacterium. The sequence continues at coordinate 358 of CAMJNN010000041.1, read as the reverse complement.
TGGATTGAGAAGCTTGATGATAATCCAGGTGAATTGATACCTGAGGCATTACGTCAGGCAGGCGAGGGTAATGTGGTGAAGATTGACCTTAATCAGCCTATGAGTGAGGTTTGCAAGATTCTGTCAAAGTATCCTGTAGCTACCCGTGTTTCATTGAATGGTACCATCATCGTGGCTCGCGACATTGCTCATGCCAAGCTGAAAGCTCGTTTAGATGCAGGCGAGGATTTGCCAGCTTATTTCAAGGATCATCCTGTGTTGTATGCAGGTCCTGCCAAGACGCCTAAGGGTATGCCTTGCGGCTCTATGGGCCCAACCACAGCCAACCGTATGGACCCATACGTTGATGAGTTCCAAG
>CAMJNN010000040.1 GCA_946407325.1 uncultured Prevotellaceae bacterium | reverse complement strand
CACCCTTCACCTCCACCTTCACCTTAATAAGCAAACAAACTCATGCTTTTCCTAAGAAAAGGTGAAGGGTGAAGGTTGTTTTTAATTTCTTTGAAAAAAATGAACTTATTGCAGTTCTCTGGGTGGCATTAATAGGATTCCACGATGTATTTAATAGAAAAATAGCAGCTAAAAGTTTGGCGGTTTCATCGCAAATATGCAACTTTGTACCATAATACAAATCAAGTAGAAGATTATGAATAAATCGTGGAGAACAGCGTTGATTGCTACGCTGATTTTGATATTGTGCTGTGGTGTGGTAACCTGCGTGAGGACCGCCTTTGCTGAAAAGGTACCGCCTACTGAGGACAGGAGCGAGTTTGTAACGTTGACGGATGCTGTGCCTGATGCCATATTGGAGATTCGCTATTATGGTACCTATAACTTTGTGGGCACTCGCATTGATGGCTACCAGGAGCCTACGGCGTTGCTCACGCGTTTAGCGGCTGAGAGCTTGAAAGCAGTGAGTGACGATGTGATGGCACAGGGCTACCGACTGAAGATATATGATGCTTATCGCCCGCAAAAGGGTGTGGATCATTTCGTGCGTTGGTCACTGGATATACCAGACACGCTGATGAAGACATATTTCTACCCTGATTTGGACAAGAGTGTGCTGTTCGAGCAGGAGTATATCATGGCCAAGAGCGGACATACGCGTGGCTCTACGGTGGATTTGACCTTGTTTGATATGACTACCGAGAAGGAAGTGGATATGGGTGGTACGTTCGACTGGTTTGGTGTGGAGAGTCATCCTGACTTCTGCGGCAACCCTGAGACGGGAGTGTATAATCCCAACGATGATCGTAGTCCTTCTGGCAAGACCATCACTGAGGAGCAGTTTAAGAACCGCATGATTTTGCGTCAAGCGATGTTGCGTCATGGGTTCAAGCCAATTGATTCTGAATGGTGGCACTTTACCTTGGTGGATGAGCCTTTCCCTGATACCTATTTTACCTTCCCTGTAAAACAGATTAAACGATAAAAAAGGAGCCTCAGTAATGAGGCTCTTTTTTGTAAACAGTTGGTCTGTAAGCCGGGTTCTGTCCCTCACTTGGTAAAGCAAGGTGCCTGCCATTTATCTGAGCCTGATGTCACCAACAGGCTTTATCGGTCCACCCTCTGGCATTGGACGAGCAGCCCTTATAGCGCCAGTTTACATGACCTTTCAACTTCCAAGAAACACAGCCCTTATGTCACCATAAGGCTGGTGGGCTCTTACCCCGCCTTCTCACCCTTACCTCCGAAGAGGCGGTTGTTTTCTTCTGCTTTACTCAACCCTCGCGGACTGCTTCCCGTTAAGAAGTGGAATGCTCTGTGTTGCCCGGACTTTCCTCCTGCATCCCGAAGATGCACGCGGCAAGCCGACCAACTGTTTTTATATTTAACCCCTCCGCCCTTCGGGCACCTCCCCTCAGTAAGGGAGGAGTTTAGGGGGCTAATAGCCAATCTTAATAATTGGGCTTGCAAAGTTAGTGCAAGTTGAGCGAAAATGCAAATTTTGGAACAGCGAAGCTAAAATGAACCACCAAATGCTACAAATCTTTTACTTTGGTACTGCCTGTCTGACGGAATGCCAAGCGAGCTTGCTCTAACTGCTCATAGTGCTGATGGAACTGTTCCTGCCAATCTACTTTAAAGTCCTTAAAGCCAAAGCCCTTGGTGCTGAGGCGGTCGATGGTCTCTGCCAAAGTGATATCCACACACCCCGATGCTGGCAGATATATCTCCTCCTGGCTCTTGTCAGGAGCATTCATAATCAGGAGGTCGGCCTCCATCAGTTCGTTCAGCACCATCTGCGTCAACTGGATAGGGATGTGGCACTTGTTGGAGAGCTGGCGAGCCGAATAGGGCTTATCGTTGCCTTCGGCATATTGCTTGCAAATCATTGACATCAGCACCACCGCCAAGTAATTGCGATACTCGTAGGAGGCGTTATTTACCTCTTTGTAGTTGTCGTAGCGCTTGAAATTCTGCATGATATGCGTCAGCTGGGCACCCAGGATGCAGATGGTCCACGACACTTGTAACCATAACAGGAACAACGGCAAGGCGGCAAAGCTACCATAGATGGCGTTGTATCTCGATACCCAAACCTGTCCGCTGATATACAGGAACTGGAATGCTTGGAACAACGAACCTGCTATGAGGCCGGCTATCAGGGCATAGAGCAACTTTACGCTGGTGTTGGGCATGAAAACATAAAGGGCCGTAAACATGAGCCAGCTCAGCACGTAGGGAATCAGACTGATGCCGAACTTCATCATGGGGGCTAAGAGTGCATAGCCTTCTATCTTGCTGACCAATGTGGACATGAAGATGCTCAGACCTCCGCTGATGATGATAAGGATGGGCATGAGAATCAGTATCGAGAAATAGTCGGTGAGCTTGCGATAGGCCGTACGGCTTTTCTTCACATACCAGATGTCGTTGAAGATGCTCTCCATGTTGTTCACCAAGCTGATGAAGGTCCACAGCAAGGCAATAAGACCCACGCCCAAGAACACCCCTCCTGTTGTTTGCGAGAGGTAGGAATCAACAAACTGGAAGATATATTTGCTGGCTTCGTTGTTACCCAACAAACCTTGCTCAATCTGTTGGCGGAGAAGGTTGTCAAAACCAAAGCCACGGGCGATGCCGAACAAGATGGCAAGGATGGGCACGATAGATAGCAAGGTACTATAGGTCAGGGCAGCTGCCTTGTTGCTAATACTATCTGCATTGAAGCGGTTTACCAGAATGTAAATCACTCGTGTCACATAGGCCACCGCATTTTTCAGTGACAATTTTTGGTACACACTGTCTTGCCAGATGCCGAAGGTGATAAACTTGATGAGCCACTCCCACACCTTGTCGATAAACTCTACTATCTTGTTAAACCATGATCCCATGTTTGTATCTCTTATTTAGTTATCTAAACGATTCAGTTCTTTTGCGACGTAAGAACGACTGCTTTGTCAGCATGAAAAACAGGACCAATCCCGCAACATGCACCACTGCCATCATCCAGAAGGCAGAAGCATAGCCGAAGAATTCAGCTATTGAGCCACCCAACAATATGCCGATGCCCACACCTAAGTCCCACGAAGTGAGTAGGGTAGAGTTGGCTGTGCCTCGCTCGTTGTTCTGTGCCACATTGATAATCATGTTCTGCAAAGCGGGCCACATGTGGCCGTTGCCCAAGCCAATCAATATGGCCGAACCGTAATAGCCCACCATGTTGGGCATCGCAATAAACATGATGTAGCCGATGGTAGAGAGAACAATACCCTCGGCGGCATTGCTGGTCAACCTGCCTTCACGAAGCGACTTGGCTCCTTGCAAACGGGAGAGGATGAGGCCGATGCTCAGCAACATGAAGTAAGTACCTGTGCCGCTGGTAATGCCCATTACCTCCTTGCCATAGATGGCTAAGTAGTTGCTCAGTATGCCGTAGCAGAAACCGAAGAAGCAAATGTTGAGGCCAATCACCCATCCTCTCAAGAGGAAGAAACGGTCGAGCGAAATGGCTTTTTTGTCTTTCATCAATTGTTTCTCTGGCAACTTCAATGTGTAATCTACGGCAAAGCCGATGCCAGCAACGACGAGTGCCAACCAGAACAGCACATCGAAGTTGTGTACATATTTATACACAAAGACGCCAATAGTGGGGGCAATGGCCATAGCCAGGTTATTACTCAGCCCGTAGTAGCCTATGGCCTCGTTCCTGCGACTTGATGGCACTACATCGATGGCAACGGTGTTGTTGGCCACCGTAGAGGCGCCGAATGGTCCTCCGTGCAGGGTGCGCAAGATGGCGAACATCAGTAAGGTGCTTGCCAATAAGTAGCCTCCGAAGAGGATGAAATACAGGAACAAGCACACCAACAACACTTTCTTTCGTGGGAAGCTATCTACCACATAGCCACTGAAAGGACGGAACAACAAAGCCGTGATGGTGTAACCACTCAGCACCAGTCCTATCATGTCCTTCGTTGAGCCAAATGTCTCGCTTAGGTATAAGGGTAGGAGGGGCGTGAGCAGGTAGAAGGCGAACGACATGGTGAAGTTCGCCACCATCACTTTCTTATAGTTGCTGTTCCAAAGTTTATCCATCAAAGAATCATTCTTTTTGCTTTGCAAAGTTAATTATTTTCTTGCTTTTTCATACCTTTGTAAAAAGAATAAACGAAAAACTTGAAATAATATAAAGATTAATACTATGATGAGAAAAACAATTTACCTAATGGTATTGGCACTGATTGGCTGTCTGACTGCCAGCACCTTGAGTTACGCACAAGAAATAGCCAACACACGAAGGGCCCGCATCGTTTCCCCAGAGATAACGGCGGAAGGAATAACATTCCGCATGAGAGCAGACTATGCTACCACCGTCTCTTTGTCTGGTTCTTGGCAAGCCAGGGGCGATAAGCTCATCGAGATGACGCGCGGCCAAGACTTGGTGTGGAGCGTCACTATCCCTATGCTGGATCCCGATTTGTATTACTATGTGTTTAATGTGGATGGCACCAATGTATGCGATCCAGCCAACGCATCGTTGAATCGTGACGGTACAACCTATCGGAATATCTTTATTGTAGATGGTGCCTATTCTGAAGATTTCAAAGACGCACCTACCTCCGTTCGCGGTAATGTTACAGCCGTATGGTATGATTCCCCTACCATTGGAGCGAAGCGCAAGATGATGGTCTATACTCCCGCAGGTTATGAGGCAGATAAGAAGACCAAATACCCAGTACTTTACCTCTTGCATGGAGGCGGTGGTGATGAAGAGGCTTGGTCATCTATGGGTAGGGCAACCCAGATACTTGACAACCTGATTGCCAAAGGCAAGGCAGTGCCTATGTTGGTAGTGATGCCCAATGGCAATGCCAACCAGACTTGTGCCCAGATTAACGACATCCCAGGCGAGGGCTCGTCCATGCTGAACAACGACATGCAGTCTGACCTCTATGTTACCAGTTTGATTAAAGACATCATCCCCTATATAGATAGTCACTATCGCACCATTGCCAAGAAAGAAGGCCGTGCCATCTCTGGTTTGTCGATGGGTGGCGGACATACCATCCGCACCAATTACCTGTTCCCTGGCTATTTCAACTATATCTGTCCGCAAAGCACTGGTGCACATCCTCATAACCAGAAGAACAGTGCTTACGCCTTCGATGAAAACGCATTGTCCAACTACTTGGAAGGCATCAAGAAAGCAGGTTATAAGTTGTTCTGGTTGGGTTGTGGCGATGTGGATCCTTGGTATGCAGAAGCGCAGGAGTTCGACAAACTGTTGACCGCTCATGGTATGCCCCATACGTTTTATGTAACAGGAGGTGGTCATGAATGGAAGAACTGGCGTCACTACCTCGACACCTTTGCCCCATTGCTGTTTAAGTAAGCATTAAGGGATTACATAGAATAAACGAAAAACATGGAATAATGAGAAAAACAGTATTTACCTTATTGGCTTTGTTGTCCTTTTGCAATGTTCTTCATGCCCAACAACTTACACCAGAACAGCTTAAGGCATACCAAGAGATGATGAGACACTCTACGGTGTCTTCCGTACCCGATTCTTCCCAGATTGCTCCTGTCATTGGAAACTACACCTTTGAAGAAATAATGATAGAAGGAGGTGAAGGGTATAAGCTTAAGACCCTCATCTACAAGCCAACGGTACCAGGTCCTTGGCCAGTGCTGATTACCCGTACTCCCTATACATACATGGGCACTGGCGACAATAACGCTTTAGGTCGAGCCTATGCCAAGCGAGGTATTGCCTATATTACCCAATATTGTCGCGGCAAAGGTGGTTCCGAGGGCATCTACGAGCCCAATGTGAATGAGCGCGTAGATGGCTTGGCGTTGGTAAACTGGGTGGCAAGCCAGTCTTGGTGCAAGAATATCGGACTCTTTGGTGAGTCATATACAGCCCTGACAGCCTGGATTATCGCCGATGTGGTGCCAGATAAGGTAAAAGGCATCTATGTGCATCATTATGGCGTTGACCGCCACCTCTCTGCCTATAGTTACGGACACTTCCGTCAGGACATTCTCACGGCTTGGGCGATTGACAATGCAGAGGAGATTCCCGTGAAGCCCGAGAAACCCGATCGTACGAAGATCTATTTTGAGCAGATGAGCTATATGCCACAGCGTGAGATGGATAAACATTTCTTTGATGTGGAACTTCCTTGGTATCGTGACTGGATAACCCACACCGACTATACCGACCCCTATTGGCATCAAGGAGTATGGGCAACCCTGCGAAGCATTCCGCCTAAGATCAAGGTACCCATTGTGGTAGTGGCTGGACATTTTGACCACCATCAAGAGGGAACCATCCTGGGATATAACCTCTTGCCCGAAGACACCAAGGCAAAGAGCCAGTTGATTGTAGGGGCATGGAACCATTCGCATGTTATTACCCCTCAGATTGGCAAACAAGACCATGCTACCGATATAAACCTCACCACCTCACAATTCCAGTGGTTCTACGACCTATTGGTGCGTGAGGAAGCTCCGAAGCCCGAAGTCAAGGTCTATGCCATTGGTGAAGATAAGTGGCATACCCTCAATGATTGGCCCATGAAGGAAAATCCACAAAAAGCAGTATATTACTTTGCCCCAGAAAACAAGTTGTCAAATAAAGGAACGGTCACCGGTCAGCCTTCCAAAGCTTGTTGGTCTTACGACCCTCAAAACCCTGTCCTTTCCGTGGGAGGAGAAACCCTTTTCAACTCCTCCACCCGTAGGGGAAGTCAGCTGCAACCCGCTCCTGGCTATCGCGATGATGTGCTTTCTTTCCTCTCTGATCCGTTGGAAGCATCCCTGCTGATGGCTGGTAAGGTGAAGATTGTCTTGGACGTCAGCTCCGATTGCGATGATACCGCCTTCACCTATAAGATTTCCGAGGTCTTTGCCAACGGCGATACCTACAACATTCGTACGGGAATCACCTCGTTGGGCTTCCGCAATAAACCCTTGGATGATAGGCAGACCTATACCCCAGGTGAGCAGGTTGAGCTAACCATCGAGTCGTTACCCATCATGTGGCAACTGCAGCCCGGTAGTCGTATTCGGGTGGATATCTCCTCCTCCGACTTCCCCCAGTACAGCGTTCACAGCAACTATGCCGGCGTATGGTCTGCACAGGATAAAACCCGCATAGCCCATCAAACGCTTTTCCTGAATGGCAATAGCCGCATTGAGATACCTCTGCTGAAGTAAGCCACTCAAGAATGACATAAAATCCCCCTGTAGCACCAGTTGCAGGGGGATTATATTATAGTCCTAAAGGCTTACTATAGAAGATTACAAAGGTTTGTATTCCACAAAAGCCTCCATCGCCTCATAGCAAGCCAAGCCTAATTTGTCGTAGATGCCAGCCGTATTACGGTTACGGTCTTCACTGCGTTGCCAGAACAGCCGTTCGTCGTTGCCCAAGAACGGAGCCGATTCCATCTGACTCTGGTGACGGAGAATAGAGTTACGCTTTGCCCTCAGCTCTTCCGGACTGATAGGTACTGCCATCTCAATATCCTCAATCTCCCATTCTGCCCAAGCACCACGATACATCCAGATGCGGCAATCGTTGAGCCAAGCAGCATTGGCTTCTTTCTCCAAGTCGATGGCTGCCAACACAGCATTGCTACACACACGATGGGTGCCATGCGGATCAGCTAAGTCGCCAGCCACGAAGATCTGATGAGGCTGTACTTCTTGTAAGAGCTTCTGCACGATACGCACATCTTTTTCTCCCAATGGTTTCTTCTGAATTTTGCCCGTTTCGTAGAAAGGCAAATCCAGGAAAAATACCCTGTCAAGAGGGATGTTGTTATAGGTACAAGCTGTGCGGGCTTCACCACGACGAATCAGTCCCTTGATGGTCAGAATATCTTTGGTATCCAAGTCACCATCTTTCTTCTTATTCAGGAAATCCTTAATCTCCTTGTATTTCTTCTTGATTACCTCGTCTTGGTCGGCATTGAAGAGCTGGTTGAAGCCATTGATGAAATGCAAGAAGCGCGTTACCTCTTCATCGCCTACGGCAATGTTGCCACTGGTCTGATAAGCAATATACACCTCATGCCCCTGCTGGACAAGTCTTCTGATGGTACCCCCCATAGAGATGACATCATCATCAGGATGAGGCGAGAACACCAGTACCCGCTTGGGGTAAGGCAATGCTCGCTCAGGGCGATGAGTATCGTCAGCATTGGGCTTGCCACCAGGCCAACCAGTGATGGTATGTTGCAAGTCGTTGAAAATCTTGATATTCACATTGTAGGCTGAACCATAAATAGCCAGCAACTCACCCAGTCCGTTCTCGTTGTAATCCTTGTTGGTAAGCTTCAGGATAGGCTTGCCCGTTTGTTGGCAGAGCCACACGATGGCACTGCGAATCAGCTTGTCGGTCCACTCGCAGGAAGTCACTAACCAAGGATGATGAATGCGCGTCAGGAAAGTAGCAGCAGATAAATCCACCACCACCTGCACGTTGTTGTGCATTTGCAGGAACGACGATGGTATGTTGTCAGTAATGGCACCTTCCACACAGGCCTTGATCATCTTCGCCTTGTCCTCGCCCCATGCCATCAAGTAAATCTTGCGAGATGACAAGATGGTATGAATACCCATCGTGATAGAACTCAGAGGCGGATTGTTGCCAAACGAACGAGCAGCCTCAGCACGCGAGTCAGCATCCAACAAGATGAGGCGGGTAGTGGAGTTGATGCGTGAACCAGGTTCGTTGAACGCAATGTTACCCAAACGACCAATGCCCAAGAGACAGATGTCGATACCGCCAGCCTCAGCAATCTTCCGCTCATATTCCTCGCAGAAACTGAAGATGTCGTTCTGGTTGAGGGTACCTGATGGAGAGAAAATACGAGTGGGGTCAATATCCACATGGTCGAGCAACATGTCTTTCAGTGCTTTCAGGTTACTGAACGAGGTGTCTTCTGCCAACGGGTAAAACTCGTAGAGGTTAAATACGATGACGTTGCGGAAACTCAATCCCTCCTCACGATGCAAGCGTACCAACTCAGCGTAGAGTTGGTGAGGGGTAGCACCACCCGTAAGCACCATCACACAAGGTTTATAAGCTGCTTCCTTTTGTTTAATGGTGTCAGCTATTTCACGAGCTATCTGTTTGGATGCTTCTTCTGCATTTTCGTAGATAGTGGTAGGCAACTTCTCCAGCCTCGTCAACTGTGCCTGCTCAAAAGCGTTATTAGGCTTGTAATAACGGGCGTTCACATGGTTCAACGTAATCTGTGATGTTAGGTTTGTTCTCATAGTATGGTAAATTAAAGGGGTCGGCATGCCGACCCCCAATGGTTTACTTAAACAATAGCGGAGCAAAGTCATGCAGGTTATGACGCCAAACATGCCAGGTATGTCCGCCAGGCATAGAAGAATACTCGTGCTTCACACCAGCTTTGGTAAATGCCTCACGAGTAGCGACACAGTTCTTGTAGGCAATATCTTCCTCACCACCCATATAGAACTTGTAAATCTTGAAGCTCTTGTTCATTGCTGCTGCATGCTCCTTCAGGTAAGGCTCCCACTTGTCGTAGAGATCCTTGCTGGTAGTAAACCAACCAGTACTCAACGGGAATACATATGAGAAGCTATTATAGTGGAGCAGAGAAACGTTCAATGTTTCCAAACCACCCATTGACAAACCTGCCAATGCACGATGATCCTTGTCGGTATAGACGTTGTAATGACTCTCAACATATGGGATCAGGTCCTTCATCATATCATCGGTAAACTTGTCAGTATCTACGCTACCATTGGGCATCACCACCACCATAGGTACAATCTTGCCCTCAGCCAAGAGGTTGTCCATGATGTTGCCTGCACTGCCCACGTTTGGCCATGCATAGTCGTTGTCGCCACCACCATGAATCAGGTAGAGCACTGGCAACTTCTGGTTACCCTTTTCATAGCCAGCTGGAGTCCATACATGAAAACGACGGGTTGTGTTAAAGGTAGAAGACTTGTAATACACTTCTGCCACAGCGCCATGAGGCACGTCCTTCATCGACCAGAA
>CAMJNN010000039.1 GCA_946407325.1 uncultured Prevotellaceae bacterium | reverse complement strand
ATACGCTTGGCCACTAGTTCTTGTACCACCTCCTTGCCAGCGATGAGATTGACCAATGAAATGTATTTCACAGACAGCACTAGCTTCATTATTAAATTGATCAATCTGCCGAAAGGTGTATAATAGCACACTACTTGAGGCACACGGAACAAAGCTGTTTCCAATGTAGCAGTACCTGATGTAACAAGTGCAGTATGTGCATGTTGCAACAATTCATACGTCTGGTTAAACACCAGCTTTACACCGGTATCTTTGAGGTATTCCTGATAATAGTCGGCATCGATTCCTGGGGCGCCAGCCAGAACCAGTTGATAGCCTATGAACGAACGGGCAGCTTTTATCATCATAGGCAGGTTGTCTTTTATCTCCTGCTTACGACTACCTGCCAATAAGGCGATAATGGGCTGATCGGTTAAACCGTTGGAGGTGACAAAATGGTGGAAGTTACTCGGATGTTTTGCCTGAAAGGCAGTAACCTCATCAAGGGTAGGATTGCCTACATAATGTATCGGGTAATGATGCTTGCCTTCAAAGAAATCCACCTCGAAAGGCAAGATAGAAAACAGTTCGTCAACATCGTGTTTGATGTTCTTGATACGGTATTCTTTCCACGCCCAGATCTTAGGAGAAATATAGTAATACACAGGGATCTTCGTATTACTATGGATATATTTCGCAATATTGAGATTAAAGCCTGGATAGTCAACGAGTATCAGTACATCTGGTTGCCAAGCCACAATGTCTTGCTTACACAAGCGCATGTTGGCAAAAATCGTTCTAAGATGTAGCAGTACGGGAACAAAACCCATATAGGCCATTTCACGATAATGCTTCACCATCTCACCCCCGACAGCGGCCATCAAATCACCACCATAGAAGCGGAACTGAGCCTGAGGGTCAGCTTCGTTGAGTGCTGCCATCAGATGAGATGCATGCAAATCGCCCGATGCTTCGCCAACTATCAGGTAGTATTTCATGTCAGAACCACGACTTCAAGTCGTTCAACAGCTGACGAGACGTCATATCAACCTGTGTGGGAGTAATAGCTACATAACCGTTTGCCAATGCCCAGTAGTCACTGTTCTCGTTTTCAGGATTTGTAGGTTTAAATACACCAGCCATCCAGAAGAACTGAGAGTCACCCCAATGGGCAAAACTTTCCCATTCATTGACCCAAGTGCCTTCTGCCTGTTCGCAAATGCGCACACCCTTTAACTCTTTTACTTTTGGGAAGTTGACGTTCAAGCAAGTGTGCGGAGGCAAACCATGTTGCAATATCTTCTCCACAATATCACGGATATAGGGACCTGCAGGGTCGAAATCGGCATCAGCGTCATGGTCACAAAGGGAAAAAGCCACGGATGGGATGCCTCGAATGGCTCCTTCAATCACAGCTCCCATAGTGCCAGAATAATGCACATTCACGGATGAGTTGTCACCATGATTAATACCACCAATAATGATATCCGGCTGACGGTCAAGTACCGTATAAAAAGCCAACTTGATACAGTCAACAGGGGTACCTGAGCACTTATATACCGACAAACCTACATCTTTACGAACCATCTGGTACTTTACAGGTTCATTGATAGAAACACCACAACCCACGCCAGAGCGAGGGGCATCGGGTGCCATAACAACAATATCACCCAAAGGACGCAAGAAACGAATCAATGCACTAATACCTTTTGAAATTACGCCATCATCATTTGATATCAGGATAAGAGGTTTGTTTTTCTCCATAATCTATATAATGTACAATCTTTACTTTTCGACTGCAAAGTTAACATAAACATTCCTTATCTGCCAACATATTTAAAAAAATTAAGGAATTAACACCGATTTAATCATAATGTGGGATATTTTGCTTATCTTTGTCCTCTATAATACAATAATTATGGGAAAAATAATTGCTTTAGCTAATCAAAAGGGCGGCGTGGGCAAAACCACCACCACCATTAATCTAGCAGCTTCATTGGCTACGCTGGAGAAGAAAGTATTGGTGGTAGATGCCGACCCTCAAGCAAATGCATCATCAGGTTTAGGCATCAATATCAGAGAAATAGAATGTTCCATCTACGAATGCCTGATTGATAATGCTGATGTGCATAAAGCTATACAAAATACAGAGATTGACACACTAAAGGTCATTCCTTCTCACATTAATTTGGTGGGTGCAGAGATTGAGATGTTGAACATGAAGGGACGTGAGAAGATTCTAAAGAAAGTACTTATGCCACTGAAAGACGAGTTTGACTATATCCTTATAGACTGCTCTCCTTCATTGGGCCTGATTACCGTAAACTCGCTTACTGCAGCCGATTCTGTGATTATTCCAGTGCAGGCTGAGTATTTTGCATTGGAAGGCATCAGCAAACTGCTGAACACCATCAAGATTATCAAGACTAAACTGAATCCTTCGTTAGAGATTGAAGGTTTCTTGCTCACGATGTACGACTCCCGACTGCGTCAAGCCAACCAGATTTACGATGAGGTAAAGAAGCACTTTCAGGAACTTGTATTTAAGACAGTGATACAGCGTAATGTAAAACTCAGTGAAGCACCAAGTTATGGATTGCCAGCCATTCTATATGATGCCGACTCTAATGGCGCACGAAACCACATGGCATTGGCAAAAGAACTTATAGAAAGAAATAGTTAAATGAAAAAGAAAGCATTGGGCAGAGGATTGGACGCTCTGCTTGACATAAGCACCATAGAAACAGAAGGATCGTCTTCTATTAATGAGATTGAACTGAAAAGAATCAGCGTCAATCCCAATCAACCTCGACGTGAATTTAACCAAGAGGCACTAAAAGAATTGGCTGATTCAATTGTCGAGGTAGGTATCATACAGCCCATCACCCTACGGCAGACAGCAAATGATGCTTACCAGATTATTGCGGGTGAACGTCGTTTCCGTGCGGCACAGATAGCTGGGTTGTCAACGATTCCCGCCTATGTACGTACTGCGGATGACGAGAATGTGATGGAGATGGCGCTCATAGAAAACATTCAGCGTGAGGACCTGAATTCTATGGAAATAGCGTTGGCCTATCAGCATTTACTCGACCAATATCGTCTGACACAAGAACAGCTCAGCGAGCGTGTGAGCAAGAACCGCGCCACTGTTGCCAACTATTTGCGTTTGCTCAAGTTGCCTGCAGAGATACAAATGGGGTTGAAAAACAAGCAGATTGAGATGGCACATGCACGTGCATTGGTATCTCTCTCTGACCCTAAACTCCAGGTGAACTTGTATAGAGAGATAGTTGACCAAAACTACTCCGTCCGTAAGGTGGAGGAGATGGTAAAGGCTCTCATGCAAGGTCAATCGGTTAAAGTAGGTGACAAAAAGATTACGCCTAAGCGTGTAAAACTTCCAGCTGAGTACAATGTACTGCAACAGCAGCTTACTGGTTTCTTTAAAGCTAAAGTGCAACTTACATGTTCTCCGAAGGGAAGGGGCAAAATTACCATTCCATTCAGAAATGAAGAAGATTTGGAACGCATTATGACACTGTTTGATACGATGAAGCGTTAAACATTGAAGATTAAAAATTTGACATATAGGCTGACTTGGTTGTTGCTGACAATGCTATTGCTAGCTATCAGCAGTGTAGCTGATGCACAGAACGAGTCGAGGGCATCCCGTCGTAGAAGGCACATACAGCAAAACGATAGTATTGCTGTTACAGCTACCGATAGCATTGAGGCATCCAACCAAGAACAGTTGATGCAGCTCCAATCACCAGTGGTGATAGATGTAAAGGAAGCAGATAGTGTAAAACTACCGAAACAATGGATTCCCAATCCCACCAAAGCAACTTGGATGGCATTGGTTTTCCCCGGAGGTGGACAAATTTATAATAAGAAATACTGGAAACTGCCAATCTTTTACGCAGGTTTTGCTGGATGTGCTTATGCATTGACATGGAACAACCGCATGTATAAAGATTATGCAGCTGCTTATAAGGATGCGGTAAATAATAACTGGACAGCTAAGAGCATTACTGAACTGATACCAGCAAGGTATATGGCTCGTGTTTCCAAAACCCAAATTACCGAACTGTTGAAAAAACGAAAAGACTCCTATCGGCGTTATCGCGACATAAGTGTATTTGCTTTTATTGCTGTATATGCTTTGTCGGTAGTTGATGCTTATGTAGATGCAGAGTTGTCGAATTTCGATATCTCGCCCGACTTGAGTATGCGTGTAGAGCCTACAGTGATAGATAACCAATGGTCATCCAAAGGGGGATTGAGTAATCAATCTGTGGGGGTGCAATGTAGCCTTAGATTTTAAAATTGAGAATTGAAAATTACAGTATTATGGGAAACAAGAACAATTTTATTGGCATTATCATATCAAGAATGGCATTGTTTATTGTCATTTTCAGTTTTCATTTTTCAGTTTTCAATTTCATTCATGCCCAAGAGCCAGAGACCTTCAACGTCACTGTACACGATAGTTCAGGTGGTTCTCATACGGAAACTTTCGAACTTCCGTTGAGTATGACCTACCCTATTGATAGTCTGCTGGCCGACTGGAAAGCGAAGAACTACATTGACCTGGGTAAAGATTGCAGTACCAGCGATGAGAATCCTTTTTTTAGTGATTCTATCTACATTGACCGTTTAAGCCGCATCCCTGCTATTATTGAGATGCCTTTTAATGAAGTGGTACGCGAATTTATCGAAAAATACACCTCTGGATCACTGCGTCAGCGCATGTCACTGATGTTAAGTCTCAGCAACTTCTACATCCCAATGTTTGAAGAAGCACTCTATGCCTACGACTTGCCTTTAGAGTTGAAATACTTACCTATCATTGAATCTGCCCTTAACCCAAAAGCCATATCAAGGGTTGGTGCCAGTGGTCTGTGGCAGTTCATGTTGGGAACAGGCAAGATATATGGTTTGGAAAACAACAGTTATGTCGATGAGCGCCAAGATCCCATAAAGGCAACTTGGGCAGCTGTACGTTATCTAAAAGATATGTATGATATCTATAAAGACTGGAACTTGGCCATTGCTGCCTATAACTGTGGACCTGGTAACGTCAATAAGGCTATTAGTCGTTCAGGCAAACGTGACTATTGGGAAATATACAATTATCTGCCTAAGGAAACCCGCGGATATGTCCCATCGTTTATTGCTGCCAACTATGTGATGACATACTATTGTCACCACAATATATGTCCAATGGAGACCAATTTACCTGAAGCCACCGATACAATACAGGTGAACCGCAATGTTCATTTCCAACAGATCGCAGACATATGTGGCGTAGATATTGATATGCTGAAAAGTTTAAATCCCCAGTATAAACGTGATATCATTCCTGGTGATTCTAAGCCTCAGACCCTTCGTTTGCCGCAGAACTATGTAGGCACTTTTATTGAGAAGCAAGACACCATCTATGCCCATCGCGCCGATGAGTTCTTCCGCAATCGTAGAGTAGTAGCCGTACCACAACAGAATGTCAGACAGCAACGTGCCCGAACAACAACGCCCGCCAAAGCCTCTGTACCCACCAATGGAACAGCCATCAATCACAAGATTAAGAGTGGAGAAACACTGTCGGGCATTGCCTCACGCTATGGTGTCACAGTGAGCCAAATAAGGAGTTGGAACGGGATTTCTGGCACACGCATCAATGCTGGGCAAACATTGAAAATCTACAAATAAACGACATCGAAGACTTTAATTATGGAAAACAAACAGATAGATAATGAGGAAGAGATCATTCAACAAGCGTTTCAAGAACTTTTGAATGATTATCTCGCTACCAAGCATCGCAAACGTGTGGAAATCATCACGAAGGCTTTCAACTTCGCGAATGAGGCCCACAAAGGCATCAAGCGTTTGTCGGGCGAACCTTATATCTTGCATCCTATCAGCGTGGCCAAAATCGTTTGCAACGAGATTGGTTTAGGTTCGACCTCTATCTGTTCTGCTTTATTGCACGATGTAGTGGAAGACACAGACTATACGGTAGAAGATATCGAAAATATATTCGGTCCAAAGATTGCCCAAATAGTAGATGGTCTTACCAAGATATCAGGTGGTATCTTCGGAGAACATGCCTCTGCACAGGCAGAAAACTTCAAGAAGCTGTTGCTTACCATGAACGATGACATTCGTGTCATCCTTATCAAGATAGCTGACCGACTGCACAACATGCGTACCTTAGAGTCGCAGGCTCCCAACAAGCAGTACAAGATTGCTGGTGAGACACTATACCTCTATGCTCCTCTTGCCTATCGTTTAGGCTTAAACAAAATCAAGACCGAGCTGGAGAACTTAAGCTTTAGATACGAGCATCCTGAAGAATATAGAGAGATTGAGAAAAAGTTGGAAGAAACAGCAGCTGAGCGTGACAAGGTTTTTACCGAATTTACAGCTCCCATTCGTCAGCAACTCGACAAAATGGGACTGAAATACCGTATCATGGCACGTGTCAAAGCTGTCTATTCCATCTGGAACAAGATGCAAACCAAGCATGTGACTTTTGATGAGGTATATGATATTTTAGCTGTACGCATTATCTTCGAACCAGCTTCACCAAGCGTGGAGATGAACAATTGCTTTGACATCTATGTCAGTCTGTCGCAGATTTACAAGCCTCATCCTGACCGCATACGCGACTGGGTAAGTCATCCGAAAGCCAATGGCTATCAAGCACTTCATGTCACCCTCATGGCCAATAATGGTCAATGGATTGAGGTGCAGATACGTAGCGAACGTATGAACGACATTGCCGAACAGGGTTTTGCTGCCCATTGGAAATATAAGGATGGACCTGCACAGGAAGACATTTCCCCTACTGACGATGACACTGAATTGAATAAGTGGTTGGTCACCATCAAGGAAATACTTGACGACCCTCAGCCGGATGCCATGGATTTCCTTGACACCATAAAGTTAAATCTATTTGCTCAAGAAATATTTGTATTTACTCCTAAGGGAGAGATTAAGACCTTACCACAAAATTCTACAGTATTGGATTTTGGTTTTTCACTGCATACTGAGATTGGTGCTCACTGTATTGGTGCTAAGGTAAATCACCGACTGGTGCCTCTCAGTCACAAGCTTAACAGTGGAGATCAGGTGGAAATTCTTACCTCTCGTTCACAGAAGGTACAACCTGAATGGGAAAGTATTGCTGCCACAGCCAAGGCTCGTGCCAAGATAGCATCCATCTTACGAAAAGAGTCTAAAGCAATCCAGAAGAAGGGTCTCAACATGTTAAGTGAGTTTTTAAAGGAAGAAGGCATCTATGTAGATGAAGTGGTACTCAACAAACTGACTCGTCTACACGAGAAATCTGACCCTGATAGTTTATTGGAAGCCATCGGCTCTGATCAGATTAAGTTGGGTGATGATGATCTCGATGCTCTGAAAGGCAAAACCAAGACTTCTTGGACAAGATTCCTCAAATTGCCTTTCGGCAATAAAGAAAAGAACAACCAGGAGCCCATTACGCAAGAGGATGTCAGTTCAACGATGGAAAAGAAAGAGGTGAAGAAAATCACCAAACAAATTCTTAAGCTGACAGAAGAGACCATAAAGAAAAACTATGCAATTGCAGACTGTTGTCATCCTATTCCTGGTGATGATGTGCTGGGTTATATTGATACAAATGGCAAGATTACCATTCATAAACGCCAATGTCCCATTGCTGCAAAACTCAAAAGCAGCTATGGCAATCGAATCATAGCTACACAATGGGACACTCACAAACAACTGACGTTCTTAGTAACCATCATTATTAAAGGGGTTGACCGTTTGGGATTGCTCAGCGATGTCACGCAAGTCATCTCGCACCAATTAAACGTCAATATCCGTAAGCTTACCATTGAGACAATAGAAGGCATCTTCGAGGGAAACATACAACTTTACGTCCATGACGTAGAAGATGTACATGCCATCATTGCAGAGCTGAAGCGTATTGATAGCATTAAGGAGGTAATCAGGGAATAAAAACAGTGTTGTTTAAAGGTTTTCTTTCAACACCTCCACCTGATCATAAGAAAATGAATCTAGCGCATCACGCATACCTGCTAATTCGGTGCGCAAAACCTTGAGACGTTCCAGCACTTCCACCTTCTTATCAGTATTATCTTTGTTGACCTTGATGCGTTGGCGTGCCCCAGGTATGGTCATACCCTCTTCTTTCACCAGATGATGAATGAGCCTTACTAATTCGATATCTTTCTGTTGGTACTGGCGAATACCCCTACCCGCTTTCTTGGGGGCCAATGCAGGAAATTCCTTCTCCCAGAAACGAAGGGTTGATTCGTTAACATTAAACATCTCAGCCACCTCGCTGATGGAGTAAAACAGCTTTAATTCGTTCTCTTTGTTCAGCATATTCTGATTTTTTTTGTAAAACTAATAAAAAAGCAGTATCTTCGCAACCAAATTTAGAAAAAAGTATAAAAAATAGTTCGATATGTTGACAGCTAATGAGATAAGAGACGCTTTTACAGGCTTCTTTGAGAGCAAAGGTCATCACAAAGTGCCTTCAGCTCCAATGGTAATCAAGGATGACCCAACGCTAATGTTTACCAACGCAGGCATGAATCAATTTAAGGATATCATACTTGGCAATCGTCCTGCTCAATGGACGCGTGTGACCGATTCACAGAAGTGTTTGCGCGTGAGTGGTAAACACAACGACTTGGAAGAAGTGGGTCATGACACTTATCACCACACGATGTTTGAGATGCTAGGCAATTGGTCGTTTGGCGATTATTTCAAAAAAGAAGCGATTAGTTGGGCATGGGAGTTCTTAGTGGAAGTACTGAAACTCAACCCAGAAGACCTGTATGCCACAGTATTTGAAGGCTCATCAGAAGAAGGTCTAGAACGAGATAACGAAGCAGCTGGCTATTGGGAACAGTTTTTACCAAAGAGTCACATCATTAATGGCAACAAACATGATAATTTCTGGGAAATGGGAGATACAGGTCCTTGCGGTCCTTGCTCTGAAATTCACCTCGATTCTCGTTCTGCCGCTGAAAAAGTTGCTGTGCCAGGCTATGAGCTTGTAAACAAAGACCACCCACAAGTGATTGAAATATGGAACTTAGTGTTCATGCAATATAATCGAAAAGCTGATCAAAGCTTGGAGCCACTGCCTGCCAAGGTAATAGACACTGGCATGGGCTTTGAACGTTTAGTTCGTTCATTACAAGGCAAACAATCTAACTACGACACCGACATTTTCCAGCCTATCATTCAGGAGATTGGTCGTCTGTCAGAACTTCAGTATGGCAAGGACGAAAAGGTGGATGTAGCTATGCGTGTAGTAGCTGACCACCTACGAACCATCGCTTTCTCAATCGCCGATGGGCAGTTGCCAAGCAATGCCAAGGCAGGCTATGTAATACGTCGTATCTTACGCCGTGCTATCCGTTATGCTTATACTTTCTTAGGGCAGAAGGAAGCATTTATTTATCAACTGTTACCGGTCTTAATTCATGAGATGGGAGCTACTTATCCAGAACTGGAGGCTCAGCGTAACCTTATCGCTAAAGTAATGAAAGAAGAGGAAGAGTCTTTCCTTCGCACCTTGGACAACGGTATAAACCTGTTAAACAAGGCAATGGACGAAGTAAAAGCTCAGGGCAAAACTGAGCTTGATGGCGTACAGGCGTTTACTTTATTTGACACCTATGGTTTCCCACTCGACCTTACAGAACTGATTTGTCGTGAAAACGGTCTCACTGTAGATGAGAAACAGTTTGGTGAGGAAATGGAGAAACAAAAAGCCCGTGCACGTAATGCTGCTGCTGTTGAAACTGGCGACTGGGTAATACTGCGCGAAGGCGAAACAGAGTTTGTGGGCTATGACTACAGCGAATATGAATGCCATATCTTACGTTACAGGATGGTTACGCAGAAGAAACAAAGTTTCTATCAGATTGTACTCGATTACACTCCATTCTATGGTGAGATGGGTGGACAAGTCGGTGAATGCGGCGTAATATGCAGTGAATTAGAAACCATCGATATTGTGGATGCCAAGCATGAGAACGGCATGACCGTACACATTGCCAACAAACTGCCAGAGCATCCAGAAGCTGACTTCATGGCTTGTGTAGATTTGGATAAACGCGCTGCTAGTGCGGCTAATCACTCGGCTACCCACCTATTAGATGCTGCTTTACGTCAAGTGCTGGGTACCCATGTGGAGCAGAAAGGTTCGTTTGTTTCTCCTGAGACCTTGCGTTTCGACTTCTCTCACTTCCAGAAAGT
>CAMJNN010000038.1 GCA_946407325.1 uncultured Prevotellaceae bacterium | reverse complement strand
GATGCCTTCGTGGACTTCTGAACTGCTGGGGCTGGTTGTTCAGTAATGTCAGCATCCGCAGGTGACAGCTCTTCAGAAACAAACGTGGCAATGGGTTCTTCCTCATCATCTTCTTGTTCTGACTCGATGGTATCCAAAGGCGTTTCAGGTTCAGGAATGTCATTTTGTGACAACTGTGCTAAGGGGGATTCAACGGAAGGCACTTGTGGCGCTTGGTCGGATGCCAGGAACCAGATGCCGGCACCAGCAACGAGTACTACCACAGCTGCAGCTGCCACTACCTTCCATCGACGAAAGGGAATGACCTGACCGTTGACCATTGAACGTTGACCACTGTCATTGGCTTGCAGATCGGCTTGCAGTCGCTCCCAGCCATTCACAGGAACTTCTTCCTCGTAATCCTCGAGGCAGTCCTTCCATTGCTTCAGCCATATGTCATCGTTTTCTTTCATATCTTTTGTAGTTTTCATAATCCATTTTGTCTTCTCCACTCATTCACTCGTTCTTTCAGTATGGCTCGCGCCCTTACCAATTGAGAGGCAGACGACTTGTTGTTGATGCCCAGCTCCTTGCCAATCTCTATGTGGTTCTTGCCCTCAAAGACGTGCATATTGAACACGGCACGATAGCCAGGAGGCAGTTCCTCAATGAATTGCATCAGCACTTTCTTGGGTATGGTCTCGATGTCGGGGCCTTCGTCAGGTCTGTCCACATCGTCACGCAGTTCGGCAGTGTTCTCCAGTTCCACCGTCTGACTCATCACATCGTTCTTGCGGAGCCGTTGCAGTGCAAGGTTGGCCATCACGCGTGCCATCCAGGCTGGCAAGGTTCCCTCACCCTGCCAATCAAACTTATCGAACGAACCATAGAGCTTGATGTATCCATCGTGCAGCAAGTCTTCAGCCTCTTCGCGATTACCCATGTATCGCATGCAGATGGCCATCATCTTGCCTGCATAGCGTTCATAGAGCTGCCTGCGGGCCACATCGTCGCCTCGCCTGCACCCTTCCACCAGCTCTTGCTCGGTGAGAGTTTGCTTTTCCAGTCGCCTTACACCTCTTAAATCCATAATTTAGAACACTACTGCGTGCATTTAGAAAACTTTTTTGCAAAATTAATGCAAGCCGAAGACAGAACAAAATAAACTTGATTATTTTTTCTGTTGAAGCGCAGCTTAATTTATCAAAAAATAGTGCAAGCCGAGAGAAATACAAAATAAAAGCATTTATTTTTATTTCCGAGGCGAAGCCTATTTTATCTAAAATTAATGCATTTCCCTTTTCTTCAGTACCTATTATATTATTAAAAGAGGGAGAGGCTGAAAAGTCTCTCCCTCCTAAATTACTCAAGACGTAGCCTGTTACTTCTCTTCGGGCTTGATGGCCTTCCAGATGAATGCTGCGATAGCACCACCTACCAATGGGCCAACGATGAATACCCACAGATCAGCCAAAGCCTTGCCACCCTGGAACAGAGCAGGACCGATAGAACGGGCTGGGTTCACTGATGTGCCGGTGAAGTGGATGCCCACCAGGTGAATAAGAATCAGTGAAAGGCCGATAGCCAAACCTGCGAAGTTGTTGGTAGCGCCGTTGGTCTTTGAAGTAGCGCCCAGTACTACCAGCACGAACAATGCCGTGAGCACAATCTCTACCACCAAACCGTTAGTAGCTCCGTAGGTGCAAGCATTAGCACCTGTAGCGGTGGTAATCACAGCAGCTGGGTCGGTAGCTACGATGCCTGCCAATACAGCAGCAGCCAAGATAGCACCGATTACCTGGAACAGCATATACATGCCACAATCCTTAGCACTGATGCCGCCATTGAGGAAAACACCCAAGGTAATGGCAGGATTGATGTGGCAACCTGAAATGCCACCAATGGTATAAGCCATAGCTACTACAGCCAGACCAAAAGCGATGGCTGTGCCAACAATTGATGCGGTGTCAGAGCCGCAACCCAGGGCAACAGCTGCGCCGCAACCCAGGAATGTAAGTACGAATGTACCTACCAGTTCAGCAAAATACTTCTTCATAACTATTTAGTTTTAAGTTAAAGCGTCAAATAAACACATCAAATATCGGCATTATCTTTTATATAAGCAAATTATTTAAATAAAAACTACTTCTTCAAGATGAAATACTCGTAGGGCTGAAGTGTCAATTCCGTAGAAGGGAGTTCCATTTTGCTGTCTCGCATCATATCCTTCACCTTCTGGCCTTTCCATTCCTGGGGGATGAAAGCATTTACCTCACGGTTGCGCACATTCACCAGCAACAGGAAATCCTGTTTCTCGTAACGCTTCTCGAAGATCATAGCATCAAGAGCAGGATAAGCCACCAGCTGTCCCCACTTCAATGCACCATATTTATTATATAAGGTGAGAAGGGTCTTGTATTCGTTATAGACCTCAGGGTTGGACATCCAATCGATGGGCTTCCAGTGAAAGAAGTTCAGGGGCTCTGGATAAGCCACTTCCTGACTTGCATAGAGCAAGGCACCTCCACGCAGGAAGATGGTCTCGACAAAGGCAGCCATAGAGGCACGAACGCCACCATACTCCTGCACCGGTGACTGTTTGGAAGCCTCGTCGTGGTTGGTAATGAAGCGTAGCTTCACTTTTCCGTTGGGGATGGTGTCATATTCCATATAGTCGGTCTGCAGCAACTTCAGGGCGCTGCTGTCGCGCTGGAACACATCGCGGTTGGCTTCCATATAGTCCCAAGAGTAGTTCATGTCGAAGCCTGCATCGAAATGATCGGCACGCTTGCCTTCTGCCAACATAAGCAGTCGCTTAGGCATAGCCCGCATAGAGTCAACAGCCTGCTTCCAGAAGTCGAACGGCACAAAGTCGGCTGCATCGCAACGATAACCGTCAATGCCCACCTCATTCACCCAGAACTTCATGGCGTCAATCATGGCGAGGCGCATTTCGGCATTGTCGAAATTCAGGTCGGCCACATCATCCCAGTTGGTGGTAGCTGGCCAAATGATATTGCCCTCCTCATCTTGGGTGTACCAATCAGGGTGCTCCTTCACCCAGGCATGATCCCATGAGGTGTGGTTAGCCACCCAGTCCATAATAACACTCATACCTTTCTCATGACACAGATTGACAAGGTTCTTGAAATCGTCAAGGGTACCATAGGCAGGGTTAACAGACTTATAGTCCTTGATACAATAAGGTGAGTTTTGGGCTTTCAGGACTCCTTGCTCGTAGGTAGGCATGAACCACATGACATTGACATGCAGGGCTCGTATAGAGTCAAGACGGTTGGCGATGACATTGAACGCTCCCTCTTGTGCAAACACCAAGGGGTTGACCTCATACATGATGACATCGTGGGGATCGGGCAAGGTATAGCCTTTCTTTTTAGGTTGGCAGGCAACCACCATTGCGGCTATAGCCACCAAGAATAATAGTTTTTTCATTTTTGCTTTGAATCAGAAAAAAAACAGGGACTGCAACATGCACAGTCCCCGTGATTGAATCATTAGTTGATTATTAGCACTGAGCCAGTTTGCCGTCAGAACCTAGCACATCGGTAATCTTGTGCTTGTAGAGTTCTTCCATCAGGTCGCGAGCAGGACCGCAGTACTTACGTGGGTCGAACTCACCTGGTTTGTCAGCAAACACCTTGCGAACAGCAGCGGTGAATGCCAGACGAGAGTCAGAGTCGATGTTGATCTTGCAAACAGCGCTCTTAGAAGCAAGGCGCAGCTGCTCCTCTGGAATACCTACTGCATCAGGCAACTTACCACCGTTAGCATTGATGATGTCAACATACTCCTGTGGTACAGAAGAAGAGCCGTGGAGCACGATTGGGAAACCAGGCAACTGCTTCATGATAGCGTCGAGCACGTCGAATGCCAATGGAGGAGGAACCAGCTTGCCAGTCTTCGGGTCGCGGGTGCACTGCTCTGGCTTGAACTTGTAAGCACCGTGAGAAGTACCGATAGAGATAGCCAAGCTATCAACGCCAGTCTTAGAAGTGAAGTCGATTACCTCTTCAGGCTTGGTATAGTGAGATTCCTCAGCCTGTACCTCATCTTCAACACCTGCCAAAACGCCCAGCTCACCTTCAACGGTTACATCATACTGATGTGCATATTCTACCACCTTGCGGGTAAGAGCTACGTTCTCTTCATAAGGCAGAGAAGAGCCGTCAATCATTACAGAAGAGAAGCCCAAATCGATGCAGTTCTTGCAGAGTTCATAGCTATCGCCATGATCGAGGTGCAGAACGATCTCAGGATGAGCGCATCCCAGTTCCTTAGCATACTCTACAGCACCCTGTGCCATATAGCGCAGCAGTGTAGGGTTAGCGTAGTTGCGGGCACCCTTAGAGACCTGCAGGATGACCGGTGACTTCAGCTCTGAAGAAGCTTTGATGATAGCCTGCAGCTGCTCCATGTTGTTGAAGTTGAATGCAGGAATGGCGTAGCCGCCTTCGATGGCCTTCTTAAACATCGCACGGGTGTTTACTAAGCCTAATTCTTTGTAATTAACCATTTTGTTTACTATATTAAGTTACTAATCTATTCTTTCAACCGCAAAAATACACATTCTATTTCAAAAAATAAAAAAAGTTGCACTATTTTTGCAAAATCTTTTTTGGTTTCAGAGAAAAGTATTACCTTTGCGGTCGCTAACAAGACCATTACACTTTACAATTACATATTTTGATTTAAAATTTAAAAAGATAACAACAATGAAAGAAGGTATTCATCCTACAAATTACCGTCCTGTAGTATTCAAGGATATGTCAAACGGTGACATGTTCCTGAGCCGTTCTACATGCAAGACCACTGAAACTGTTGAGTTCGAAGGTGAGACTTATCCATTAGTAAAGCTCGAGATCTCTAGCACCTCTCATCCATTCTACACTGGTAAGAGCAAGTTGGTGGACACAGCTGGTCGTGTGGACCGCTTCATGAGCCGCTACGGTCATGTGAAGAAGTAAAAAACTTCTTTGTGAAAGTATCAAGGAACCCTCTTTTTTGCAAGAGGGTTCCTTTTTTTGTGTATTATTTGGCAATATCTTCTATTTAGTTTACATTTGTATCATCAAAACTTTAAGAACTGAAGATTATGAAAAGACTAATTTTCGCATTCATGACGGCAGCATTGCTGTTTTCAAGCTGTGGCTCGGTACCTATTACAGGACGCAAACAGCTGAACCTAGTGTCAGATCAAGAGATTCTTTCTTCCAGTCTGACAGAATACAACTCTTATATGCAAGGTGCCAAGAAGAGCGCCAACACTACCCAAAGTGCGATGGTGACCCGCGTAGGAAAGAAGATTGCGCAGGCAACAGAAAACTACCTGAATGCCAACGGCTTGTCTGATGAGGTAAAGAATTTCTCATGGGAATTTAATTTGGTACAAGACGACCAGTTGAATGCTTTTTGCATGCCTGGCGGTAAGATTGTTGTTTATGAAGGATTGATGAAGATCATTTCTTCTGATGACGAACTGGCTGTGGTACTGGGACATGAGGTTGCGCATGCTGTAGCTAAGCACAGCAACGAACGTATGAGTCAACAGCTATTGGCACAGTATGGAGCTCAAGTGGTAAGTGGTGCTTTGTCAAACAAAAGTGCGGCTGTAAGGAGCTTGGCCAGCAATGTATATGGCATCGGCGCACAATATGGTATGATGCTGCCATTTTCTCGCAAGCATGAGTCGGAGGCTGACTATATGGGCTTGATACTAATGACCATTGCTGGCTATAATCCTGATGTGGCTGTAGGCTTCTGGCAGAAGATGTCAGGCGGCGGACAGTCATCGGTACCTGAGTTCATGAGTACGCACCCAAGCGACCAGACTCGTATCAGCGACATCCAGAAGAACCTGCCAGAAATCAAGAAACAGTATGGGCAGACCTCTACTACTACGAAGAAATAGGATGCGTTCATGGCCGACAATTTCTTAGAGAAGCACTATGCTGAATACGAGGCAAAGCGTAATGCCCTGCAGGCTCTTAAGTTGGGCAAAAAACAGGTAAGTCGATTGCACCGATTCAGCGAAAGCACTGAAGGGATTGAACTGCCAACGGAATTTACTGACCCATTTAATTACACACCTCATCCGCTCTGCAAATTAGCGGCGGATGAGGTGATGTGTTATATCAATACTCACCCAGAATGGCACGACGAACTGCAGCAGGGCAAGATGTTTGGTGTGTTAGTGGTGAAAAACGCAATGGGACAATTGGGCTTTCTGGCTGCCTTTTCTGGTTTGCTGAACAAGCAGAATAGCCTCCCCTACTTTGTTCCTGCAGTGTATGACATGCTGAATCCCAATGGCCATTTCAAAACCGAAGAGAGAGCCATAAGCCTCATCAATGCCCACATCAAAGAATTAGAAGCAGAAAACACGTCCTCCTCATCTGAGGAAATCCTCGAGCTTAAAAAAGAACGGAAGAGACGATCGGAGACTTTGCAGAACTGGCTATTCGAGCAGTTTGTAATGCTGAACAGCCGAGGCGAACGTAAGAACCTGATTGAAATCTTTCAGGGACAACAAAAGCAGCACATGCCACCAGGCGGTGCCGGGGAATGTGCTGCTCCGAAACTATTACAATATGCTTTCCTCAATAAACTACAACCTATAGCGATGGCTGAATTCTGGTGGGGCAACTCACCCAAAAACGAGGAACGCATTCATGGTCATTTCTATCCTGCCTGTGAACAGAAATGCAGACCGATATTAAACTACATGTTAGGCGAAAAGGACATCCTATGACCCTAACCTCGCAGTTTTAATTATTAAAATAGTAAAGGAAGGTTGCTATGCCTTCAAGGGCATGCTTCTTTTCTCCTTCAATCTCAATATAGAAATTGATCTCAGCCTTAGCAATACCTCGAAGGTTAAGTACCGACTTCATGTCTGCCACCAGACGGATGCGCTGACCAGATAGTACAGGTTGGCCAAACTTCATCTTATCCATGCCATAGTTGACCATCATCTTGAGGTTGTTTACCTCTATGATCTGTCCCCACAAATAGGGTAATACCGATAAGGTGAAATAGCCATGTACAATAGTGGTCTTATAAGGACTTTCAACCTTGGCACGTTCTGGATCAACATGTATCCACTGATGGTCGAGTGTGGCATCAGCAAACATATTGATACGTTCTTGTGTCATTTCTAAATAATCAGACTCACCGATGCGATGACCCTCTAAAGCCTGAAACTCGGCTAAGTTATTCACTACTACTTTTGTACTCATGTTATTATTACTTAATTCTGCACAAAGCAAACGTTTTTGTGAAACATTTTGGCTGCAAAATTACACAATATTTCGAAATAGCCACATAGTTTATGTGGTATTTTTTTTAATCACTCAAAGATACTCATGACAGGTCTGCCTACCCAAGGTTGTGGAGGCTGAATGCCAAGGATATAGGCAATGGTAGCTGGTGTATCATACTGCATCATGGCATCTGCAAACTCATAACCTTTCTTCACTCCCTTGCCACTAATGATGAACGGAGTCTCTAATTCTTCCAATGTCATGCCTCCATGCCCCTTGTTGATACCTCCGTGATCGGACGTTACAATAATAATGGTATCATCATAGATACCTGCATCTTTCAACGCCTGAATGATGCGTCCCACAGCCATATCAACTTCCGATAATGTCGCATAATACTCGGGAGTGTACCAGCCATGATCATGACCACTCTCATCCAACGTACCGAAATAGGCTGTATAGAAAAAGGGCTTATACTGTTTGATATAATTCTCGGCTATCGTACAATTCTTATTAATATCAACGTAGCTATCAGGGATATACTCCCAATGGCTGATAGCCAGGGTATCAATTACATACTTTACCCCATCCCAGTCGAAGGTACATCCTGTCTCTGCCTCTGGCTGCTGCTCACGTATGATTGAATAAATGGTAGGGAAAATGTTGTGATTGTTTACATAAGAAGCTGGAATATCGGGAACCTTGGAGTTCCATTTCGTATATCCGTGCACCTCAGTAGGTACTCCCATGAAAATAGAAGCCCAGTTAATGGCTGATGCTGAGGGTAATACAGAACGCTTATGCAACGTATAGCTGCCATTGGCCATCAAAGCACGGATATTAGGGATGTCCTGAGCAGACTCAAGATCATGAGCTGCCCATCCATCGACGCCCACCATCACTACATGCTTAGCCTTAGGTTGTAACTGCTGTTGCTCACCACTACACGAATTGCCTACCCATGCAAGAACTGCCAGACAGGAAAGAAAGAAAAACTTTTTCATTGTATCAGGTTTTGAAGTTATTTATCCACAAAAATAAGGGAAAGATGCCATAAAGACAAATATTATTCTTATTTTTGCATCGCTAAACAGTAACAAATTTACACAATGAGTATATTTTCTAAACTTTTCGGTAAGAAAAATAATGCTTCAGCACAAGGTGCTGAAGATTTTATGTCATTGGTGCGTGTATATTTCCAGTCGGTACTGGCAGTAAATCTGGGCATTACGAATATACGTGCTATTCCGGATGTAGCCAACTTCAAGCGATTATTCAAAATCCCCACCACTGGTGGCAAGTTGGGACAAGGTGAGAAAACGGCATCTAAGAAGATGTTGATTCAGGACTACGGTCTGAGCGAGAATTTCTTCAAGGAAATCGACAGCTCTATCAAGAAACATGTACGCAATCAGAATCAGGTGCAGTCGTATATGTTTATGTACCAAGGCTTCACTGGTGACCTGATGATGATGATCACCAACCTGATGCAGTGGAAGTTGCGTGTACCTTCAATGTTTGGCAGCGTTATCAAAAGTGCTGTGGAAGAAACCGTCCACGACATCTGCACCAAGCCGGTGTTCAAGAAAGATGACGAGCAAAAGACTGCTATGCAGATTCGCACTTATAAGGAACGCTTGGAATACTCAGAACAATGGATGAGCGAGTTCGTATATAAGGTGGTCATGCTGGCTAAGAAAGAAAAACGCAGCAAAAACGAACAGACTGAGAACGGCAAATAAAAGAAAATGATGTGGTTTAGTCACTTTTTCTAAACTTTTATTTGGAGAAATAAGAGAAAGTTGTAATTTTGTAGCAAATTAGATGTAGTAAATGACAGACGAAGAGAAAAAACAGCTCAATGACTTCGAGACAAGTCTTCGCCATCTGATTTATCTGCATGATAAACTGAGACGCGACCATGCCGAACTACAGAAGCTTTTACTTGATAAAGAAGAAGCTTTTTCGAAGTTACATTCTGAATATGACAAGTTGAACCAGTCATATGTGGACTTGAAGTCTGCCATGACAATGAGCTTAGATGGTGGCGATGTTCGCGAAACCAAACAGCGATTGTCAAAAATAGTGCGTGAAGTCGATAAATGCATCGCTATGTTGAACCAATCATAACACTTGAGATGTATGGACGATGATATGATAAAAATACAGTTGACCATTGGCAACAACCCCTTCCCTCTCACCATTCGCAGAAGCGATGAAGAGACGGTACGCAAAGCTGCCAGACAGGTTGACAACTTGACAAATGCGTATAAGGAGCATTATCCTGAACTACCTGAGGTGCGCATCTTGCAGATGGTAGCTTACCAGCTGTCATTGGAAGGACTGAAGGAGAAAGGACGCAATGAGACAACCCCTTATGCCGACAAGATGCAAGAACTGGCACAGCTGATTGATGAATGCATCAACAGATAATGGCCATTTGATTTTTTAAGGACACACACGCACTGTTGACCCGCTTGAGACGCAAGTAGCAAGTTGGTTTTCAGTGCGTTTTTATTATATATTTTAATTTAACGACTATGGTAGTAAATATAGTATTCTGCGTGGTAGGCTTGTTGATAGGTCTTACCATCATGTTCTTCATTCAGAAGACTTTTCTGAAATCGAAGGCTGATACCATACTGAAAGAGGCAAATGCCGAAGCAGAGGTTATCAAGAAGAACAAACTGCTGGAGGTAAAGGAGAAATTCCTCAACAAAAAGGCAGAGTTGGAAAAAGAAGTGGCTCAACGCAACCAGAAAATCCAACAGGTTGAAAACAAACTCAAACAACGTGAAATGGTACTCAATCAGCGTCAGGAAGACTTGCTGCACAAGAAAGCTGAGAACGATGCCATTCGCGATAACCTTACCAATCAGTTGGGGGTTATAGAAAAGAAAAAAGAAGAGCTGGACAAACTGCAGCAACAGGAAATCGTGAAACTGGAAGCCATCTCGGGCTTATCGGCTGAAGAGGCTAAAGAACGTATGATTGAGTCGCTGAAAGAGGAGGCAAAAATGCAGGCCCAATCTTACATCAATGAGATCATGGATGATGCTAAGATGAATGCAAACAAAGAGGCAAAACGTATTGTGGTACAAACCATTCAACGTGTGGCCACTGAAACAGCTGTAGAAAATTCTGTTACGGTATTCCATATAGACTCTGATGAAATCAAAGGACGTATCATTGGTCGTGAAGGTCGTAACATCCGTGCTTTGGAAGCTGCTA
>CAMJNN010000037.1 GCA_946407325.1 uncultured Prevotellaceae bacterium | reverse complement strand
ATATCCTTATATTTGAACCCTTTTTCGCCCATCACGGCGGCACCAATCTGACAAAGTCCTACGCCATGCCCCCAACCGGAACCTTCGAGAATAAACTTTTCAGGCACTTCACCTTCTCCCTCTTTCCTTACTTCGAATGCTGAACTGAACAGATGGGTTTCCGATAAAGTCTTGCGAATTTCCAGTTCCTTGCCGATAACCAAGGTTCGCTTACTTCCCACAATCTTCAGTCTGTAAATACGTCCGCTAGTACCACGGGCCAGAGGCTCCAGATCGATGATATTGCCAAAGTCGATGCCTGTTTTAGCCAGTATCAAATCATGCAACTCCTGCTGGGTATAGCTTACCGTCCAACGATAGAAGTCAGTGGTTTTCTGGTCGTAGTTCACCATTACCTGTCTAAGTATATTTTGGTCGGCCATCCCACAATAGGGGTCAACCACCCTCGTCAGATAGGGATAGTCCTTGTCTTCCCAGCAAGTGCTGAATTTTTCCGTCACTCCTCCGCAACATTTGGAAAAGCGGGTGTCACAAATCTCACCATTATAAATAAGAATCTCGCCACGGGTCTGCTCTACCGCTTCCTTGGCAGCTTCGGTAGTTACCTTGGTCACACCTTGGTAACGCTGACAATGGTCGTCGGCACATACATCATAATGCTGATGAGCTGAACGGTTATACCATCTCACTATCTCATCATCTGTCTCTGTGCCACATTGCTGGTTGTTATCACCCTTTTGCGCCGTGAGCTGGGCGAGTAACCAACTTCTTGAAATCACCGCATGCGCCTTGAGCAATTCCAACGAAGACGTGGCACTCATCTCACTTGATATAACACTGGTAAGATAACGTTCTGTGCTGATGATATTAATAGCAGTTATCTCCCCCTCTTCGATAATGAGATGTAATGCACCTTGGAAACTTTGGTCTTCCTGTTGTTGCCAATGGAACTGCTTGCCTATCATCACGTTCCTGATCTTAATCAGGTTCTTCTCGAGGTCTATAGGAAAGAATAATAGTTCCTTAAAACTGGCATCCTTCCATTTTATCAGGCCATTGTCCATATATACATGTTGCTCTCCCTCCACGATTTTTGGGGAGGGAACAGGATTGCCTTTCGGTGCTACAACATGATAAATGCCTTGCAGGGAGAACTGTATCTCTTGGTTTGACAATAATCCAACTTGTATCTCAGGTTCTTGCATTGAGTTCGTTTTTAAATGTTTCTATCTCTGTATCTTGCCAGCATACCTCACGTAAGATATGTTCCAACTTTATGGCATTTAATCGTTCAAAGTCCTCTTCTCTGACGGTAATGAACACGCCGCCCAAATCTACAGAAGCCGGACTGATAACCATCTGGTCGTCACCCTCTGCGAAATAACAGGCAGGACGATGTTGGGTACGAGGGAAGATAAAGGTAAACCACTGGTTGTTTTCGTAATAACATAATACATTTACATTAGGTTCTCCCTCATCATATTCCCCCAGGGTGAGAGCATGCGGATCTTTACCTGCTTCTAGTTTTCCCTCAAAGTTAGAGGGAGTGCCCGTTGGGATGGGAGAGTCTTTCTTAGTGACGAATGCTTTCATCACCCTCTCAAACAACGTCACAGCATCTTTCTCCTCGTCAGCTATCATCAATAAAGTGTTGCGAGGGTCGTTGGCCATCAGGTGCAAGCGTGCTTTTCCTGTTACCGCCAAATGCTCCCCGATGCGCTCTTGCCATTGTTGTTCGATGGGCATAAAAAGTCGACTTCCTGCTTGGAAATGCATGTGGTCGGGTGCCGATGCCCCACATCGCGGACCGTTAAAAAATACGGTGAAATGGGGAAATTCCTTCGCCAACTCCAGCATGTCGGCATATCTTCCCTGCAATTGCTGGGGTATATGCTCATAGGTGGGTATTGTAAGATGTTGGGGGAAAATAGGGAAAGGATTCTCCAAAATCTCATACTTGCCTTTCCAGTCTTTGCTTGTTTGTGTAGGAGGTCTGTTCTCCTTACATAGGAAGCAAGGTCTGTGGGCAATGCTGACAGCATCGGTCTTTGCCGCCGACGAACGTATTCGGGCAGCATTGAACTGCACATGGAATGCAACGCCTCCCACGTTTAACACCTTTGTTCGTATGTCCTCGCCTTGAGTTCCCATGTTCTTATCCGATCTTTATAGAGGTTATTGGCATTCACTTGGAAAACATTCAATGCCGCATCCGAATTACCACTCCACCTGCGACACAGATACACCACATTATACACACGTCCTATCTGATAGTGCCTGCTGATGGCAAGTCCCACGGCATAATCCTCACCATAACTCGTATTAGGAAAACCAATTTGCCTAATGACAGGCGTATAGAATGCTCTTGGTGCTCCCAAGCCATTGATGCGCAAAGCATTGTTGCGGCCGTTTTCAGGCGTCCACTCCTTATGGTCAATAATGCCAGGAGGCAAGGTATTCAGGTCGAAGTCCGTCATACGGTAAGTACCTATCACCATTGCACATTGTTGTTCGTAGAAAGCACTCACCATCTTGCTGAGTGTATGCTCGTCACTGTACAGGTCATCACTGTCCAATTGTATAGCAAACTTACCACATTGTGGATGGTGAATGCCCATGTTCCAGCAACCACCAATGCCTAAGTCGGTACGCTCAGGAATTACGTGAATCACCCTCTCGTCCTGTGACAATTGTGCAATGACCTCTGTTGTCCCATCGGTAGAATGATTATCCACCACAATCACGTTGAAAGGGAAGTCAGCTACCTGACTCAGCACAGAGTTGATGGCATCCTTAACGGTTTTTACACGGTTTCTGACAGGGATAATCACCGAAGCCTCCACCTCAAATGCTTCTTGGTTGAAATCTACATTCTTGAATTGAGGTTCCAAATAAGCCCCTATCTCTTTCAGGTGCTCCGTGCAAGCCTGTTCCATTTCTATCTGTCGTTCTCTGTTACGAGGATCCACATAGTCAAACTGCTTCTGTCCGCTTAGTCGCAAATCCTTCTCCTGCTCCGTATAAAGATACTCGTTGATATGAACGAACTCATAACGTTGCGAAAGTTTCAGCCTTAAGTCATAGAAACCAGCATAACGATAGTTGGCCTTCATACGACTTGCGGCCTCTTTCAGGACAGAGGTACGAATCATCACCACCGCACCGAAGTCGAAGTCATCGCGCAGAGACCCCTTTTGATAGTCTATAACAGGAGCTTGCTCCCGTTGTCCGTCCTTGATGACATACCTGTCGGCATACACCATAGCGGCACCCGTGGCATCCATCACCTGCTTCATGCGTTCTTGGGCAAGATATCCCCATACCACCTCAGTATCTTTGATATACAACAAGGTATAATCACCTGTAGCTTCAGTTGCCAGACGTTTTATTGCCTCCGATGATGTGGCGTTATATAGTATGCAGTTCATCTTTTCCCTTTTTTAATCAAACATAAGCCAATGAACGTAAAGACAGCATTCAATATCAATATCTCATAGCTGAACTTGTAGCCATTGAACCATTGCACCGAGTTTTTATCCAGGATAAAGCAAAGCAATGGTGCCAGAATAGCTACGAAAGGAATCAGTTTGTCGCGCACTTTCCACTTGGTCAAGATGCCAAAGGCAAACATACCCAGGATAGGACCATAGGTATAGCTGGCCAGGATATATACCGCATCAATGACACTGGTATTGTTCAGCAGGTTGAACACCAGAATGCTGATGCCCATCACCACTGCCATGCCGATATGTACCCATTGCCTGGTCTGTTTCACCTCGTCCTCCGCCTTGCCTTTGATGCCTAAGATATCCACCGTAAACGAAGTGGTCAGGGCTGTCAGTGCCGAACCAGCTGCAGAATAGGCCGCAGCAGTGAGTCCTATCACGAACAAGATGCCCACGATAAGCGGCAGATAACCGCCCGTAGCAACGATGGTAAACAAGGTATCGCTTTTCTCCACCACAATGCCTTGACGATCTACGAAGATATACAACAAAGCTCCCAGCATCAGGAAGATAGATATCACCACAAACTGCAACACCATGCTCACCGCCATGTTTATCTGACTTTCCTTCGAGTTGCGGCAACTCAGGTTACGTTGCATCATATCTTGGTCAAGTCCGTTCATGGCAATCTGTGTAAACACACCTGCCAGGAACTGCTTCCAGAAAAACTGTTTGCTATCCACATCGTCAAAGAAGAATATACGACTGTATTTGTCGTCACCAATGGCCGTCATCATAGCTCCCCAGTCCATGCCCAACTCCTTAGCGATAAACCAGATGCAGAGCACCACCGACACGATAAGGCACAGCGTTTTCAGCGAGTCAGTCCAGATGAGGCTCTTCACCCCACCTTTATAGGTATAGAGCCACACTATCAGTATCGACACTGCCACATTCAGTATGAAAGGCAGGTGGAACGGCTCAAAGATAAGCAACTGGAATGTGAGGCACACCAAGTACAGTCGTACCGCTGCACCCAACATCTTGGAGATGAAGAAGAACCAAGCTCCTGTGTGGTACGAACTGATGCCCAGTCGTTGTTCCAGGAACTGATATACACTCACCAGCTTCATACGGTAGAACAACGGTGTCAGTACCAAGGCTATCACCAATTGTCCGGCCATAAAGCCCATGACAAGTTGTAGGTAGCCAAACTGTGAAGCACCCACCATGCCAGGCACTGATACATAGGTCACTCCCGAGATGCTGGCACCAATCATGGCAAACGCCACCATATACCATTTCGATTGCTTGCCCCCTTGGAAGAAACCAGCATTGTCCGCTTTTCGTCCTGCCCAGTAAGAAATGCCGAACAACACGGCAAAGTAGGCCAGTACTGTGATGATTACTATTAACGGCGTCATAAAAAGGTCTGTTTATAATTCACAAAGATAGTGCTTTTTCATTATTAACCTTCAGTTTAAACTAAATTTTCAGCTCACAATGAACGTTTTTAGGATAATAATGCTTACTTTTGCGGTGTGAGACGTTTTATTTATAGAAACTAAATTATTCATTATGGAAAACAATGATAAACGAGTGTTGAGGGTGGAACTCGACGATGAAGTGAAGAAGGTATCCATCACTGGTATGAACAGCGATGAGAAAGTAGTGATGCGCCAAGAGCTTAAAGAGGATGACCTCGAACAGGCGACAGGTGGTATAGGAACATATTATAACGGAAAGAGACCTTATGTTGTATATGATGGATGCCAACCTGTAGGTGGTAGATAAAAATCATCAACGAGGCCGCAACGGCTTTTTAGGAAGAGTTTAATAACTTATCATTATGGAAAACAAAGACAAGCGAGTGTTGAGGGTGGAACTCGATGACGATGTGAAGAAAGTATCCATCACTGGCAAGAACAGCGATGAGAAAGTGGTCATGCGCCAGGAACTCAGCGAAGATGATCTGGATATGGTGACTGGTGGTGCTGGTTTTAATGTTAA
Organism: uncultured Prevotellaceae bacterium; assembly: GCA_946407325.1. The sequence continues at coordinate 5,560 of CAMJNN010000037.1, read as the reverse complement.
TGGATTAGTAATAGATGATACCGTTAATATAAATTTAGCGGATTTCCCCCACGGCACATCATGTGGAAGTGATGGTTGGTGGTCAAGAGGTAATAATGAATTAAATCCGGTTCAAGGCCATGCCTATGGTGATCCAAATACATGGCATTGAGTAACGGCATTCCGGAGCCTACATCAACACCTTCCCGACAAGTTGCGGGAAGGTGTTGTTTTTATTACCTCCTGTCACTCCAATCCTCCCTGTCCAGATTACGATAACCAATGGCTTCTGCCAGATGTTGGCTCTGTACCTGTTCGCAACCAGCCAAGTCGGCTATGGTACGAGCCACTTTAAGGATACGGTCATAAGCCCTGGCACTGAGGTTCAGTTTTTGCATAGCGGTTCGCAGCAGCATCAGTCCGGAGGCATCAGGTTGTGCATAAGCATGTAAGAGCTTAGATGTCATCTGGGCATTGCAATGCACATGAGGTATGCCCTTGTAGCGTTCTTCCTGTATCTTGCGGGCCTTGATCACTCGTTCGCGTATCACACTACTCGGTTCGCCGACACGTTGGGAAGATAGTTCCTCGAAAGGAACAGGCGTCACCTCGATCTGGAGGTCGATGCGATCCATTAATGGACCCGATATACGTCCCATGTACTTCAACACCTGTCCTGGTGAGCAAACGCACGGATGGGTAGGATGATTAAAATAACCACACGGACAAGGGTTCATGGCGGCCACAAACATAAAACTGGCGGGATAATCCACTTGGTTGCGTACCCTGCTGATGCTGATGTGGCGGTCTTCCAACGGTTGTCTAAGCACCTCCAGTACATCTCTCCTGAACTCGGGTAGCTCATCGAGGAAAAGTATGCCATTATGGGCCAGACTGATCTCTCCTGGAAGCGGATAACTGCCTCCTCCTGTCATCGCAACGGTAGATATCGTGTGATGAGGATTGCGGAATGGCCGATGATAGATGAGGCCGCCTTCCTTATTCAATTTGCCTGCCACCGAATGAATCTTGGTGGTTTCCAGACTCTCGGCCAATGACAGAGGGGGTAGGATGGTGGGCAATCGTTTGGCCAGCATAGATTTACCGCTACCAGGACTGCCCACAAGCAGCAGGTTGTGACTGCCGGCAGCTGCTATCTCCATAGCCCGTTTCACATTCTCCTGTCCTTTCACATCGGTAAAGTCTGTATCAAACTCCTGCTGATGATGGTAGAACTCCTCACGGGTATTCATCACCGTGGGCACGATGCTCTTCTCGTTGCCTCTGAAGAAATCCACCACCTGACTTAGGTTCTCCGCTCCCAGAACGGTGAGGTTGTTCACCACGGCCGCTTCACGGGCGTTCTGATGCGGAAGGATAATCCCCTTGAAACCCAGTTCACGGGCCATGATGGCTATGGGCAAGGCACCACGAATAGGCATCAACCTCCCGTCAAGACCCAGCTCGCCCATCATCAGATACTCATCCAGCAGTTGGGGTGGCAATACCTCTACCGAGGTGAGTATGCCCATCGACAGGGGTAAGTCGAAGGCAGACCCCTCCTTGCGTATGTCGGCAGGAGCCATGTTTACCAGAATGTCGGCATTGGGGAAATTGAGTCCCAGTACATGAAAAGCAGCAAACACACGTTGCTGACTTTCTCTTACGGCTGAGTCGGGGAGACCCACTAATGAAAAACCACAACCTTTAAGGCTGTTCACTTCGATGGTAATCAGTGTAGCATCGATGCCCTGTAGGGCGGCAGCAAAAACTTTCGTCAACATAACTTGTTATGAATGATTTAAGTTGGTTAATACTATTTCTTTTTCTCTTTCTCTTTTTTCTTTTCTTTCAATTCCTTCACCTTCTCCTCCAACTGCTCTTTCGTCAGATTGATGGCCGATATCTTGCCATCGGGGGTAATGAGTACATTGGCAGGCAAGTATCTGATATCGAATAGCTTGGCAGCTTCTGTGAGCCATCCTTTGGCATCGCATCCCTGTGCCCACTCCAAGGTATCTTTCTGTATGGCTTCTTTCCACACCTTACGGTCGATGTCGAGCGAGATACCCCACATGGCAAGGTCGTCTATCTTTTCCTTCTTTATCTCCTTATACAATGGCTTGTAGAGGGTACGGTTCTGTTGCTTGCTGGTCTCGTTCCAAGATGCCCAGAAATTAATGATCAACCACTTCCTGCTAAAGTCCGTTCGCGATACCCATTTCTCTTCCTGATTCTTCAGGCGGAAATAGTTCACCGATGTACCCGAATCGGTCTTTGCCTCTGCCTTCAGGCGGTCGTCGATGGCTGTGTATTGTGGATGATGCTTTATCTCCTCGTCAAGTTTCTTCAGCAATGGGGCCACCAACTTCCTCTCTTCTTTCGTGGCATCCTGCAGGTAGCGGTTCATCAAGTAGAAGCCCACGGTAGAGGTGGGATAACGGGTGATGAAGGTATCCACCAAGGCGATGGTCAGCGTGGTATCAAACTCGTTGTTGAATTGCGTGAGCAAGTGGTTCTCTCCCTGGTCTTCTATCTGCAGTCGTAGCAGTTGGGCGGTGTCGCCCTTGATCTTGATGTTACTGCGTTTGTCGAGGAACAGAGGTACCTTTTGCCCATCCTTATACATCATCCATGCCTGCGCCAAAGTATCTACAGCGATAAACCTTTTGAACTTGCCCTTCCTGACATAGATGGTATCTACCCTGTCGAACATCTGGTCGGCACCATACACAATCAAGGTGTCGTTGACCAACCCTTTGATAGTGCCCTGCACCAGGGCACGGTCGCCTTGCTCTTCTCCGCAGGCCATGCAGACAAGGGCTATCAGGAGATATGTCAGCCAACGTTTCCTCATGGGTTGTTTCTAAGTTTCGGCACCAAAAGTAGTGCTTTTTTGCCTAACTAAAAAGCAAAAGCCAAAAAAAGAGGGCGCTTTTCTCTATTTGTGCGCCCTCTCTATTATAAGATGTACAACCGATTACCTTACGATAGCGGCAAAATCGGCATTGGTGAAATACTTGCTGAATTCCAAATCTGTTGCTGCTTTCTGTTTCAGTGCAGGTTGCTGATCCACGGCACGTTGCAGGTGGGTTGTTGCCATCTGCAGGTTGTTGGTGCGGGCACCCAGCACGGCCATCAGGTAGTCGGTGTAGGCATCCGGACGCTCAATGGCATGCAAGGTCGTACGGGCCTTGTTGTAGTCCTTGGCCAGAATCTGTGCCAGAGCGGCACTGTTGGTCTTGGCATCCCCAAAGGCATTTACGGCACGGTCATACTGTCCCTGGGCAATATAGAGGTTACCCATGGTCTCACTCAGTTCCTTGGCACCCGATGCCTTGCCTAAGTATTGCTCGGCACTTGCCTTGTCGCCCTTGGCCAGCGCCACCAGTGCCAGGTTGTTGTTCACCTCAGGAGCATCCTGCTTGCTGAGTGCTTGCTTGAACAATCCCTCTGCCTTGTTGATGTCGCCTGCTTCGTAAGCCAACTTACCCAGGTTGTTGAAAGCACGGTAGTCGTTAGGGAACAACCTCGATGCCTGGGTGTAGATTGCCTCCTGCTCGGCAGCATCGTTGGTCAGAGTAGCAGCATAGAGCAGTTCTTCGTTGTTCAGCTCACGGGCATTGTTGCGGGCCAGTGTACTGATTTCCTCATCACTCTTACCGATAATCTCGTAGTTCAGTGTCAGACGTGAACGACGCAACTGTGGCAGGATGTCATCCGCCAGCGTCCTATATACGGTAGAGATGTTCTTGATCTCACGTTCGCGTTCCTCTGGGTCAGAATACATCGATAGCACTCGCAGAATCAACTCCTTGTCCTGGATGTTCGACTTCGATACCAGTTCCTGGAAACCTTCCCAGTCCTGTGCCGTATAGCGGGTATCGATATCGGCATCTATATTGCTCTTTTTCAGGTTCTTCTCAATCAGCGAAGCCGTGTTGTCCTGACGTTTCTCAGCCAATCCCTTGTTCAGGTTCACACCACCATCAGGCGATGCATAAGCAGAGATCTCAATATTACTGATACGCTGGTTAGAGGTACCCTCCACATTCTTCACCTCGTTGGTAAAGCTGTTGGCAGCACCCATCTGGTTAGAGCGGATGTTGGCCTGTTGAATCAGGAACATAATCTGCTCCTCACGCTTGTCCTTGATGATACGTTGGAAAGCATCGGCACCCAGCGACACATTGGCATTCTCCAAGGTCTGGTTCACCAGCTCAGAGGTAGCTATCACACCGTCAGCCACCTTCACCGAAGGAATGGTCATCACCTTGTTGCCAATACGAACCACAAAGTCGAGGAACAGCTCGCTCTTCGCCATCTCAGGACGGTAGTCGAACGATGTTCTCATGGTATAGTTGCCACCCGTCTTGTAGTAGATGGTCTGGTTGTTGGCCTCCACCTTTTCGCCCTGGAAGGTAGCCGGTTGTCCCTTGACCTCACCGCCTTGCCAACGCAAAACAGGAGTCACCTCCACAATGGCTTTCTTATTGAAATAGTTCTCGGGGAATTTACCGTTGATGGTGGCAGGCACCTTTCCACCCACAGCCTCAAGCACCTGTGGTGTTACGGTGAAATATTCGGGCGACAGCTCACCCATCTTGCTGGCACATGATGTCAGTACGGCCAGCAGCGTTACTACTAATGAATAAACCAATTTTTTCATGTTCTTTTGTATTTTTTGTTATTGATTACTTCCACAAATATAAGGAGGTTTTTTGTTTCACGGTGCAATATTAGAGTATTTTTAGTAATATTAATCTTTAAACGGTCAACGTTTCATGTTACGTGGATGATGCTCAATAATCTCCGCCCGTAACATCGAGCGGTCGATGTGCGTATAAATCTCTGTCGTAGCGATAGATTCATGTCCCATCATAGCCTGAATGGCTCGCAGGTTGGCCCCTCCCTCCAGCAAGTGGGTAGCAAACGAGTGGCGGAAGGTATGCGGACTGATAGTTTTCTTGATGCCCGCTTTCTCGGCCAACTCCTTGATGAGATGAAACACCATGATGCGAGAGATATTCTTTCCCCAACGAGCCAGGAACACATAATCCTCATAGCCTTCCTTGATCTTGCCCCCTATACGGTCTTCCAACCACCACTTGATCTCTTGGATGGCTCGCTGACTGATAGGCACCAGTCGTTGCTTGCTCCCCTTGCCCTCCACCTTGATGAAGCCCTCGTCGAAGTAGAGGTCGGACAACTTCAGGTTACACAGCTCACTCACTCGCAACCCGCAACTGTAGAGCGTTTCCAGCATGGCACGGTTGCGTTGTCCCTCGTTTTTGCTCATGTCCACCATGTCGATTATGCGGTCAATCTCCTCTACGGTCAGCACCTCGGGCAACCTGAATCCAATCTTTGGGCCCTCCAGCAACTCGGCAGGGTCATCCTTGCGGTAGTCGGCTATCACCAGAAACTTGAAAAACGACTTCACCCCACTCAGTATGCGGGCTTGCGAACGCGGATGGATGCCCACGTCATGCAGTCCCGCCATAAAGTGTTGCAGGTTCTCCAGCGTCACCTCCAATGGGTCTATGTCGGCCGTGTCCAGATAGTGCAACAGCTTCTCCAA
>CAMJNN010000036.1 GCA_946407325.1 uncultured Prevotellaceae bacterium | reverse complement strand
GGTAACGCTGGCTGGTTGGGTACAGCGCTCACGTAAAATGGGAGGTATGACCTTCATAGACCTGCGCGACCGCTACGGCATCACACAGCTGGTTTTCAACGAAGAAGTGGATGCTGCTTTGTGCGAAGAAGCCAACAAACTGGGACGAGAATATGTTATCCAGATAACAGGTATCGTCAACGAGCGATTCAACAAGAACCAAAACTTAGCAACAGGTGAAATAGAGATCATTGTCAACAAGCTGAATGTACTGAACGCTGCAATGACCCCCCCCTTTACCATTGAGGACAATACCGATGGTGGTGATGACCTGAGAATGAAATACCGTTATCTTGATTTGAGAAGAAATGCCGTTCGCAAAAATCTAGAACTCCGACATAAAATGACCATCGAGGTACGCAACTATCTCGACAATCATGGTTTCATAGAAGTAGAAACACCTGTATTGATAGGTTCTACTCCAGAGGGGGCTCGTGACTTCGTTGTGCCTTCACGCATGAACCCTGGTCAGTTCTATGCATTGCCTCAGAGTCCGCAAACCCTGAAGCAGTTGCTCATGGTAGCTGGTTTCGACCGTTATTTCCAAATTGCAAAATGTTTCCGAGACGAAGACTTACGTGCCGACCGTCAGCCTGAGTTCACACAGATCGACTGTGAGATGTCATTTGTTACTCAAGACGATGTAATAGAATTGTTCGAAGGAATGGCCAAGCACCTGTTCAAGACCCTGCGTGGTGTTGATCTGGGTGACGCCCCATTCATGCGAATGCCTTGGGCTGATGCCATGAAGTATTATGGTAGCGACAAACCTGATTTGCGTTTCGGCATGCAATTCGTTGAATTGATGGATATCATGAAGGGGTATGGTTTCAGCGTTTTTGACAATGCTGCTTATGTAGGAGGTATTTGTGCTGAAGGTGTAGCTTCGTTTACACGCAAGCAACTCGACGCCCTGACTGAATATGTAAAACGTCCGCAGATTGGTGCAAAGGGTATGGTTTATGCTCGTGTAGAGGCTGATGGAAATGTAAAATCAAGTGTTGACAAATTCTACACACAGGAAGTATTGCAACAAGTGAAAGAAGCCTTTGGTGCTAAACCTGGTGACCTGATACTGATCTTGAGTGGTGAAGATATCATGAAAACACGCAAACAGTTGTGCGAACTTCGACTGAAGGTGGCCGACGACCTGGGTCTTCGCGATAAAAACAAGTTTGCATTACTATGGGTAGTCGACTTCCCTATGTTCGAGTGGAGCGACGAGGAGAATCGCTTGATGGCTATGCACCATCCGTTTACCCATCCTAAGGACGAAGATATTCCTCTGCTCGACACCAAGCCAGAGGATGTTCGTGCCGACGCTTACGATATGGTATGCAACGGCATCGAAGTGGGCGGTGGATCTATCCGTATCCACGATCCTAAGCTGCAAGCCAAGATGTTCGAAATTCTCGGATTTACTCCAGAAAAGGCACAAGAACAGTTCGGTTTCCTCATGAATGCTTTCAAATATGGTGCTCCTCCTCACGGAGGCCTGGCCTATGGCTTAGACCGTTGGGTAAGCATCTTTGCAGGACTCGACAGTATTCGCGACTGCATCGCTTTCCCAAAGAACAACAACGGTCGTGATGTAATGCTGGAAGCTCCTTCTGCTATCGAACAGAAACAGCTCGACGAACTGGCATTGAAAATTGAATTGAAAGAATAAGCGACTGAATCAAGTTGCATCGTATATATTATAAAAGGCTGCCAAATCAAGCAGCCTTTTATTATATTAATGGTGTTGTGCATCAAGGGGACAATTCTTATTCGTGATGAAACAACCTTTCTTCTGCCAATTTCTCATACTTGGTACCAGAGCGACCATAGTTGGCGTAAGGGTGAATGGAGATACCGCCACGAGGAGTAAAGAATCCTGTTACCTCAATATACTTAGGATCCATCAGTCGAATCAGGTCTTTCATGATAATGTTCACACAATCTTCATGGAAAGCACCGTGATTACGGAAACTAAACAGGTAGAGCTTAAGACTCTTGCTTTCCACCATCTTGACATCGGGTATATACCCAATACGAATCTCAGCAAAATCGGGCTGACCAGTAATAGGACACAAACTGGTAAACTCAGGACAATTAAAGCGCACCCAGTAATCGTTTTCTGGATGCTTGTTTTCAAAAGCTTCCAGCACTTCGGGTGCATAATCCTGACGATAGACAGTCTTTTTGCCCAAAGCTTTTAAATCTGCTCTCTTTTCTTCCATATCGTGGTATTTTTTTGCAAAGATAAGAAATTTATGTTTTCTTCGCATACTGATTGTATAAAAAAGCGGCACGGGATATGTGAACGCTTCCACTATCCCGTGCCAATCAACCATTCACGAAGTCAAAATTAGAAAATAAATCATAGTTGATTAGGTTTAGTCTGGTTTTTGGTATTTTCTTATTTTTCTAGTCTAAAATTTCGTTTTTTAAAAAATAAATGTTTTCTTTGTCCTTTGAACTGATGCAAAGATACATCATAGTTTGTTTGATAAATGTACCATTTGTTACAAAGCCTGTTAATAAAAGTTAATTATGGATTTGAGCGACCTTCTAAACATCGATTTCTTTAAAGGATTAACCGAGGACGATATGGCCAATCTTCTCTTTGCTGTTCCTGGTGCCAAGAGAAAGTACAAGGAAGGAGACTTTGTTGCACACCAAGGTGAGGTATGCGATAAGATTGCCATTATGACGAAAGGATCAGTTTGTTCCATCATGATTAACGAGTATGGCAAAGAACTAATCCTGAGCAATATCGAAAGTCCTGACGTCTTGGGTTATACCTATCTTTTCGCTACAGAAAACAAATTCAATGTGAATTTTATAGCCAAAACTTCCTGTGAAATGTATTTTATTGAAAAAGAGCGTATAGTAGCTTTAATGCACGAACGTCCTGCTTTCATGCAATCATATATAAAGAGTATGGCTGATAGAGGTTTGTTCGTTTTCAAGCGTCTTTATGAACTCAACTTACACAGCTTAAAACAGCGTTTATTGAAATATCTTGAAAAGAATCCAGAAATCACCAACCAAGCCGAGTTTGCCAAACGATTAGGCGTTACTCGTCCTTCTCTATCCAGAGCACTTGCAGAACTGAGACGTGATGGCCTTTTTGACAAATAAAGCATTTAACGTTATTTATTCATAACTTCTTGGTGGGATACATTGCTTTCCACCAACTATCATCATCTTGCAACCATTTCTGGAACCAGGCAAAGATGGTGTTTTGCCAACGAATGCGTTTCTCGTAGTCAAGGATATGATGGTTCTGTCCATCCACCACCACAAAAGCCGTTGGTCTGCCCAGCAACTTCAAAGCCGTGAACATTTGAATGCTCTCACCCACAGGAACATTGGTGTCAGCATTGCCATGTAGGAACAACAACGGAGTATGGATTTTATCAGCATTGAACAGCGGACTTTGGTCCACATACAGGTCCTTGCGTGTCCAAGGGTAACTATTGGCCATACTCACCTCACTATAGCTATAGCCCCAATAGCCCTCACCCCAATAGCTGGTATGGTCACTGATACCAGCATGAGAGATAGCCGCAGCAAAGATATCAGTCTGCGTCTGCAGATACTGCGTCATAAAGCCACCGTAAGAAGCCCCGATACAGCCAATCTTCTTCGCATTGACAAACGAATGCTCAGCCGTAAACTTTTTCACACCCTCAATGATATCTTCAGCCACACCTTTGCCAGCAGTGTTCACATGACGAGCCGCAAACTCCTGACCGAAGCCAGTAGCACCACTAGGATTCACCACATACACCACATAACCCATAGAAGCATACACATGCTGCGGATAACGACTCTCAAACGTACGACTCGTCGGACTGCAACCACCATAATAGTCCACCACCATAGGATATTGCTTATTCGGGTCAAAGTCAGCAGGCAGGTAATAACGTCCATAAATCGTATCACCACGACTATTCATGAAATTCCAGCTCTTACAATCGCCCAATTTGATGCCATCCAGCAACTCTTGGCTCAAATCCTCCACCAAACAACAGTCATCATCCTTCAGGTTCACAGAATAGATGCGGTCGGAGTTCTTCGTACCCTGTCCGCAATACACCATCGTTGTCGATTCATTGGCCAGTGTAAAACTTTTCACCAACTCTTCCGGTACCTGCATCTGATGTATCACCCATGACGCTGGCTCCATGCGATACAGACTCACGCTATCTTTATTCTCAGCCATGAAATAAATCTTCCCGTCTGCAGTACTCCACTCCATATCCGACACATTCGGATTGAAATACTTAGTAAGCGGCTTCACCTCTTTGTCTTTCACATTCATCACATACAACTGATAGTCATACATGCTGGGCACCTGATCGGCCTTCACGTTCTTACCCACACCGTCAAACGCCTCTGGTGAGCCTTGAAAAAGCACCTGCTTGGCATCAGGTGAGAAGGTCGCTCCTGCCAAGAAGCCGTCGCCATCTACCAATTTTACTGCTTCCAACGTATTGACATCCAAACAATAAACCGTCTGCAAACTGGTAGGTCGCTCTGTCAGTCGGTTGGTACTCACACTGAACAAAATCGTTCTTCCATCTTGCGATATATCGTTCAGATACATGTTTCTGTAGCCGTATGTAAGCTGCTGCAACACATGAGTCTTCAAATCATATTTAGCCAGATAGGAACGGTCGCGCCACCCGGGTTGTCTGTCGTCCGGCTCCAGCACCTCAAACACATCCTTGCGTTCCTTAGGACCTTCCTGTCGCATCATATAGACGAGATAATCCTCTGTGGGAGCCATCACGGCACGTCCTTCCGGCAACTGGTTAGCCAGCACCTGCTCGGCACCCGTCTGTGGATCCGCCACCACCAGTTCCCTTCCATGTTGACGATCTCTGAAATAATAATACTTCTCCGATTTCGGCATCCACACCCAGTTTTCAGAGCCTTGCGCTACCACCTTACCTGAAGCCAACTCGGTGATAGCAGCATGATAGTCCGTTTTACCTCCAGGTTTCGTGTCGCTATAGTTGGTAATCAAATACCGTCCACCGGCCGAGAGCGATATCCCGCTGAATCGCTTGCCGTGCAGTATATCCGTCAGCAGAATGTTTCGTCCCCCATTGGGGTCAGTCAGCTTCACCCATCCGTCATTAACAGTACTCAGATTGATTTTTACTTTCTCAGCACTATTCTTGGCTGTCAGCGCCTTGATCACCACTTGATGCGTACCAGGTTCCAGTACCATACTATCTGTTCCCACCTTGGTTCCATCCAGATAAAGATGATATTTCGTCAACCCTTCAACAGTCAGCTTCACCTTACCATAACGGTTGTTCTGCAAGGTGAATCCCATCAGATGCAGGGCATGCTCGGCATCCGACTTCGGCAGACTGATACCATCATTGCCTTTGATATCCGCATGTTTAGAACTAAAGACGTCTGTCAGTGGCAAAGGGGTTTCTATCAAGTTGTCAGCTGAATATTTCTTGGCATTGACATCTGTATCATCTACCATAAAAGGTTGTTGCATGGGGTACGGACCAGCATACTTCAGTGTGTTCACTTTAATGTCATCGGCCTGTACTAACGAAGCACAAGCTGTCAAGGCCATCATACAAAGAATCTTCTTCATCGTTATTTCAATTAGTTAATATTAACGGCAAAGGTAACAAAAAAAACACTATCTTTGCAACAAAATCATAAATATGGAAGAAAACAGGATAGTAAGTTTGCAAAATGCAAAAGTAAAACAGGTGGTGGCCCTCCAGCAGAAGTCGGCTGAGCGTCGCAAACAAGGTGTCTTTATAGTCGAAGGCATCAGGGAGTTGCAGCATTGTCTGGATGCCGGCTATAACATCAATTGTGTTTTCTTTTGTCCAGAGTTAACAGCCGCCACTACCCTTTCCCAATTACTTTCTTCCTCTGCAATCACCTATGAGGTATCCCCTGAGGTGTATGAGAAGATGGCCTATCGTGGCAGTACCGAAGGAGTGATAGCCATCGTTCAGTCGCGACAGCTCCAGCTTAAAGACCTGCAGCTGAAGCCCAATCCCCTGTTGGTGGTACTGGAGAGTGTAGAAAAACCTGGTAACTTAGGAGCTATCTTGCGCAGTGCCGATGCCGCTGGCGCCGATGCTGTCATAGTGTGCGACCCACTGACCGACCTCTATAATCCCAACCTGATACGAAGCTCTATTGGTGCCATATTCAGTGTACCATGTATAGCCTGTACTTCAGACGATTGCATTAGTTTCTTAAAGAAGAACAATATCAAAATACTTACTGCCCAACTGCAGGATTCACGCTTGTATTATGACACCGATATGACCTGTGGCACCGCCATCATTATGGGCACAGAATCCACAGGCTTGACCGATGTTTGGCGCCAAGCTGCCGATGCCCATATCCGCATCCCCATGCTAGGCCAGTTAGATTCGCTCAACGTTAGCGTCAGTGCTGCCATACTACTTTTTGAGGCCGTCAGACAAAGACAGCGGTAGGCATTTATTCGCCTTTACGCCCTTGTTTTTCGTCTTGACGACCCATTATACAATAAATAAACGAATAATTCAGTAATTTTGCCAAGCATGGCTGCAAAGATAAAAGATACCAAAGACGATTTGTTACTGCTGATCCGACAGGGTAAGCCTATGACTACTGCACAACAGCTTCGGCTTGTGTTGCAGCTTTCCACCCCTGCCATACTGGCGCAAGTAACCACTACCATGATGCAGTATATCGATGCCTCCATGGTAGGTAGTCAGGGCGCCAATGCATCAGCCTCCATCGGACTGGTTGAAACCACCACTTGGTTGATGGGCAGTCTGTGTTCTTGTGCTGCTGCCGGTTATTATGTGCAGGTAGCTCAACGACTGGGGGCTAACGACGAGAAGGAGGCACGTCTGGTGTTACGTCAGGCATTGGCGGCAGTCATCGGTTTCGGATGTATCATGGGACTGATAGGCATCATCATCAGTCCGTGGTTACCCATCTGGCTGGGAGGCAACGACGATATCAATGCCACAGCATCACTCTATTTTGCCATCTTCTCATTGGGCATTCCTGTGTTCCAAACCAGCATGTTGGGCTCAGGCATGTTACGAAGCAGTGGCAACATGGTGATACCCAGTGCCATGAACGTGCTGATGATGACCCTTGACGTTATCTTCAACTTCTTCCTCATATTCCCATCACGCACAGTGGAGTTTGCAGGAATAGAATGGTTCATTCCCGGAGCTGGCTTGTCGGTAGTAGGTGCCGCCATAGGTACAGTGTGTGCCGAGGTGATTGCAGCCGCCTTGCTGATGTATTTCCTTTGCTTCAGATCAAGGGATTTGAGACTAACCATAGACAAAGGTTCATTCATGCCATCATGGAATTATATCAAGAAAGCCATCTACATTGGAGGACCGATGGGCATACAAAGATTCCTGATGAGCAGTGCTTATATTGCCACCACCATCATTGTGGCTCCCTTAGGCACCATTGCCATTGCAGCCCATTCGTTTGGCATCGTCATCGAAAGTCTGTGCTACATGCCGGGCTATGGTATTTCTGATGCCGCTACCACCTTGGTAGGACAAAGCGTAGGCGCAGGACGAAAGATCTTGTCTAAGAAGTTTGCCTATATGACGGTAGCATTGGGTATGATCGTAATGGCCATCATGGGCATTGTGATGTATATCGGAGCACCTTTGTTCCTCAGCATCATGACACCAGTGGAAGAGGTTCGTCAGCTGGGCACGACCATTCTGCGCATAGAAGCCTTTGCAGAGCCCATGTTTGCAGCTTCCATCGTATGCTATGGTGTGTTTGTGGGAGCTTCCGACACCCTGATACCAAGTGGCATGAACCTGGCCAGCATGTGGGCCGTGCGCATTCCACTGTCGGCCGTGCTTGCTATAACAATGGGCTTGCAAGGTGTTTGGATTGCCATGTGTGCAGAACTCTGCTTCCGTGGCGTTATCTTCCTCTGTCGCTTGCGGTGGGGTAATTGGATGAAGACGATTGACGATTGACGATTGACAATTGACAATTGACAATTGATAATTAATAATTATACCATTAATATTTTATGAAGGAAATTAGAAACAAAGTTTTTGGAGGCGAACGACCTCTGTTTGAAACACATGACACCATTCTCGATCATGTAAAGATTACATTCGGAGAGTCGGGCATCAAGGAGTGTAGCAACATCATTTGCAGAAACTGTTATTTCGAGGGAAAATATCCATTGTGGCACGTCAAGGGTTCTGAGATTACTAACTGCTACTTTGCACCCGGCTCACGCTCAGCCATCTGGTATTCCGACGATATGAAGATGACCGACTGTGTCATCAACGGTCCGAAATTCTTCCGTGAGATGAAGAACCTCGAGCTGACCAACGTGACTATCAACGATGCCGACGAGACCTTCTGGGGCATCAACGGACTGATTCTTAACAATGTCACCCTGCGTGAGGGCACCTACCCTTTCATGCACTGCAACAACGTCAAGGTCAACGGTTTGGATAGTACCAGTAACTATGTATTCCAATATTGCAAGAACATCGAGGTGCACAATGCCCATATCGTTACAAAAGATGCTTTCTGGGAGGTGGAAAACGTCACCATCTACGACTCTTACCTCGATGGCGAATACCTGGGTTGGCATTCCAAGAACCTGCGACTGGTGAACTGCCACATTGCCGGTGAGCAACCGCTATGCTACGCACATGACCTTGTACTCGAGAACTGTACCTTCGATGCTGAGTGCGATCGTGCCTTCGAGTACTCCACCCTTCAGGCTGATATCAAGGGCTTTATCAAGAGCGTGAAGAACCCTGCTTCTGGCAAGATTGTAGCTGATGGCATTGGTGAAATCATCATCGATGAGAATATCAAAGCTCCTGCCGACTGTCAAATATTGACCAGAGGTTAATTTTATCGTAATTGCTATCGCTGACTGAATTTCTTCCACTAAAAATCGCTCACGTTTTCCTAAAACGCAAAAACTCGCTTCGCTCAAACAGGTTTGCGCTTTCATACGGAAAACTTTCCCGATTTTCTTCACGCTGCAGAAATATATGTCAGCTCTTAGCAATCATCGATTTGATAAAAGATTATTAACGAGGCGAAATGGATGTGTGTAGGCGACATTTTAGGCCTGACGTCAGTCGCCGGCACATCCATGAGGCGAGAATAATCTTTAGCTAGAGAACAGAGACGAAGATAATAGACAGCAAAAAACAATGAATAGCGTTAATAATAAAGGTACAAAAGATAATTGTCAATTGTCAATTATCAATTGTCAATTTGATGAAATAGTTGAGCGCAGAGGAAGCAACTGCTACAAGTGGGACGATGCACCAGCTGGCGTCATCCCCATGTGGATAGCCGATATGGACTTCCAAACAGCACCATTTGTAATCGAAGCCCTACAGAAGCGAGTAGAGCACGGCATCTTCGGCTACACCAAAGTACCTGATAGCTATTACGATGCAGTAGTCAACTGGTTCAAAAACCAACATGGATGGAGCCACCTTCAGAAAGACTGGATCCTCTACACCTCAGGCGTTGTACCAGCCCTCTCCGTCGTCATCAAAGCCTTCACCCAACCAGGCGATCAAGTCATCGTACAAACACCCGTCTATAACTGCTTCTTCTCCTCCATCCGCAATAATGGATGCGAGATTGTAGAAAACAAGCTCATTTACAACGAACATACCTACCAGATGGACTTCGACGACCTCGAACGCAAAGCAGCTGACCCTAAGGCCAACCTATTGCTGCTCTGCAATCCCCACAACCCAGCCGGCAGAGTGTGGACACGCCAAGAGTTACAACGCTTAGGCGACATCTGCATCCGTCACAACGTGCTGGTGGTAAGCGACGAAATCCATTGCGAGTTCGTATTCCCAGGACACCAATATGTGCCCTTCGCCTCCATCAGCGACGAACTGCAGCACCACTCTATCACCTGCAACGCCCCCTCGAAAGCATTCAATACAGCCGGCTTGCAGATAGCCAATATCATCAGCGACAACCCCGATTATCGCCAGAAGATCGATCGTGCCATCAATATCAACGAGGTGTGCGACGTCAACCCATTCGGCGTAGTAGCCCTTCAAGCCGCCTATACCAAAGATGGCGCAGAATGGTTGCGACAACTCAATGAATATCTGTACGCTAACTATACTTACCTAAAGGAATACTTTGAGCAAGAGATTCCTCAATTCCCTATCACCCAACTCGAAGGCACCTACCTCGCTTGGGTCGATTGTAGCGTGTTGCCACTTACCTCCGAGCAGATTGCCGAGCACCTGAAAACTCACAACCTTGTGCAAGTCAACGAAGGCAGCATGTATGGTGATGATCGCTTCATCCGCATCAACCTTGCTTGTCCTCGTCAGCGGCTCGAAGAAGGCTTACAGCGCATCGTAAAGGGGCTGCAAGCTTTGCTTTAATTATTTTGTTGTTTAAACAACAATTATTACCTTTGCTCCGTTAAACAACAACAAAAACAAATAATAACAATCAAATAAAGCAATGAAAGAATTCTTCAAGTATGTACTGGCCACCGTAGTAGGCATCATCGTAGCCGGTGTGGTCATCATGTTCTTAGGCGTGCTCACCCTCTTCGGACTCGCCTCGTCTTCCGACAAAGATGTCACCATCGAAGACAATTCAGTATTGAAACTTGAACTCAATGGCACCATTTCCGAGCGTGTCCCAGAGAGTAGTCCACTTGACTTCCTGAAAAGCATCAACCCCATGGGAAGCGAAGACACCATGGGACTTGACGAGATTCTGTCAGCCATTCAGAAAGCCAAGGAGAACGAAGATATCAAAGGCATCTACCTGTTGGCAGGAAGCCTAGAAGCACAGCCCGCCACTGTTGAAGCTATCCACGACGCTTTGGTAGATTTCAAGGATTCAGGCAAGTTCATCATCTCCTATGCCGACAACTACGAGCAACTGCTATACTACCTCGCCAGCACGGCCGACAAGGTATTGGTGAACCCCAAGGGTAGCCTCGACTGGCACGGATTGGCAGGTATGAACATGTTCTATAAAGACCTGATGGACAAGCTCGG
>CAMJNN010000035.1 GCA_946407325.1 uncultured Prevotellaceae bacterium | reverse complement strand
CAGTGGCGTAACAAAGCAAACCAGGTACTGAAAGACTTGGGACTGAGTGATGCGGATATTAAAGCCCTTGAGAATGAGAATCTGTCGGATGCCGAACGTGACCGTATCTCTCAAAAAATGGCGAAGGCTATGTTGGGAGATTTCGACATGAACTCTTTGGGGAACATGAATCCAGACAACTTGGACGGGAACGCCATGATGAGGCAGATGGTAACAAAGACGAATGCCATCTACGACAAGTATGATGCTCAGTTACGCAAGTATTCTGGCATAGGCGCTGCAGAGTATAAGAATGCCAATAATAAATCATTGACTGATCCTAAAGCAGCAGAGAAAGAAATGGATGCCCTCTCCAAACGTGCTACAGCTTATACCAGACAACATTCAGCTAACAATCCTCAGTTTGAGAAAGAGGCACAGGCTTTCGGACAGCAACTTAGTGCTGAGTTGCAAGCTGCCAGCATGAATACATCACCAATGGCTGGAACGGGCAACCTAAACGACTTGGTGAACAATGCCAGAAATATGGCCAACAAAACGGCTAGTATCCAGCAGACGCAACAGGCTATGATGGCTTATGTGAATAATATCAAGAACTTGATGCCAACGTCTGACCTGAAAGATAGCGATGTGTCATTTGCCGCTTCTGAACGCAAGAAGGTAGAGGACTTGAAAAAGCAGATCTATAGTACTGACAATTCCAGTGTGTATAATCCTTTGTATTTGCAAGCTCTTGAGTTAATCAAGACTTATCGACAGCGAGTGGCCAAGTCATGGCACAACGATTTGGAGAAACGTGTCAACCAGCTCAAGCAAAACATGCCTGAAGCCATCAGTCTCCAACGTCAGGCTATCAGAGATGAGCTGATACCTGAGTGCGCCCTGTGGCGTGTGCCTTTGAATCTGGTGATTCAAGCTACTGATGTGTTGGGTGAAGCCTATGCTGATTTCCCAAGTAACTATCCGCCGATGTACCTTGAGGAAGTAGTTAGTACCATCAATTTGGGAGCAAGTGAAGGTTCGTTTACCTACGCAGAATCACGAGTCGGCAATAGCCTGTCTGATGCTTTGTCAGGAAAGGGTATTTATAGAATTGATGGCGACATTTTCTATGAATGGAAAAATGGACGATGGGAGGCCATTGACAACGAGGCGGCTAACAAAGAGATAAAGACGGTTAATAAACCAGAGAGTGCATCATGGAAGTCGCAGGACGGCAAACGAGAAGTGCGTTTCAATGCTGAAGGAGGTTTTATCAGTCTGCCTGAGGGCGATGAGGTGTCGCCTGTAGCTTGGGTAAAGGATGGCAACTCGATTATTTGGGTAGATTATGTGATATCCGAGAGTCAAGCCGGTGGTGAGAGCTTGCAAATCAAGAAATGTACTTACAAGCTATAATGGATGAAGGCTGAATATAAGTACTGGAAACGAATGGCGGTTGTACTCTTCGTGGGTGCAACCGCTTTTTTCTCAGTCGGTGCTACCCAGGCAAGTCTGACACAAGATGTTGAACCTGCCTTATCACAAGCATGGACGGAGGCAAGCCAGTATGCCGATAGTCGTAAAGAGGCGTGGAACGAGATATGGACAGCCTTTGAAGTACCTGCCGATGTGGCCGAGGCTATCGTGTTTCCAGAGATGCTGCGTTATTCGATTTGGCAAGATCAGTTGGAAACCTCAGCGGTGAAAGGCACTTATGTGTCGATGGGCAGTCAAGGTTTCGACTTCAGCATCGGTCGCTTCCAGATGAAACCTTCGTTTGTGGAACGCCTGGAAAAGCGATGGATGAAGAGTGCCTTTCCATCACAATATGAGGCTTATTTCGATACGGATAATACCAGGATGGCTCGTAGGGTACGCTTGAACCGTATGGAGGATGAAATCTGGCAATGTGTGTATGTGGCCATGTTCATCAAAATTACCTATTTGGACTATCAGGGTTTGTCAGCTTTGCCGATAAAAGAACAAGTGCAACTCGTGGCCACGGCTTACAATCGTGGCGCCATCTCAAATGTTTCTGGAGGAGGCAGTATTGAGATGCTTCGCCAATGGGCAAGTCAGCGTTTCTTCCACTTAGCCCTTTTGCCCACCAAAGACGTACAGCGGTACGTTTATGCCGATTTAGCCTACCAGAGGTTCGAACAAACAAAAAAACAGCAGAAAAATGATGACTAAAACGAATATTTTTCCTATTTTTGCGGTTTGAAACTAATAAAAAATAATATGAAAGATATTTCACTGCTGAAAGGCAAGATTCATTACGTAGGTGTGAACGACCGCAAGACCCATCTTTTCGAGGGTATGTGGCCCATCCCCTATGGTGTATCCTACAACTCATATCTTATTGTTGATGAGAAAGTAGCGTTGGTGGATACCGTAGAAATTGGCTATTTCGACATTTTCTTGCAGCAAATCAAGACTATCTTGGGCGACAGACCTATCGACTACCTGATAGTGAACCACATGGAGCCCGACCACTCCAGTTCGATAGCCCTGATCAAACAATATTATCCAGAGGTAACACTGGTGGGTAATGTCAAGACCTTTGGCATGATTGATGGCTACTATGGTGTGGAAAGCCAGCGACTCGTGGTGAAAGAAGGTGACACCCTCGACCTGGGACATCATAAGTTGTCGTTCTACATGGCACCGATGGTACACTGGCCCGAGGTGATGGTGACCTACGACGCTACCGAGCAAGTACTCTTCTCAGCCGATGCTTTCGGAACCTATGGAACAGTAGATGGCGGTCCGTTAGACACACAGATCAACCTCGACAAATACTGGGACGAGATGGTGCGCTACTATGCCAATATCGTGGGCAAGTATGGCTCACCCGTTCAGAAAGCCTTACAGAAGTTAGGAGGCCTGCCCATCCAGATGATTTGCTCCACCCATGGACCAGTGTGGACAGAGAACATCACCAAGGTAATTGGTATCTACGACCGTCTCAGCCGCTATGATGCCGACAAGGGTGTGGTGATTGTCTATGGCAGCATGTACGGACACACCGAACAGATGGCTGAGCTCATTGCCAAGCACCTCACAGCCAAGGGCGTGAAGAATGTGGTGATGCATAATGTCAGCAAGAGTCATCCGTCGTATATCCTGGCTGATATCTTCAAGTATAACGGACTGATAATCGGTAGTCCGACTTATAACACACAGCTCTATCCAGAGATTGAAGCTATCTTAAGCAAGATTCTTATGCGCGACATCAAAGGTCGTTGCTTAGGTTGGTTTGGCTCTTTCAGCTGGGCAGGCAAGGCTGTTAAGCTGATTGGCGACTTTGCCGAGCAGAGCCACTTTACGCTGGTTGGTGAGCCTGTGGAGATGAAGCAGGGCATGCTGACTGATGTAGAGGCACAATGCGAGGCATTGGCGGAAGCAATGGCGAATACGATTATGAACTAAGATTTCTAAATTAATATTTAAAGTAAAATGAGAGTAATTATTGAACCGAACTATCAGTTGGTATCCAAATGGGCTGCCAACTATGTGGCTTCAAAAATCAATGCCGCTAAACCAACGGCAGAGAAGCCTTTTGTCCTGGGCTGTCCTACTGGTTCTTCACCACTGGGAATGTATCACGAACTGATTGAACTGAACAAACAAGGTAAAGTTTCTTTCGAGAACGTTGTAACTTTTAACATGGACGAGTATGTTGGTTTGCCAAAGGAACATCCAGAGAGCTACTACAGTTTTATGTGGAACAATTTCTTCGGCCATATCAATATCAAGGCTGAGAATACCAATATCCTCAATGGCAACGCTCCTGACCTGGAGGCTGAGTGCGCTCGCTTCGAGGCAAAGATCAAGGCTTACGGTGGTGTTGACCTCTTCATGGGTGGCATTGGTCCTGACGGACACATCGCTTTCAACGAACCAGGATCATCACTGACATCTCGTACTCGTCAGAAGACCCTGACTACCGATACCATCATCGCCAACTCACGTTTCTTCGAGAACGACGTGAACAAGGTGCCTAAGACAGCTCTTACCGTAGGTGTAGGTACTGTGATGGATGCCAAGGAAGTGATGATTATCGTCAATGGCCACAACAAAGCTCGCGCTTTGCAGCATGCCGTTGAGGGTGGTGTAACCCACATGTGGACAGTGAGCGCTCTGCAGATGCATCCAAAGGGCATCATAGTGTGCGATGACGCAGCTTGCGAGGAACTGAAAGTAGGTACTTACCGTTACTTCAAGGATATTGAAGCAGGCAACCTGTTGTGATTAAGGCATTGTTCTTCGATATAGACGGAACACTGGTGAGTTTCAAGACTCACCAGATACCCGTTTCTACCGTGTCTGCCATTGCGGAGGCGAAAGCCCGCGGTGTGCAGATTTTTATTTCTACGGGGCGACCCAAGATTATCATCAACAATGTCCAAGCTTTGGAAGAACGCAACCTCATTGATGGTTACATCACCATGAACGGAGGTTATTGCTTTGCTGGCGACACCGTCATCAGCAAGCACCCTATCTCACACCGCAGTATAGAAACCATCACCCGTTATGCTGCCGAGCGTGGCATTCCCAATTTGATAGTAGGGGAGCACAATATGGTGATTTGCGATAGCGGAGAAATCTTTGAAGATTTATTTTACCGTCAGTTAAAGGTGGGTGTACAGCTCGAAGAGAAGACGGTGGCCGAGGCTATTGCCGAGGGCAAGGACATCATTCAGCTCACCACCTTTGTGAACGAGACGCAGGAAGCAGAACTACAACCCTTAGTGCCCGATTGCGAGATGGGACGCTGGCACCCTGCCTTTGTGGATATCACCACCAAAGGATGCACCAAGCAACAGGGCATAGATGAGATTATCCGTCACTTTGGCATCTGTCTCGAGGAAACGATGGCTTTTGGTGATGGAGGCAATGACATATCCATGATACAACATGCTGCTATTGGTGTGGCCATGGGCAACGCCCTCGACAGTGTGAAAGCTGTGGCTGACTATATTACTGATTCCGTTGACGAGAATGGCATTGCGAATGCCTTGAAACATTTTGGAGTAATAGGATAGAATCATGATACTGAAACTCTATGAAAAGAACAACAACCCTGCCGATATACAGCAGGTGGTAAATGTGCTCAACGACAGTGGCATCATCATCATGCCCACTGATACCAAGTACGCTTTGGCTTGTAATGCCTTGAAAGAGCGTGCAGTGGAGCAGGTGTGCCGTTTGAAGGACATCGACCCGCGTAAGAACCACCTTTCGGTGATTTGCTACGACATGAGTACCATCAGCGAATATGCCAAGGTGGACAACAACTCGTTTAAGTTGATGAAGCGCAACCTTCCTGGTCCTTTCACCTTCATCCTTAACGCCACGAGTCGCTTGCCCCGCATCTTCCGCAACCGAAAGGAGGTGGGCTTCCGCATGCCTGACAATGCCATTGTGCGTGAGATATGCAGTGTGCTCGATGCCCCGTTGATGGTGGCGTCGGTGCCGTTTAGCGATGATGAGGTGGATTATCTTATCAATCCTGAACTGATGGACGAGCGCTTGGGCAATCAGGTAGATATCGTCATCGACGGAGGCTTTGGTGATACCGTAGGCTCTGCCGTCATCGACTGTACTACTGGCGAACCTGAGGTGTTACGTGAGGGCCCCAAAGAATTAGATTTCGGATAAGATAGCTGTCAGCAGCAACGCCTGTGGTCATCAGTTCCGTCCAATAGATGAAAATAAAAAAATAAAGATATGAAAGTAAAGTGTTTGTTTCTGGCACTCTTGACAACCGTGGGTGCCGTTGCCCAGGACAATCCCCTGTGGATGCGTCATAACGCCATCTCTCCCGATGGCAACGTCATCGCCTTCTCCTATAAAGGTGATATCTTTACCGTACCCGTGGGCGGTGGCAAGGCAACCCAGCTTACCACCAATGCAGCTCAAGACTCCTATCCTGTGTGGAGCCCCGACAGCAAGCAGATTGTCTTTGCTTCTGCCCGTGAGGGGAGCTACGACCTCTATATCATGAGTCGCGATGGGGGTGCTCCTCGTCGTCTCACCACCCACTCGGGCAATGAGTTGCCTATGGCGTTCTTGGATGCCAACACTGTTCTGTTCCAGGCGAACCTGATGCCTGATGCCGAGTCGGTCATCTTCCCCCAACGCTACCAGCAGGTCTATACGGTAAGCACTCAGGGTGGACGCCCTCATCTGTTCTCATCAGTGACGTTGGAAGATGTCAATGTGGGCAAGAATGGTGTGTTGCTCTATCACGACAGAAAAGGTATGGAAGACCAATGGCGCAAGCACCACGAATCGTCAGTGACACGTGATGTGTGGATGGCAACCCCCAAGGGCAAGGCATATGAATACAAGCAGCTCACCACCTATTATGGCGAAGACCGCAACCCAGTGTGGGCACCCGACGGTCAGTCGTTCTACTACCTGAGCGAGCAGAAAGGCACGTTCAACGTGTTTAAGCGTGGCATCAACGATAGCAACGATGTACAGCTTACCGCCATGAAGGATCATCCTGTGCGTTTTCTCAGTGTAGCTAATAACGGTACCCTGTGCTTCGGCTATAACGGCGAACTCTATACTTTGAAAGAAGGCGCTCAGCCTCAGAAGGTGAATGTCACCGTAGTGACCGACCGCAACGACAAAGACCTGATCCGTCAGGTGCAGAGTCGTGGGGCAAACGATGTGGCCGTATCCCCCAATGGCAAGGAAGTAGCCTTCATCATGCACGGCGATGTGTATGTGACCTCCGTAGAGTACAAAACCACCAAACGCATCACCGACACCCCACAGCAAGAGCGAGGCATCGACTTCGCCCCCGATGGTCGTGCATTGGTCTATGCAGCCGAGCGCGATGGCTATTGGCAAATCTATCAGGCCAAGTTAGGCAAGGCCGACGAGAAACTCTTCACCTATGCCACCGACATCCAGGAAGAGCGCCTCACCAATACCAAGATCACCTCTTTCCAACCCTACTACAGCCCTGATGGCAAGAAAGTAGCATTCTTGGAGAACCGCACCACCTTGCGCGTCATCGACCTCGCCACCAAGAAAGTCGTCACCGCTATGGACGGCAAGTACGAATACAGCTACAGTGATGGCGACCAGTGGTTCCAGTGGAGTCCAGACAGTCGTTGGTTGCTCACAAACTACATTGGTTATGGTGGTTGGAACAACAAAGATGTGGCACTGGTCAACGCCTCTGGCAATGGCGAGATACACAACCTTACCCAGAGCGGCTACAACGATGTAAGTGCCAAGTGGGTACTGGATGGCAAGGCGATGATCTTTGCTTCCGATCGTGCCGGCTATCGCAGTCATGGTAGCTGGGGTGCAGAGGATGATGTCTATATCATGTTCTTCGACCTTGATGCTTATGAGCAGTTCCGTCAGACAAAGGAAGAAACCGCTTTGCGTGAAGAAGCTGAGAAAGACAAGGACAAAGATAAGGAAAAAGATAACAAGGCTACTGAAAAGAAAGATGCTAAAGACGCCAAATCAAAAGACAATGGTGATTCAGAGAAGAAGGACATTGAGCCTTTGAAATTCGACTTCGACAACTGCAAAGACCGTGTGATACGCCTCACCGTCAACTCTTCCCATCTGGCAGATGCTGTGCTCAATACCAAGGGCGACAAGCTCTACTACACCGCTTCGTTCGAGGCAGGCGCTGACCTCTGGATGCACGATCTCAAGGAGGGCAGTACCTCTATTGTACTGAAGAATGTTGGCCGTGCTGAGTTGATTCCTGATAAGGATTTCAAGAAGCTCTACCTCGCAACCCAGGGTGGTATCAAGGAGGTGGATTTGGAGAAGAAGAGCAGCAAGAACATCGACTTCGAGGCCAACTTCAATTATCGTCCTGCTGACGAGCGTGCTTACCTGTTCGACCATATCTGGCAACAGGTGCTCGACAAGTTCTATGATGTCAATCTGCATAAAACCGACTGGAACAAGATGCGCGAGATTTATCGCCGTTTCTTGCCATATATCAACAACAACTACGACTTTGCCGAGATGACCAGCGAGATGTTGGGCGAACTCAATGCTTCGCATACAGGTACTCGATATAGTCCTGCAGGTCCTCAGCTGACTACCGCTTCGTTGGGCTTGTTCTACGACTGGAGTTATACGGGCGATGGCCTCAAGGTGAAAGAGGTAATTGCCAAAGGTCCGTTTGCCGTAAAGAAGACCGATGTAGGCGAGGGCAGTATCATTGAGAAGATCGACGGTCAGCCCATTGGCAAAGACACCGACTACTATCCTATGCTCGATGGCAAAGCCGGCAAGCCAGTACGCGTGAGCGTCTATAACCCAAGCACCGGCAAACGCTTCGATGTGACCGTGAAGCCCGTATCCGCTTCCGAACTCACCGACCTGCTCTACAAGCGTTGGGTAGATCGCAACAAGAAGTTGGTCGAGAAACTCTCCGGTGGCAAGGTAGCCTACGTGCATGTGCGTGCGATGGACAGTCAGAGCTTCCGTCAGGTATATGCCGACATCCTCTCCGACGAGAACCGTCAGAAACAAGCCGTCATCGTCGATGAGCGCAACAACGGCGGTGGTTGGTTGCACGACGACCTCTGCACCCTGCTCGCAGGCAAGGAATACCAGCACTTCGTGCCACGCAACCAATACATTGGCTATGATCCCTATAACAAGTGGACCAAGCCATCATGCGTACTCATCTGCGAGAACGACTATAGCAATGGTCACGGCTTCCCTTGGGTATATAAGACCTTGGGCATCGGCAAGCTTATCGGCTCACCTGTAGCTGGTACTATGACTGCTGTGTGGTGGGAGACACTGATGGACAATACTCTCGTGTTTGGTATCCCACAGGTAGGTTGCGTCGATATGAATGGCGTCTATCAGGAGAACACTGAGCTCAAGCCTGACATTACCGTTTATAACACTCCTGAGGATGTGATGAATGGCTACGACCGCCAATTGGAAACTGCTGTTAAAGAAATGATGAAAGAAGTAAAATGAAACGAACTGCAATCATATTGTTGTACTGCCCTGATAGGCCCGGCATCATCTCTGATGTCACCAACTTCATCACCGTCAACCAGGGTAACATCATCTACCTCGACCAGTATGTCGATAGGATAGAAAACGTGTTTTTCATGCGCATAGAGTGGCAACTCGAGAAGTTCGCCATCCCCGAAGAGAAGATAGAAGATTATTTCAATACCCTCTATGGTCAGAAATACCAGATGCATTTCCGTCTGTATTTCTCCGACCAGAAGCCCCGCATGGCCATCTTCGTATCCAAGATGTCACACTGCCTCTACGACCTGTTGGCCCGCTACAGTGCCGGCGAGTGGGATGTGGAGATACCCCTCATCATCAGCAACCACGAAGATATGCGCCCTGTGGCCAAGCAGTTTGGCATACCATACTACTGCTTGCCCGTCACCAAAGACAACAAGGCCAAGCAGGAAGAGATAGAGATGCAGCTGTTGCGCGATAATGGTGTCACCTTCATCGTACTGGCCCGATACATGCAAGTCATCTCAGAAGATATGATTGAGCACTACCGTCATAAGATTATCAATATCCATCACTCGTTCTTGCCGGCTTTCATCGGCGCCAAGCCCTATCATGCAGCCTTCGAGCGTGGTGTCAAGATCATTGGTGCTACCGCCCATTACATCACCACCGAGCTGGATGCAGGTCCTATCATCGAGCAGGATGTGGTGCGTGTCACCCATAAGGACAGCATTGAAACGCTGGTCAACAAGGGCAAGGACCTCGAGAAGATTGTCCTCTCACGTGCCGTTCAGAAGCACATCGAGCGCAAGATCCTCACCTTCAAGAACAAGACGGTGATCTTTAACTAAGTATTAAAGCCACCCATATCAAACGAGAACCGTTCTCACATTGGATGAGAACGGTTCTCGTTGTTTTTGAGCTACGTCAGAGATAGATGGGTTGTGCCAAAGGAAACAAGCGATTTACAACATTTTTTCGATGTCGGCCATTAGGTCTTGAGGCTCTGTAGTCGGTTCGAAGCGAACGACCTTTTTGCCATCACTGGAAATGAGGAACTTGGTAAAGTTCCACTTGATGTCGGGATTTGAGGCATAGTCGGGATCCTGCTTCAACATCATCTCGTCCATAAGTTTACCCAACTTGTGTTCGGGGTTAAAGCCTGCGAAACCTGCCTGACTCTTCAGCCACTGGAAGATGGGGTGGGCATTTTCACCATTGACCTCAATCTTCGACATAAGGGGAAAAGTAACACCGTGGTTCTTACGGCAGAACTCCTCTATCTCCTCGTCGGTGCCAGGTTCTTGATGACCGAACTGGTCGCAAGGGAAACCAATGACAACCAGTCCTTTATCCTTGTACTTCTCATAGAGCCACTGCAGACCGTCGTACTGTGGAGTGAAGCCACATTTCGAGGCGGTGTTGACGATAAGTAATACCTTGCCTTTGTAGTCGGCAAAATTCACCTCATTGCCTTGATTGGAAATGGCTGAATACGCATAAATTGTATTTTCGTTGCTAGAAGTGCATGACAACAGACAAATGACAGTTGCCAACATAGTTAGGAAACGTCTCATAATACTTTTCTTGTTCATAATGATTTTCTATTTTGAGTGAATGATGTTTTTTCTGCTACAAAGATACGTTTTTTTTGTATGCCATTGCATTCTCAAGCAGCATTTAGTGGTATCTGCTTTAAAATAGTGTTGTAAAGCAAGTTTTTGTGCTTAAAATTTGGCGATGTGGTATATTGTCTCTATATTTACAAATTAATTAGAAAGATACTCTTAAAGATGAAAGCAGAAAACAAAGATAATAAGAAGGCTAAGAACAAGATACAACAAGAGCAACCGCTTGGGAAAGTGGGCACTATCAAGGCTTTTCTAAAGAGTGAGACCTTGCATTTCATTCTGGGACTGGCTATTGCACTGATGGCGGCATTTGCCCTTGTGTCATTCGGTTCGTTCTTCCTCTATGGTGCGGCTGACCAAAGTGTGATTGATAATAATACCTCTGAACAGCTACTGGCTGGTGAGGGCGATGTGCAAAATATGGGTGCCATTCGTGGGGCGCAGTTGGCCGACTACTTCATTAACCAACAATTTGGTGCACCATCTATCTTTATGGTGATCTTCTTCCTCGTGATGGGCTTGAAGCTGATGCGCGTGGTGAAGGTAAGACTGTGGAAATGGTTCATAGGGTGTACATTGCTGATGGTATGGTTTTCTGTATTCTTTGGCTTCTTGTTCAAAGGTATGTATGAGGACACATTCTTCTACCTGGGTGGCTTGCACGGCTTTAATGTGAGCAGTTGGCTGGAAAGTCAGGTGGGCGTGCCTGGGGTACTGATGATATTGTTCTTCACGGCCGTATGTCTGTTGGCTTACCTTAGTACGCAAACCATCATCTGGTTGCGTAAACTGCTGGGCTTCGGCTATCTGAAACGTAAGAAGAAAGAGAAACCTGCGGATGAGGCAGAAGATACACCATTAGAAGAGGAACAGCCTATGACTGTTGACCTGACAGACAAGGTGGTAGAAGATGCAAAACCTGCGGAAATAGATCTGGGTGGTCCTGATGATGACAACTTCGTGGTACTGAACCCCGCTGCTGAGGCCACTCGTGAGGATGATATGGAATTGTTTGAGGA
>CAMJNN010000034.1 GCA_946407325.1 uncultured Prevotellaceae bacterium | reverse complement strand
GCCTACTCTGCTATGTGTCAACGTGGCGAGATCAGCCAGGAGCAACTGCTGTTCTATAAACACCATGCTTGTCCTTCTTGTGGTGCCTGTTCGTTTATGGGTACCGCTAGCACCATGCAGATCATGGCAGAAGCCTTGGGCTTGATGTTGCCCGGCTCAGCCCTGATGCCTGCTACTTCCGACGACCTGAAAGCAATGGCCTACAAAGCTGGAATGCAGGTACTGGAGTTAGTGAATCGCGGACTGAAAGCCAGTGACATAGTCACCAAGGAAGCGTTTGAGAATGCCATTATGGTACATGC
Organism: uncultured Prevotellaceae bacterium; assembly: GCA_946407325.1. The sequence continues at coordinate 11,440 of CAMJNN010000034.1, read as the reverse complement.
TGCCATCAGCGGTTCCACTAACTCACTGCTACACATCCCTGCCATCGCTCACGAACTGGGTATCAAGATTGATAGCGACACCTTCGACCGTATGCATCGTGGGGCGCATTATCTATTGGATATTCGTCCGGCAGGTCGTTGGCCAGCACAGTTCTTCTACTATGCAGGAGGCGTACCAGCTGTGATGGAGGAAATCAAATCGATGCTGCATCTGGATGTGATGACCGTAACAGGCAAGACCTTGGGCGAGAACCTGGAAGAGCTAAAAGCCAATGGTTTTTACGATAAATGCGAACAATACCTCAAAAAATGGAACCTGAAGCGTACAGATGTGATTCGCCGTTTCGATCATCCTATTGGTGATAATGGTACGGTGGCTATTCTGAAGGGCAACCTTGCCCCTGAAGGTTCTGTGGTAAAGCATTCTGCTGTGCCCAAGGAGATGTTCCAAGCCGTTCTGAAGGCTCGTCCATTCGATTGTGAGGAAGATGCCATCGCAGCTGTATTATCTCACCAAATCAAACCTGGTGATGCTGTCATTATCCGCTATGAGGGTCCTAAAGGCTCTGGCATGCCAGAGATGTTCTATACAACCGAGGCTATTTCATCGGATGCAGAATTAGGCAAATCCATCGCTTTGATTACCGACGGACGCTTCTCCGGAGCCTCAAAAGGTCCTGCCATCGGACATGTGTCGCCAGAAGCAGCTGAAGGTGGTCCTATCGCATTGATAGAGGAAGGTGATTTGATTCACATCGATATCCCTGCCCGAGTACTGGAAGTGGTAGGTATCAACGGCATTGAGATGCCTTGTAACGAGGTAGATAAGGTATTGGCTCAGCGAAAAGCAGTTTGGAAACCCAAGGAAGCAAAGTATAAAAAGGGCGTACTGAAGCTGTTTTCTGAGAAAGCTGTCTCACCAATGAAGGGAGGATATATGGAATGAATGAAGTGATGCTAGATCCCACAAGATTGATAATAGCTGCCTTAATTGGCTTGGTGATATTGCTGGTGCTTATCATCAGGTTCAAGGTACAGGCCATGATAGCCATCTTGATTGGCGCCATAGCCATCGGACTGATGGCAGGTATGCCTTACAGCGAGATCGTAGGTTCTGTAAACCAAGGCATTGGTGAAACCCTGAAAGGCATCGCCTTGTTAGTAGGCTTAGGCTCTATGTTTGGTGCTATCTTGGAAGCCTCTGGTGGCGCACAGACCTTAGCTGTCACTATGGTACGCAAGTTTGGCGATCAGAAAGCAGCGTGGGCATTGGGCATCACAGGCTTGGTCATCGCTATGCCTGTATTCTTTGATGCAGGTCTCATCATCCTGATACCTTTAGCATTCTCGTTGGCTAAGCGCACTAAACGCTCCACCCTGTATTATGCCATCCCATTGTTGGCAGGCCTGGCCGTAGGTCACGCCTTCATCCCCCCTACTCCTGGTCCGGTACTGGTGGCCACTATGTTGAATGTGGAACTGGGATGGGTCATTATGGTAGGCATCTGTTGCGGCATCGTGTCAATGATTGTGGCAGGTCCTATCTGGGGAAGCATTGCCGGTAAGAAGTTCCATATCCCCGTGCCTGAGCATGTGGCGAACCAGCCAGATATCGACGAAAGTAAGTTGCCATCGTTCTGGGTGATTGTGGGCATCGTACTGATTCCTCTGGTTTTGATCATCCTCAATTCTGTGGCGAAGGTGGTACCAGCCATGAGTAGCGTGCAACCCATCTTGGCGTTTTTGGGTGAGCCATTTGTGGCACTTACCATCGCTGTTGTTGTGGCCATGATTATCCTCGGATATGGGCATGGATATACTAAAGCAGAACTTGAAAGAGTGATGACTAAAAGTCTGGAACCCACTGGATTGATTTTGTTAGTTACAGCATCTGGTGGCGTCTTGAGATACATCTTGCAGAACTCTGGATTAGGCATTGTGATAGGCGATGCAGTAGCTTCGGCTTCACTGCCTATTGTGGTGGTAGCGTTCGTAGTAGCAGCCTTAGTACGCATCTCTGTTGGCTCCGCTACAGTGGCCATGACAATGGCAGCAGGCATCATTGCCTCCATGCCTGAGGTGAGCAACCTCTCACCCATCTACCTGGCATGCACCACAGCCGCCATTGCAGGAGGCTCTACCGTTTGCTCCCATTTCAACGACTCAGGTTTCTGGTTGGTCAAGTCTTTGGTAGGTATGGATGAGACCACCACCCTCAAGACCTGGACGGTGATGGAAACCTTGGTGGGTACCACCGGCTTTCTGGTAGCATTGGTCATTTCAATATTTGTATAGTAACGTTATTTTGAATGGAATAAGATAGATAGAAACGATGATAGAAGAAGTTATTTGGGGTATAAGTGTAGGTGGATGGATTACTATCCTAACCATGTTCAGCATCTTTGTGGTAATGGCTAAATCTAACATTCCTGCAGAGGTGTCTTTCCTTGGTGCTTTAACGATATTACTGGTGACGGGCATCGTCACCGATGAAGAAGGTATGGCGGGCTTCAGTAGCGAACCAGTAGTGGTCAATGCTGCTTTCTTCGTCATCATAGCCGGACTCATTCAGACGGGTGTCCTCTATTGGCTTACCCAGAACGTATTAGGCAATGCCAGGAACTTTGGATGGGCTATCGTCAAGTTGATGATCCCTACCAGCATCCTTGCTGCCTTCCTCAACTCGTCAAACATAGTATCATTGTTTATCGATGCCGTCAATATATGGTCGCGCAAGCTGAACATCTCCCCCTCTAAACTGCTGATGCCTTTGAGCTATGCAGCCACCTTGGGTGGTATGTGTACCCTGTTGGGCAGCTCATCCAACCTGCTGGTAGCTGGCCTCTATATGACTGAGACAGGTCATTCAATGGACATTTTTGCCCCTATGCTGCCAGGCATCATCCTTACCTTATTGGGCATGCTACTGGTAGTTATCATGCAACGTTTCATCCCGGAAAGAGAATCGTCTGAAGTGTCATTCGAGGCAACCAGCGACTATACCGTCGAACTGCTGGTGCCTACCGACAACCCGCATGTGATGGAGACCGTAGAAGAAGCCGGACTGTTCAACCCCAAGGGCGGATCTCTCATCGAAATCATGCATTTTGACCGTGAAATTGTGATGCCTGTGCCCAAGGACGAATATATCATGGGTGGCGACCGCCTGATCTATGCCGGACAGATCAACGACCTGCTGGAGCTGAAGCGCACCCACGGATTGGCAGCTGCCGATCATCATGTATGGAGCATCAACGAGATAGACACCAAGCGACGCATGCGCACTGCCTATGTCACTTTCGGTAGCGAACTTATTGGCAAGTCAATGAATAATTGCGACTTTGAACGAAAGAACAATGTAGCCCTAGTAGCTGTAGCCCGCCAGGGACATCGTGTAGAAGGGCTGCCTCGTGAGATCAGTCTGGAAGCAGGCGACTCCCTGCTGTTAGAATGTCCATCTAAGGGTGAAAGTCAGTTGGAAGAGAACAACCGCCGTTCACTCAAGTTCTTCGATAGTCAGTTCGTTCCACAGTTAGGATTCAAGACCATCCTTTCTGCCATCGTACTGACGCTGATGTTCTTAGCTTCGTCGTTCCATGTGTTGTCACTCATCAGCAGTGCGATGCTGGCAGCGGGAGTGCTGATGATGATGGGATGCTGCCGCATCAACGATGTCACAAAATACATCGAATGGGACCTGCTGCTTATTCTCGGCTCTACGGTGGTTTTCTCAGTGGCTATCGCAAAGACTGGTGTGGCCAGCTTCGTGGCTACCAGCGTACTTGATATCTGCGGTACCAACCCCTATGTCATCATGGTTGTCATGTGCCTATTGGCCTCGGTGGTGAGCGAATTCATCAGCGATGTAGGTGCCGCTGCCGTATTCTTCCCCATTATGTACCGACAGGCTGTGCTGTTGGATTGCGACCCCATGCCATTTGTCATGTCACTCATGCTCAGCGTAACGCTTAGCTTTGCATCCCCCATTGGCAGTTCCACCCACATGCTGGTGTACGGTCCAGGTTCTTTCCGTTTCACCGACTTTGCCCGCTTGGGCATCGTCATGCACATGGTTCTGTTGCCTGTGATGCTGATAATTGTCAATCTGCTATACCCAATGCGATAGAATGCGTTTGACACCGATGCAAAAACACGCCAAACAGCCAAATTGTTGAATTTAGAACATAATATAAGTGAAATAAAACATTGCTATTCCAGCAAAAACATGTATTTTTGCACCCGAAAAAAAGAAAAGTCTGAGAAGATTGCAATAGGTGTGCCTGTGGAAGATGAAAAGAATCGTCGTTGTAAAAGTAAGTTGTAAGCGCGAGATGGATGATTTCATCCGTCTGCCCTATGCTATCTATAACAATTGTCCGCAATACGTGCCAGATCTGGAGAGCGACGTCCGCGACATCTTCAATCCCAAGAAAAACCCTGCCCATAGTTTCTCAATGATTCAACCCTTCGTGGCCTATCGTGACGGAGTGGCTGTAGGGCGCATCGTGGGTATCATCAACCGCAAGGCCAACGAGAAGTGGCAGCAACAGAGCGTTAGGTTTTCCATGATTGAATTTATCGATGACCTCGAAGTTTCAAAGGCTTTGATAGATGCAGTCAGTCAATGGGGACTGTCGCAAGGCATGGACACGATACACGGACCGTTAGGCATTACCGACTTTGACAAGGAAGGCATGCTCGTAGAAGATTTCCATTTGACGGGTTCCATGAATACCATCTATAATCCGGACTACTACCCTCGCCACATGGAGCAACTGGGATTTGAGAAGGAAGTTGACTGGGTACAAATACGCGTCAGCATCCCCAAGGAAGTGCCAGTTAAATACGCCCGTGTGGCTCAGTATGCTCGCGAGCAGATAGGACTAAGCGTCATGAAGATTACCTTCGTTGATGTTATCAAACGTGGCTATGGCAAGAAAATTTTTGATCTGCTGAATGAGGCTTACCAGCCTATTTTCAGTTTCACGGAATTCTCCCCTGCTCAGGTGGACATCTTTGTTAACAAGTACCTCCGACTGATAGACTTACGACTGGTTTCCGTGGTGCTGAATGCGGAACATGAAGTCGTAGGTGTGGCAGTAACAATGAGTAGTTTGTCAAAGGCCATGCAAAAAGCCAAAGGCCATCTGTGGCCAACGGGCTGGTGGCCTCTACTGAAAGCACTGAAGTGGCAACCGGAAGACAATGCCGAGATGTTATTAGTGGCGGTACGACCCGACTACCAAGGATTTGGTGTAAATGCCCTGTTCTTCGACGATCTCATCCCTATCTATAACAAGAAAGGATTCCTATGGGCAGAGACAGGTCCTCAGTTAGAGGATAACGTGCGGGAACTGACACAGTGGAAACCACTGAATCCGAAATATGTGAAACGCAGAAGATGTTATTGTAAAAGATTGAAGTAATAAGAAGATATGGAAAGAAGAGTTGTGATAACAGGAATGGGCATCTGGTCGTGTATCGGCACGACACTTGATGAGGTGCGCCAATCATTGTACGAGGGAAAGAGCGGCATCGTGTTCAGTCAGGAGCGCAAGGATGCAGGATTCCGCTCCCCCATCTGTGCCAATGTTCCTAAACCAGATTTGAAGAAGGTATTGAGCCGCAACGTGCGACAGATGATGCCCGAAGAGGCACAATATGCCTATATGGCAACGGTACAAGCATTAGAGCAGGCTCAACTAACACAAGATTATATTGATGCCCATGAGGTGGGTGTCATCTATGGCAACGACTCTGTGGCTGAATCTACCATGGTAGCCATGGATAAGTTCCGTCAGGCAGGCTCAACAGCTGCCTGTGGTTCGGGCGCTATCTTCCAGTCGATGAACTCGACGGTTACGATGAACCTGGCAACATTGTTCCATCTGAAAGGTATCAACCTTACAGCCTCAGCAGCCTGCGCCAGTGGATCGCAGTCGTTGGGTCTGGGCTTCCTGCTTATCAAGAACGGCTTGCAGGATTGCATCATCTGTGGCGGTGCAGAAGAAAACAACATGTACGGCATTGCCTCATTTGATGCCTTGCAGACCTTCTCTACACGCATCGACGACCCTACCAAAGCCAGTCGTCCGTTCGACCGCGACCGTGACGGACTGGTGCCCAGTGGCGGTGCAGCTACCGTAATCATTGAAAGCTATGAACATGCTGTTCGTCGCGGTGCACCTATCTTGGCAGAGATTTTAGGCTGGGGATTCTCGGGCAATGGCGATCACATCTCTACCCCCAACGTGGAGGGTCCTGCCCGTTCACTCGTACGTTGTCTGGAGAGTGCAGGTGTTACACCTCGTGAGATTGGCTATGTGAATGCCCATGCCACCTCTACACCCATCGGTGACAGCCGTGAGGCCGAAGCCATCGCACAAGTGTTTGGTGATTACAAGGTACCTGTTACCTCAACAAAGAGCCAGACAGGTCACGAAATGTGGATGGCAGGAGCATCAGAAATCATTTATTCCATGATGATGATGAAGAACGACTTCATCGGTGGATCCTTGAACTTTGAGCATCCAGATGAGGTGACCCAATGCATCAACGTTGTCCCCGAAACCAAAGAGCAGCATTTCGATATGTTCCTAAGCAACTCGTTCGGCTTTGGTGGCACCAATTCCACGCTTATTGTGAAGAATATTGAGAATTGAAAATTGATAAATTAATAATTAGTTTTATGAAAACGAGAGAAGAAATTATTGAACAAGTAAACAGTCTGTTGGCAGAAGAGTTTGAAACCGAAGATAGCAACTTCGCACCTGATGCCAACCTGAAGGATGCTTTGAACCTTGACAGTATCAACCTGGTAGATTTGATCGCTTTGGTGCAGTACACCTATAAGATCACCATCCCTGTTGAGGACCTGAAGAACATACATACCTTCAACGATCTGTACGACTACATCGAGCAGCATCAGAAATAATTAGAAATAATTGACTTTAGTAATGATGAAAGGTGAGGACATCAAGCTCCTGATTCCTCAACGAGAACCGTTCATAATGGTTGACGAGTTTGAGGAATGTGACGACAACAGTGCCGGCACAGCGTTAAGTGTATGTCCTGACAATTATTTTATCTTGCCTGACGGTACCATGGCAGAGACAGGACTTATTGAGCATCTTGCCCAGTCTTGTTCTGCCCTTTCCGGTTATAAGGCATTGATGCAAGCTTCTCCCGCGGGTGAGGACCTGGAAAAAGCCCCACCTCCTCCCGTTGGACTGATTGGTGAAGTGAAGCAATTTGAGTGTCATCGTCGTCCACGGTTGGGTGAGAAACTGAAAAGTACTGTTACATTTGGGTTCTCTTTCGGAAACGTAACCCTGGCTACAGGTCAGACTTTTGTGGGTGATGAGCTGATAGCCGACATTCAACTGAAGATATTCATGCAATGACAGGACTGTTTATTCGTCTCTCACGGTATTTCAGCAGTCACAAGGCAGTATGTTGGCTGTCCATGATTGCCCTCTTCCTGTTCTTCGGCTATTTTGCCACACAACTTCATCTGGAAGAAGACATCAATAAGCTAATGCCCTCGTCGAAGAATGAGGACGGTACGACGAAACTGGCATTTGCCGACCTAAAAATCAAAGACAAGGTTTTTCTATTGTTTGAAGGCAACGATTCTGAGCTACTAACAGAGGTATGCGACGAATTTGTAGATTCCTTGTTGCTACATGATAGTGTGAACCAAACCATTGGCGACATCTTCTACCAGTTGGATGATGACCTGATTCCTGATGGTATCGACTATTTGACAGAACACCTGCCCTCCTATATTGACACCTCGGTCTATGCACGTTTCGATACCCTATTCACCCGGGAGCACTTTACCCAACAGATGCTGCAGAACAGAGAGGACCTGACGGGTGAGTTTGGCGAGATGTTCCCTGAGCTGATCCTGATGGACCCGATGGGCATGCGCAATGTACTGGCCGACCAGATGGAGCCTTTATTGAGCGCTGGCGGCAGCTACAAGACCATCGACAATCATTTCTTTGTTCCCGATTCCACCGTATGCATCGCCTTCATCACCCCACGCTATTCGGCTACCAACACCGGACAGGGCTCGGCTATGTTCCAACTGCTGAACACACAGATTGAACAGTTTGCCAAGAGCTACCCAGCGGTGCAAATATCATATCACGGCACACCAGCCAGTGGTTTCTATAACTCTACACAGATCAAGCAAGATCTTACCACCACCATAGCAGGAGCGCTCCTACTGGTACTGGTATTCCTGTTGTTCTGCTTCCGTCGTTGGGACACCATCCCCCTACTCCTGTTGCCTGTCGTTTTCGGCACATTGTTTGGCCTCTCCATGATGTACTGGCTGAAAGGCGAGTTCTCGCTGTTGGCACTCGGCATCGGAGGTGTGGTGTTAGGCGTGGCACTCAGCTACGTGCTCCACGTATTGACCCACCAACAGTTTGTTGACGACACAGAGCAGTTGCTCAACGACCAGGTGAAGCCTGTGCTGCTGGGCTGTCTGACCACCATCGGTTCTTTTGCCGGATTGCTGTTTGTCAAGACCGACCTACTGCGCGACTTCGGATTGTTTGCGGCCTTTGCTATTTTAGGCACCACATTGTTCTCGCTTATCTATCTACCACAGCTGTTAAGAAAAAGACAAACATCATCCTTCTTACATCTTACTTCTTCCTTCATCAGCTATCCTTTCGACCGTAAGAAACCGCTGATAGCCGTTATTCTTTTAGTAACGGTGGTCTGTGTTGGTGCCTTTCTGGCAGGTGGCACCCGTTTTGATGCCGACATGCACAACCTGGGGTATGACCATCCTATGACAGAACACTCTGAGCAGGTACTTCGTGACAAGACCTATACCAACGACAAGTCCAAATACTTTGCCAGTCAGGGACGCTCGATGGAAGAAGCGATTGAGAACTTTGCCATCCTCGACCACAAGCTCGACTCTCTGCAACAGTTGGGACTCGTAAAGAGCTACACCAGCACAAACATGATTTTCGTTCCACTGCAGCAGCAACAGGAGCGCATCGATGCCTGGAAGCAATACTGGACAGACGAACGCCTGGCACAAGTGAGCCGACTGATAGCTGAAACGGCACCACAGGCTGGTATCAATGCCAATGCCTTCGAGCCCTTCTTTGAGGCAGCTACCCGTGATTACGAGCCCGATGCGCTCTACGATGCAGGCATCATACCAGAAGGCTACCAGTCAACACTCACCGAACAGTCGTATGGTGGCGACTACCTTGTATTCACCTCTGTGCGTTGTGAGAACGACTCCGTGCGCAGCAGCGAGAGCGATTATATGCGCATCTGCGATGCCATCGCCAAGGAGCCTAACCTGCTGGTACTTGACACTTACTACTATACCACCGACACACTGATCGAGATGAGCGAGGACTTTAACTTGCTGCAATGGCTTTCCATGGCTTTTGTCTTGATCGTGTTGTGTGTATCGTTCCATTTCAATGCTCGTCATACGCTGCTGGCCTTTGCACCTATCCTGCTTAGCTGGCTCATCGTATTGGGCGTTATGGTATTCTTCAACGTGCAGTTCAACCTCATCAGCATCATCATCTCCACCTTTATCTTCGGTATCGGTGTAGATTACAGCATCTTCATCATGCACGGACTGATTAGCGATAACGAACATATTCATTCCTCTTTCTCTATATTACAGTCACACAAGACTGCCATTCTGCTCAGCGCAGTGGTACTCATCACTACCGTCAGCAGCATGCTGATGGCCCAGCACCCCGCCATCCGTAGCGTTGGCTTCACCACACTCGTTGGCCTGCTTGCTGCGGTCATCCTATCCTATATCCTACAACCTGCCATCTATCGTTGGCTTAACAAGCACCAATGATGAGATATGATGTTGTGATCATAGGTAGCGGACTGGGTGGGCTGGTATGTGGCTCGCTGTTGGCACGTGAGGGAAAGCGTGTACTGGTATTGGAGCGTCAGGCACATCTGGGAGGTTGTTTGCAAACCTTCCAGCGCGACGGCTTATCATTCGATACCGGCTTCCACTATGTGGGCGGACTGGCAGAGGGACAACCACTGCATAGTGTGTTCTCACACCTGGGACTGATGCAGTTGCCTTGGGTACGGTTGGATGCTGACGGCTTCGACCTTGTGACTATCGGACAGCAGACCTTCCCAATGGCTGAGGGCTATGACCGCTTTGCCAACACGTTGGGTGAGTATTTCCCACACGAGATACAGGCGTTGAAGCAGTATGTGGAGATGTTGCGCCGCCTGCCCCCCATGGAGGAAATTGGTCACATCTGCGCCTACGACTATTTGCAGTCACTCTTCCACGACCCACTGCTCATCAATGTGCTATCGGGCTCAGCCATGAAGATGGAGCTTCGTAAGGACTCATTACCCCTATTCACCTTTGCTCATGGCATGAGCAGTTATATAGGCAGCAGCTGGCGACTGCGTGGCGGTGGAGAGCCGATTGTGCAGACGTTAGTCAACAATATCAAGAATCTGGGCGGAGAGGTTATCTGTCGTGCTGAAGTCGAAGAACTGATAGAAAAGGAAGGCCATATAGATGCCGTCAGATGCACGAATGGCGAGATCTATGAGGGCACATCGTTTATCAGTGATGTACACCCGCAGGAGACATTCAAGTGGCTGGGTGATTCGCACCTGGTAAAGAACACGTTCCGCCGACGCATCAACACCTTAGAGAACAGCTTTGGCATATTTACCGTCTCGCTGGTACTGAAAAAAGGCGCATTGCCTTATTTCAACCACAACAAATATGTCTATAGGAAGCCGAACGTATGGACTTTACTCGAGGAGATGAGTGCCGCCAACGGTGATTGGCAGAAGATGGTCAATGGTTTGATGATAGCTTGTCGTGTACCGGAAGAAGGTAATGATGCCCGCCAGATAGACCTGCTCACCCCTATGCCGTGGAGCATGTGCGAACCTTGGGAGAACACCACCATCGGACATCGTGGTGAAGCCTACGAACAGCTGAAAGACCATCTTGCCGACGAGTGTATTAGCCTGGCAGAAACGGTTATACCACAATTAGGCAACATGGTGGAGAAGCGCTATACCAGTACACCGCTGACCTACCACGACTATACGCTTACCCCTTGTGGATCGGCCTACGGTGTGCGCAAGGATTATCATAATCCTTTGCTGACTATACTGTCGCCACGAACCCCCATCCCCAACCTCCTGCTGACAGGGCAGAGCCTAATGCTGCACGGTGTAGAGGGTGTGACAATGACAGCACTGCATACATGCAGTGAATTATTAGGAAAAAACTATATACAAGCAATAATAAAATGAAGTATGCATTAGTAACAGGTGGTAGCCGAGGCATTGGCAGAGCCATCACAGTAAGACTGGCCCAAGAGGGTTATCAGGTGATTATCAACTATACAAGCAATCAGACTGAGGCTGAGAAGACGCTTGC
>CAMJNN010000033.1 GCA_946407325.1 uncultured Prevotellaceae bacterium | reverse complement strand
TCCCTATTCATCGATTTTTTCAACCTTCCTAAATCACGTTCAATGGTCTGAGTGATGCTTAGTACCTCAAGGGGAGAGAGCGATGTTTCAACCCCTAAGGCAGCATTCAGATAAGTATTGTTGGAAGCATAGCCCCAAGGCTCGGTCTCATAAAAGCGTGACAGGCAGACAACCCTGCCCACCCGTTCGCTTATCAAGGCAACAGCTTGCAACAAGTTATTGCGCTTGTCGCCCAAGTTAGAGCCTAATCCTAAGTACAGCATCACTTATCGGTTATGAGCATCGCATCGCCGTAAGTACCAAAGCGATAGCCCTCCTTCAGGGCCACATGGTAAGCCTCCATTACTTGCTCGTAACCACCAAAAGCGGCTACCACCATCAATAAGGTAGATAATGGCAAGTGGAAGTTGGACACCATAGCGTTGGCTACCGTAAACTGATAAGGTGGGAAGATGAACTTGTTGGTCCACCCTGAGAACACCTTCAAATGTCCGTCAGTGCTCACACTGCTTTCGATCGCACGCATGGTAGTAGTGCCAACGGCACAGATCTGACGTTTGTTATCCTTAGCACGATTGACGATATCGGCAGCTTCCTGGGTGATATACATCTGTTCAGAGTCGGTCTTGTGCTTCGTAAGGTCTTCCACATCTACCCCACGGAAGTTGCCCAAGCCAGCATGCAAGGTAATGAAAGAGAAATCGACACCTTTGATCTCCAGGCGTTTCATTACCTCACGACTGAAATGCAAGTTGGCCGTAGGAGCCGTAACGGCACCCTCGTTCTTGGCAAAGATAGACTGGAAACGTTCTGCATCTTCAGCCACAGGCTCGCGTTTGATGATCTCATGAGGCAGGGGTGTCTCACCCAAAGAATAGAGCACGCGCTTGAACTCATCGTGCGGACCATCATATAGGAAACGAAGGGTACGACCACGAGAAGTGGTGTTGTCGATTACCTCGGCCACCATCGATTCATCCTCACCGAAATAGAGTTTGTTGCCAATACGGATCTTACGGGCAGGATCGACCAAGACATCCCACAAACGCTGTTCTTCATTGAGCTCACGGAGCAGGAAAACCTCGATACGAGCACCCGTTTTCTCCTTATTACCATACAAGCGAGCAGGGAAAACCTTGGTGTCGTTGAACACAAAAACGTCCTTGTCATCGAAATAATTGATGATCTCCTTAAACACCTTATGCTCAATCTCACCTGTCTGGCGATGTAACACTAACAAGCGACTCTCATCGCGATACTCTGTAGGGAACTGAGCAATTTTGTCCCCTGGCAGACGGAAATTAAACTGTGATAGTTTCATCTTATTTAATTAAATATTGAATATTGAAAATTGAGAGTAAAACCTCAATCCAATAATCTGTTAACTACTTTCATTTATATAAGGAGCCACTTCCTGCTCCTTCAGCCAAGCCTCAAATTGTTCTGGGTCAAGGCACTGTTCCACCCTAACGTCACCTACCCTAGTGCGACGAAGGGCCGTGAGATGTGCCCCACTATGCAAAGCTTCACCAATGTCTCTTGCCAACGCACGGATATAGGTGCCTTTACAGCAAACCACCCTGATCTTCAGTTGGTAGAAATCGCCTGTTTCCATCAGTTGGGCCTCATCCTCAGAAGGTTCCTTCCTTCTGTAGGGTGATGGCTTATAATCTGTAAGCTTTTCAAAGTCAAGCAATTCAATCTCATCTATCACCAACAACTTGGGTTTCAGTTCCACCTCTTGTCCTTTGCGTGCATAAAGGTAGGCACGTTTGCCATCCACATTGCAAGCCGAATAGACAGGTGGCACTTGCCAAATCTCACCCTTGAAATGCTGCAAGGTTTGATCTACCAACTCACGGGTGATGTGTTCCGTAGGATAAGTAGCATCCAATGGGTGCTCCTGATCATAGGAAGGTGTGGTGGCACCCAAGCACAACGTAGCCACATATTCCTTGGTGTGATATTGCAACTCTTCTATCTGCTTGGTAGCTCGGCCTGTACATATCGTCATCACTCCTGTAGCCAAAGGGTCGAGGGTGCCGGCATGACCTACTTTGAGCTTCTTTACTCCCAATCGCTTGCAGATGAAATGCCTCACGTGATTCACCACACGAAAGGATGTCCACCCATAGGGCTTATCGAATGACAGTATTTCACCTTTCTGGAAATCAAGCATTTTAATTAATTGATAATTGACAATTGAAAATTGAGAATTATATCAAACTAAACAAAAGCGTGGCGATTCCCACAAAGGCACAATAAACGGCAAAATATATCAGTTTGCCCTTCTTCACAATGTCGATCATCCATTTGCAGGCTATGCAACCAAAAACAAAAGCTGAGAGGAAGCCTACAATCAATGCCACCAAAGACACATCGGCATTTGCCTCAGCTGCTCCTTTCACTATCTTCAAGCCGTCAAGGAGAGCCTCACCCAAAATGGGAGGAATGACCATTAGGAAAGAGAACTGTGCCAGCTTTTCTTTCTTGTCGCCCAACAGCAAACCTGTGGCAATGGTACTACCACTACGGCTTAAGCCAGGCAACACAGCACATGCCTGTGCCAAACCAATGATGAAGGCATCCTTCATGCTGATATGCTCTTTCGTGCGAGGTTTTGCATAATAAGAGAAGGCAAGTAAAGTGGCTGTTACCAACAGCATCAGACCTACAATAAACAAGCCCGAACCAAATATCTCCTCCACCTTATCTTTAAAGAATAAGCCCACAATACCAATGGGTATCATGGAGATGATGATATTGATGAAATACTTGGTCTCATCGTTCATCTGGAACTTAAACAAGCCTCGGAATATCCAATCGACTTCCTTCCAGAGGATGACCAACGTACTGAGCACCGTTGCAACATGTACTACAATGGAGAAAGTCAGGTTATCCTCTCCCTGGATGCCAAATAAAGCCGAACCGATAGCCAAATGTCCGCTACTACTTACAGGCAGGTACTCGGTAAGGCCTTGAATCATACCCAATATCAATGCTTCTAACCAACTCATTGCTTATCCTCCTTTGGTTTAGTTATAACGGCATATACCATCAGCACAAAGCCGATAAGGCATATCACAGGGGCAATCTTCACTCGTCTTATACTGAAAATGTCGGGTTCAAAATGATTGACGGTAGTACTGGGACCCGTCATCAACAAAAAGCCGATGATGACCACTACCACACCGATAGCAATCAGTATCAGATTGTTCTTGCCAAATGTAAAATTTTTCTTGTCCATATTTTGTTTTATACGTAATACAATTTACTTGCCTTCATCTTCAGGAAGCGGTTCACCGACCAGTAGGCACAAAGCAACGTGAGAAGCACACCTGTAAGAAGTACTACCCCACTGACGGTGAGCAACACATCGGGCGAGATCACCTCGATAAGATGAGGTTCATTCATCACCAGCCAAACAGCTGCTCCCCACAAGGCCAGGTTGGCCAACAAACTTGCCATGATGCCTATCCAGAAGTTTCTGACCATGAAAGGACGACGGATGAACGAACGACTGGCACCCACCAGTTTCATGGTGTAAATGAGAAATCGTTGTGAATAGACCGTAAGGCGGATGGTATTGTTGATGAGGGCAAACGAGATAAGTCCCAACACCAAAGCCAAACCAATGAGCATCAACTCCAATTGGGCAATATGACGGTTCATACTCTCAATCAGGTTTTTCTGGTAAAGCACTTCCTGAATATTGATATTGGTACTAAGCTGCTTTTCTATCTTGGCAATGCTATCGTTGTTGGCATAGTCGGCACGAAGTTTGATTTTTACGGATGCAGGGAAGGGGTTGTAGCCCTGAAACTCTTCAGGGTCAGTGTTCAGCTCGACCTTCATCTCTTCCAATGCCTGTGCTTTTGAAATATATTCAGCACTCTTCACGAACGGCTTCGTTTTCAAGTCATCAATCAGCTTGGCAATCTCCGGCTCTGGCATATCATCGCTGATGAGCAGGGAGAAATTGACATTCTCCTTTACATATACCGATACGCTTCGAGCCGCCAAGGCAAAGAACACCACCACGCCTAACACTATCAGCACCAGAGTGGTACTAACGGTAGCCGTAGCCGTCTGCAAATTGAAAAATCTTGTTTTCTTTGTCATGTATTTATACTTTCTTCTTTAATACATAAATCAGAGAACTGCTTCGTTCCTTATGTCCCCAACTGCTTATCCAAGCAAGAAAACCCTGCCAAAGTCCACGTAAGAAGCTTATTGTATGACCTAATTGTTGCTCGGTAAGCATACTCACATAAAAACCGTCGAGGGGCATCGGGATAGTCTTGATAATCTTGAATCCGTGCTTCTCGGCAAATAGTTGCATGGTCGCAGGAGTGAAATGCCACAAATGACGAGGGACATCCCAAGCAGCCCAATCGGCACCATAATGGCGGGCATCAGTAGAGAGATGATTGGGTACAGCTATCAGTACTGCTCCTTCATCCTTAAGCCAACGATGCAGATTTTTGCCCATTTCATCGAGGGGTTGTAAGTGCTCCAGCACATGCCATAAGGTAATGCAATCGTAGGAATGCTCATCAAGCGTAGCAAAAGCTTCATCACCATCACTCTTCAAACCAAAGTGGTCTTGGGCAAATTGACGAGCTTGTGCATTCTTTTCAATGGCACGAACCGTCCATCCCCATTCTGTCATAAGGTGTGCAAAATAACCCGTTCCTGAGCCTATATCCAACAACCAACCTTGTCGTAACCCAGTAGCTCTCGTTACATGACCAGCTTTAGCTGTGAGCATCATATTGCGAGCCAAGTGATAAAGTCGGTTCATCAAACCTTTCTCTGTATCCGAATGAGAAATGTAATCGGTGGATTCGTAATACCTATCGATCTCTGTCTCATCTGGAACATCTTGAGTAAACCTGAAGCCACAATGATCGCAAAGCCACACATCAAAAGTTTCCTGGCTCACCATGCGGTCAACGGCAGGAAACTCCTTGTGTAAGCTATTACTACCACAGATAGGGCAACTATCAGTATGAAAGATTTTACTCATAAGGGTATAATACACCTAAAATTGCTGCAAAAATACAAAAAAAATGTACTTTTGCTATAAATTTAAGGAGTTTTAAGAAAAAGGCAGAACAGCACCGTTATTTGGCCCTGTCTTCCTCGATAAACTGTAAGAGGCGTTCAACCGCTTGTTCTTCTGGAATATTCTTTTCGATACACTGTTTTTGCTTGTAGAGGCTCACTTTACCACGACCAGCACCCACATAACCATAATCGGCATCGGCCATTTCACCAGGACCATTGACGATGCAACCCATAATGCCAATCTTCAAACCTTTGAGGTGGGCAGTTGTTGCCTTGATACGGGCTATCGTTTCTTCAAGATTGTAGAGTGTGCGACCACAACCAGGACATGAGATATATTCGGTCTTCACCATTCGTAAACGTCCTGCCTGCAAGATGCTGAAAGCGGTTTGATCTACCACAGGATCTGCTAGACGGCCATTGTTATACAACATAATGCCATCGCAGAGACCATCGAAAATTAGGGGACCCATATCAGCAGCGGCTCGTATTTGAAGGTCTTCCAACTCTTTTTCGGCATAATGCTGGATAAAAATCAATGGATTTAGTAAACCTTTCATCATCAGCTTATGTGCCACAGCACGCTGTTCTCCTACTCGGTTAATATGGTTGCTTTGGCTTATGACCACTACCTCAGGATGGTACTTCAGACATGCTAATACCTCATCATTTAAGTCACGGTAAGTAATGAAAAGGAATTTCAACGGGGCTGGATTCATGCTGATGAAAGGCAAGTACTCCTTCTTATAAGCAGGATAAGTATTGGGCAAACCTGTCCAAGCATCGGCATCTACAATGTATTGAGCATCTTCAAGTCTCTCAGCCGGCAGGTTTCGTCCTACATACACATAATCGGGCATGAAATCGGGATTAAAGGTATGGGGCTCAGAAAATCTTGCCGCTATAACCACAGGCACTTGTTCGCCACCAATATTATGTACGGATTTTGTTTCACGACGCACTGGATGTAGGTAATCGAACGATGGGGCAGTTTCAGCCTCAATGGGTAAATGCAGTTGACGAGCCACCACATAATCGCGTAACTTCCTGGCAACAGGAATCTCAGCCTCAGGAGCCTCGCTGAGTGAAACACGGATGGTATCGCCATAGCCATCAGCCAACAAAGCACCTATACCCAACGCCGATTTGATGCGTCCATCTTCGCCCTCACCTGCTTCTGTAACACCCAAATGCAGCGGGAAATCCATACCCTCATGATTCATCACATCTACCAGTAAACGTACGGTGCGAACCATCACGGAAGCATTGGAAGCCTTTATGGAGATAACAACATCCTTGAATTGTTCTTCCACACAGATGCGCAAATATTCCATGCACGACTCCACCATGCCCTCTGGGGTATCACCATAGCGTGACATGATACGATCGGACAACGATCCATGATTAACACCAATACGAATAGCCGTATGTTGTTCCTTACAGATATTGAGGAACTGCACAAAACGTTCGCGCAAGCGTTGCAACTCCTGCGCATATTCCTCATCAGTATATTCCAGTTGCTCGAATTTACGGGCAGGATCGACATAGTTGCCTGGGTTGATGCGAACCTTCTCAGCATAAAGTGCAGCTACATCAGCTACGGCAGGGTTGAAATGAACATCGGCCACTAACGGAACCATACAACCATCCTTACGCAACGCAGCATTGATATATTGAAGGTTTTCAGCCTCAGCTACCCCCTGAGTAGTAAGACGCACATATTCGCCTCCTGCCTCCACAATGCGTTTCACCTGTGCCACACTACCCTCTGTGTCACGGGTGGGGGTGTTGGTCATACTCTGTAGGCGTATAGGATAGGAGCCGCCCAAAGGGGTGGCTCCTACATTTACTGTGCCTGACTTGCGGCGCTGATAATTGAACAAGTCCATCAGATAACTCTGAAATCGTACTTGACATTTGCCAATACTTCATTGGCCTGTGTTACCTTAGAAGCTGACTTCTTCTTGTACTCATCCAGTTTGCCTGACAACTTTGCATCTGACAATGCCAAAATCTCAGCTGTCATCAAAGCTGCGTTCTGGCCACCGTTAACTGCCATCGTAGCTACAGGTACACCAGGAGGCATCTGTACCATTGAATAAAGAGCGTCAACACCCATCAGTGGACCGCTATTAATTGGAACGCCGATAACTGGCAATGTAGTATTTGCTGCTATAACCCCTGGCAGAGCAGCAGCCATACCTGCACCTGCTATGATTACCTGAATGCCACGACCCTTAGCCTGCTGTGCAAACTCAGCTACGGCATTTGGAGTGCGATGTGCTGAAAGTGTACACATCTCGAAAGGAACTTCCAACTCGTTCAGGAAATCGGCAGCCTTCTCCATTACGGGCAGGTCACTGATGCTGCCCATTACGATACTTACCAATGCTTTCATATGTTTATATTTATAAGTTAATTAATTTCTTGTATCCTTCTGCATCCAACAGAGAATCATAGTCAGCTGCTGGGTCTGGAGTTATCTTAATCAGCCAGCCTTCACCATACGGATCTTTATTCACAAGTTCAGGTTGGTCTTCCAATGCCTCATTCTGCTCAAGTACCTCACCACCTACTGGCATGAAAATATCGGAAATGGTCTTTACAACCTCAATGGTACCAAACACATCACCTGCATTGAGCGTTTCACCCACTGTCTGGATGTCAACAAACACAATGTCGCCCAACTGGTCTTGTGCATAGTCAGTAATGCCTATATAGGCAACGTCACCGTCCACACGAATCCATTCGTGCTCACTGGTGTACTTGATGTTTTCAGGAAAATTCATATCAATTGTTTTTAGGTTATTCAAAAATGCATTTGGCAAATATACCATAAAAAGGGAATACTTGCAAATATTTTACTACTTAAAAGAGCAGAAATCTGAGTAAATCGTTGTAAAAAGGATGTAAAACCATAAAGGAACAGGCTAAGCCAACTGCAAAACCCGCCAACACTTCGCCCAAAGAATGATGTCCTAACACGATGCGCGCAGAACCAACGATGCCTGTTACCATGATTAAAGCACAGAGCCACCATACGGGATTATAACCAAAGAGCATGCTAAAAGCCACCAATCCACCAATGGTAGCTCCCGCCCCTGCCATGTGTTCACTGATACGCCATCGCAAGTTAAGAACAAGGCAAACCACCATCATCAATAAAGCCGTCAGAATGATGCCTTTCATATACCAAGGGATATTGAGACGACGCATGATAACCAAACAAAAGATGTAGGAAATAAGATACAGGAATAAAGGTACATATCGCTGGCGACGTTGTGCCATATCATCATGCGAATAGCCATTGACCTTTCTAAATATATATATGGTGAGATGTGGTATCAAGATGGTAAATCCATAAACCACCCCTAAGACAATGAGCTTGTACTGCAAAGGCATGATGCGCAGATATGAGAAGATAAACAAAATGAGAAAAGCCACAAAAGCTATGTAATACGGCGAGAAAAAGGCCGATATCAACCTGGCTATTCGTATAAGCGCTACCTCTGTCTTGTTATGGTCTGCCATATTCCCTGTCACATTATTCTCTTCTCATCCTTGCCACAGGAATGTTAAGCTGCATACGATACTTGGCTACTGTTCTACGAGCCATAGGATAGCCTCTTTCGCCCATAATCTTGGTCAACTCATCATCCGTCAGGGGATGACGTTTGTCTTCATCATCAATTACTTCCTTCAAAACCTTCTTCACCTCACGGGATGATAATTCCTCACCATCTTGTGTGACAAAGCCATCAGTAAAGAAATAACGCAAAGGGAAGATGCCATATGGAGTCTGTGCATACTTGCTGTTGCATACACGCGAAACGGTAGATATATCTAACTTAGCGCGTTCTGCCACATCTTTCAATATCATAGGCTTCAACAGCGACTCATCACCTTCCTGAAAGAAGGGAAGCTGCAACTCAATGATGGCTTTCATCACGCTAGTCATAGTGGTTTGACGTTGACGAATTGCATCAATAAACCCTTGAGCAGCATCTATCTTTTGCTTAAGAAAAAGAGTTGCTTCTTTCTGTTCTCGTGTCTGTTTTGCATTGCTTTGTGTTTGTTCCTTCAGCTGACGACTAAAATCAGGATTGAGACGTAACTCTGGTAAATTGGGATTGTTGAGACTGAAAGACACATTACCTTCATCATCAGTATCCACAATAAAATCGGGAGTGATTTGCTGCAGGTTCTTCCCTATTGTCTCGCCCATGGATGCTCCTGGACGAGGATTAAGACGGGTAATTTCCTTGATGGCTTGCTGGCACTGTGCCTCGCTGACACCCAGCTGTTGGCATATCTTGTCCCAATGTTTTGTAGAGAACTCTTTATAGAATGAGCTGATAATCTTTTCTTCCAAAGGTAATGATGCGTCTTGCTTTCCTTCGGGCATTTGTGCCTTTCGCCTTATTTGAATAAGCAAACATTCCTGTAAATTACGAGCACCTATGCCAGCTGGATCGAACTGCTGAATAATCTGCAATATATCCTCTAACTCTTGAACGTTGGTTTCTACACCTATATAGATAAGTAACTCGTCAACAATTGTATCAAGGGACTTACGCAACAATCCATCATCGTCTAACGAACCAATCAGATATTCTGCCAACTGACGCTGATGTTCATCCAAGTCGTGTTCTCCCAACTGGTCTTTTAATGTTTCATAGAAAGAAGTAGTATCACTGAAAGGTATCTCCTCCATCCTTTCGTTACGAGAGTAATTATGCTCTTGGAGTCTATAATCGGGGATGTCGTCATCATTGCGGTAATCATCCAAGGCATTGTAGCTGGTATCGCCCTCGTCTTCAGGATTTGACAATTCATCAGCCACATTCTCGGGAGTTTCCTCTTTTCCCTCTTCCAAGGCAGGATTGTCAAGCAGCTCAGACTTAACTCGGTCTTCCAACTCAACCGTAGGCAATTCCAACATTTTCACCACAAGAATCTGCAAGGGTGAAAGCGTCTGCAACTGTTGTTGCGACTGTACTTGAATCTGGTTGGAGTTCTGAGCCATCTTTTTATTTACGTTTAATTGTGTCAGCATGCAAAAATACGTTTTTTTCTTGTATCTTTGCCCATAATAACTCAAAAAACTTAAAAACAAAAAAAGATGTTTGCAAAAGAGACCTACATGCAGCGCAGAGCCCTGCTAAAAAAAACCGTCGGCTCTGGCGTGTTGCTTTTCTTAGGCAACGACGACATGGGATTAAATTACGAAGATAACGCCTTCCGTTATCGCCAAGATTCCTCTTTTCTGTACTTTTTCGGTATCTCACAGGCAAGACTGGCTGCGATTATCGACATTGATGAAGACAAAGAAATTGTCTTTGGCGACGAGATGAGCATCGATTTCATCGTCTGGGCCGGCATATTACCTACTCTTCAGGAGAAAGCTGCAGAAATAGGTGTTACTGACACACGACCATATCTGCAAGTGGTGGAATACCTGAAAAAGGCACAGGCTAAAGGACAACAAGTACATTACCTGCCTCCCTATCGTCCTGAGCATAAGTTGAAACTGATGGATTGGTTGGGTATAGCTCCTTCAGCGCAAGAAGGCTCCGTCCCATTTATTCGTGCCATCGTAAAACAGCGCAACATCAAGACCATAGAGGAAATTGCAGAAATCGAAAAGGCATGTAACGTTACGGCAAATATGCATATAGCCGCCATTAAGTGCTTGCGCCCTGGCATGCATGAATATGATGTGGCAGCTGAGATTGAGCATGTGGCTGCACTGAATAATTGTGAGTTGTCATTCCCAACCATCGCCACCATTAACGGACAGACACTCCATAATCATTATCATGGCAATTTGGTAAAGTCTGGCGACTTGTTCTTGATTGATGCAGGAGCTGAATTGGAGAACGGCTATTGCGGGGATATGTCATCTACTTTCCCTGCTGACAAGAAGTTCACACAGAAGCAAAAGGATGTATATGTTATTCAGAATGCCATGCACTTGGAAAGTGTGAAAACACTGCGTCCAGGTATTCCATATATGGATGTGTACGATCTTTCTGCAAAGGTGATGGTGGAAGGTATGAAAGACTTAGGCCTGATGAAAGGCAATACTGAGGATGCCGTGCGTGAAGGAGCTCATGCTTTGTTTTATCCTCATGGTTTAGGACATATGATGGGATTGGACGTGCATGACATGGAGAATTTAGGTGAAGTGTGGGTAGGTTATGACGGACAGCCAAAGAGTACCCAGTTTGGTCGTAAGAGTCAGCGCCTCGCCATCCCTCTTCAGCCAGGCTTCGTACATACGGTAGAGCCAGGCATCTACTTTATCCCTGAATTGATTGATAGGTGGAAAAAGGAGAAAAAGTTTATCGACTTTATCAATTATGACAAGGTAGAAGAATACCGCAATTTCGGTGGCATCCGCAACGAGGAAGATTACCTGATTACAGAAGACGGCGCTCGCCGCTTAGGAAAGAAAATACCTTTGACACCTGATGAGGTGGAAGCAATAAGAAGCTGAAAATAAATTATCCCCGCCCATTCGGACGGGGATAATTATTTATACATGTAAGGTAATAACAAATCGCGTTCCCTTGGTATATTTCGGATCTATCTCCAAATCACCATTCATCTTCTTTGCCATCTCTTTACAGATCGGCAACCCAAGTCCATCGCCAGCACATAAATCCTTAATTTCCAAGAAAGG
>CAMJNN010000032.1 GCA_946407325.1 uncultured Prevotellaceae bacterium | reverse complement strand
TGGTTGAATGCCAGAGGCATAGCTGCTATCGGCTTGAAATACCGTCTGAGAAACGGCTTTCCTGATATGAGCAAGGTGGATACCAGCAAAGGTTTGCCTCGCAGGGTTA
The DNA here is from genome assembly GCA_946407325.1 of uncultured Prevotellaceae bacterium. The sequence continues at coordinate 11,741 of CAMJNN010000032.1, read as the reverse complement.
CCGTTACTGAGTTCGACATCATCAAGAACGCCAATGCCAACCCTTCTGTTATAAAAGGTGGCGACCCAGACATCGATAATGCTTTGAACGATGCCTTGGAAGCGATGAAGATCGTGAAGGCACATGCTAAAGAATGGCGTATAGACGAAAATAAAATTGGTTTTATGGGCTACTCGGCTGGTGGGGGTGTGGTAGTTAATGCAACGGTAAAGGCTACCCCTGAGTTGATGCCTGCCTTCCTGTGTTCACTTTATGGTCCTGCCCTGGATGATGTAATCGTTCCAGAGAATGCGCCCAAGTTGTTTATTGGCGTACATGCCGACCATCCCAGTGTAGCAGCTGGTTGTCTGGCTCTGTTTATGGAATGGAAGAAAGCCGGAGTGGATGCCGAACTGCATATTTATGGCGACAAGACAGGTGGATTGTTTGGTGGAGGTGGTCCTTCGGCCGACAAGAACACACCTAACGGTTCTTGGCAGGAAGCCTTCTATAGCTGGCTGGTAGCCAATGGGTTTACGAATAAAAACTAATACCATAACAGACATGAGCAAAAAGGAAAAGAAAGCGGGTAAGCGCATGAACAAGCAACAGCTTACAGAGTTACTGATGGCACTGTTTCAACAGCATCCAACTGATGAATTGCCACAGAAGTATATTTTCGACTCACTGAGGCTCACCACACATCCGTTGAAGATGCTGTGTATGGAGATTTTATACGATTTCATCGAAGATGACTTCATCAAGGAAACGAGCAAGCATCGCTATAAACTGAATAATCGTGGTATAGAAATGACAGGTACTTTCCAACGCAAGAGCAACGGAAAGAACACCTTCATCCCTGACGATGGAGGTGACCCAATACTCATTGCCGAACGCAACTCGGCTCATGCCATGAATGGCGACAAAGTGAAGGTTTCGTTCTTCGCCAAGAGAAAACACCACATGATAGAAGCCGAAGTGGTGGAGATACTGGAACGCAGCAACGACACGTTTGTTGGTACCTTGAGTGTGAGCAAGGCATATGCTTTCCTGTTGACGGAAAGTCGTACGTTGGCCAACGATATCTTCATCCCGAAAGACAAACTGAAAGGGGGCAAAGATGGTGATAAAGCTGTGGTGAAGGTAACAGAATGGCCTCAAGAGTTTAAGAACCCTATTGGTGAAGTGATTGATATTCTGGGTCCTGCTGGCGACAACAATGCCGAAATGCATGCAATCTTGGCTGAGTTCGGGCTTCCTTACGTATATCCAAAGAAAGTGGTAGCAGCTGCAGAGAAGATAAGTACGGAGATACCAGAAGAAGAAATTGCTAAACGCGAAGACTTCCGTAATGTGCTGACATTCACCTGCGACCCTGCTGATGCCAAGGACTTTGACGATGCTCTGTCTATCCGAAAAGCAGAAAGCGGACTTTGGGAAGTGGGTGTGCATATTGCCGATGTGACTCATTATGTAGAGGAAGGTAGTATCATAGACAAGGAAGCACTGAACAGAGCCACATCTGTCTATTTGGTGGATCGCACCATCCCTATGTTGCCTGAAAAGTTGTGCAACAACCTTTGTTCGCTCAGACCTGACGAGGACAAATTGGCCTATTCAGTGATCTTCGAGTTGGATGAAGATGCCTTTGTAAGGAAGTCACGCATCGTACATACCATTATCCGAAGCAATCGCCGATTCTGCTATGAGGAAGTACAAGCCATTATAGAGAACCAGAAAGGAGAATATGCCGATGAGATATTGGTACTTGACAAAATGGCAAAGAAACTGAGGGAGAGACGTTTCAAAAACGGAGCTGTTAACTTTGACAGAGTAGAAGTTAAATTCAATATCGATGAAAAGGGCAAACCCCTAAGTGTGTATTTCAAAGAGTCGAAAGATGCCAACAAGCTGATAGAGGAATTTATGTTGCTTGCCAACCGAACGGTAGCCGAAAGGATTGGTAAGGTGGGCAAAGACAAGAAAGCCAAGACGTTTGTTTATAGAGTACACGACTTACCCGATCCAGAGAAATTGGAGAACCTGTCGCAATTTATCTCTCGCTTCGGCTACAAACTCAAAACCAGTGGTAGCAGAAACGATATTACGAAGTCGCTGAACAACTTACTGAATGACGTGCATGGGAAGAAAGAGGAGAATCTTATCGAGACCATTTCCGTGCGTGCCATGATGAAAGCTTATTATAGTACCCATAACATTGGACACTATGGCTTGGCATTCGATTATTACACCCATTTCACCTCACCTATCCGAAGGTATCCTGACATGATGGTGCATCGCCTGCTGACCCACTATTTAGAGGAAGAAGGACGTAGTGCCAACCTGAAGAAGTATGAGAGCATGTGCGAGCAATCGAGCAAGATGGAAGAGGTAGCTGCTCAAGCTGAACGCGCTTCTATCAAGTACAAGCAGGTGGAATTCATGTCTGACAAGATAGGACAAGTGTTTGAGGGCGTGATATCAGGTATCAGCGAATGGGGTATCTATGTTGAGTTGAATGAGAGCAAATGCGAAGGCATGGTGCCGATGCGTGATTTGGATGATGATTATTACGAGTTCGATGAAAAGAACTACTGCTTGCGTGGACGCAGAGACCATCATGTTTATCAGTTGGGAGATGCGATGAAAGTGAAGGTATCGAGAGCCGACTTGGAAAAGAAACAGTTGGATTTCGAGCTGGCATAAAAAAGCTCCCTCTTTATAGGAAGAAGGAGCCTATAGAAAGCCCTGCCAATCGGTAGGGCTTTCTACTTTTATAGGGGATATTCCTCAAAAGCATACAACACAGTGGAGAGATAACGCTCTCCTGTATCTGGCAACAAGGCCACGATGGTCTTGCCCTTATTTTCTGGACGTTGTGCCAATCTAACGGCACCAGCCAAAGCTGCTCCAGAAGAAATGCCTACCAACAAGCCTTCACTTTGTGCCACTTGGCGACTTGCCAAGATAGCTTCATCATTATCAATAGCCAGGACCTCGTCAATTACAGCTGGATTATAGTTATCTGGTACAAAACCAGCTCCGATGCCTTGGATCTTATGTGGGCCAGACTTTCCGCCACTCAGTACAGGAGAGCTGGCTGGTTCGACTGCTACCACCTTAACCTGCGGATTGTGTTGCTTCAGTGCCAAACCTACGCCACTAACGGTACCGCCAGTACCTACACCTGCCACGAAAATATCTACTTTCCCATCGGTATCACGCCAAACTTCCTCACCTGTAGTCTTTACATGAATAGCAGGATTGGCAGGATTCTTGAATTGCTGGGGGATCCAACTTCCAGGTGTGCTAGCCTGCAATTCCTCAGCTTTGGCAATAGCACCCTTCATGCCTTCAGCACCAGGGGTGAGTACCACCTTGGCACCCAATGCTTTCAGTAGGTTGCGACGCTCGATGCTCATGGTATCAGGCATCGTCAATATCAAATGATATCCTTTAGCAGAAGAAACGAAAGCCAAACCAACACCTGTGTTGCCACTGGTTGGTTCGATAATGGTAGCACCAGGTTGCAGTATGCCTTTAGCTTCGGCATCTTCAATCATAGCCAAAGCCACACGGTCTTTTACGCTTCCTGCAGGATTAAAATACTCGAGTTTTGCAATAACGTTTGCTTGCAGATCTCTTTTTACCTTAAAATTCGTCAGCTCTAACAGTGGTGTGTTGCCCACTAACTCGGTAAGCTGTTTAGCAATTTTTGCCATAGTAGTTACGTTTAAATTGTTAATAATAAAGTTTTGTCAGCGCAAAGATATGAATAATCCAATTAAAAATAGTAACTTTGCGTACTAAATTTTAATTATTTATGCAGGCAGGCAACTTTTCAGAAACATTGGCTAATGTAGTAAAGGAACTGTCGGACAGTAAATCTTACCAAGGCTTGTTCCATCGCCACTCGGATGACAGTCCGCTTCCTTCATCCAACACCATCCACACCTTAGTGGAAGAGTTAAGGGCTTTGCTCTTTCCTGGCTACTTCGGCAATTCAGCTGTAAACAGTCGCACCATTACCTATCATATAGGTGTGCATACAGAGAAGGCATATAACCTGTTGAAAGGTCAGATTCTGGCAGGACTCTGCTTTGATGATACCGACGAAGATTGTGGATGTACCGACTGTCAACAAAAAGAAGCTGCTCAAATAGCTGTGGAGTTTTTGGCATCGTTGCCCGACTTAAGACGTATACTGGCTACCGATGTGGAAGCTATGTATAATGGAGATCCTGCTGCTCACAACTATGGTGAGGTCATCTCCTGCTATCCTGCTATCAGGGCTATTACCAATTATCGTATTGCCCACCAATTACTTACTTTGGGAGTACCTTTGATTCCTCGCATCATCACTGAGCAAGCACATAGCGAAACGGGAATTGACATACACCCAGGAGCGCAGATAGGGCACAGCTTTGCCATTGACCACGGTACTGGTGTTGTGATTGGCGAGACATGCGTCATTGGCAACAATGTGAAACTGTATCAAGGTGTAACGCTGGGTGCCAAAAGTTTTCCGTTGGATGCCGATGGCAAACCCATCAAAGGCATACCTCGCCATCCTATTCTGGAAGACAATGTGATCATCTACTCTAATGCTACTATCTTGGGGCGAATCACCATTGGTAAGGGTGCTACGGTAGGCGGTAACATCTGGGTGACAGAAGACGTGAGGCCTGGAGCCAGGATCACACAAAACCGTGCCAAAGAAATTGACAACTTTAAGAATTATGCAATATAACGAAAACTTTACATTGATAGCCAAAACCTTCCAAGGATTGGAAGATGTACTGGCAAAAGAACTGGCTACATTAGGCGCAGAAAACATTGAGACAGGTAAGCGAATGGTGAGTTTCACTGGCGACAAACGCATGATGTATTTGGCCAATTTCTCACTACACACTGCTTTGCGCATCCTTAAGCCCATCAAACAGTTTGAAGCCAACACGGCCGACGAGGTGTATGAAGCAGTTAAAAACGTAGAATGGGGTGATTACCTGTCTGTAGGTCAGACTTTTGCTGTGGATGCTACGGTACATAGCGAGCATTTCCGCCATTCCATGTATGTAAGCTACAAGGTGAAGGATGCTATAGCAGACTACTTTCGCGATAAGGAAGGCAAACGTCCGAGTGTCAGCGTGAAGAACCCTGATATCGTACTCAACATTCATATCAATGATAACCAATGTACTCTTTCCCTCGATTCTTCTGGTGAATCACTCCACATCCGTGGCTATCGTGCAGAAACAGGTAAAGCACCTTTGAATGAAGTACTGGCAGCTGGTTTGATTATGATGACCGGTTGGCAAGGAGAGACCGACTTTATAGACCCTATGTGTGGTTCTGGCACCCTGCCCATTGAAGCTGCCTTGATAGCCAAGAATATGGCTCCTGGCATCTTCAGAACGCAAGGCTATGCTTTTGAGAAGTGGCCCGATTTTGATGCAGAACTGTTGGAATCTATCTACAACGATGAGTCAAATGAACGAGATTTCGAACATCATATTTACGCTTATGACATCGATCCAAAGATGGTGGCTACCACTCGTGGCAACATCAAGCGTGCAGGAATGACTCGCATCATAGACGTAGAGATGAGGGATATCAAGGATTTCGTGCAACCTGCCGAGAAATCTGTGATGATTACCAATCCACCTTACGGCGAGAGAATATCATCTGACAATATCCTGGAACTGTATGCCACCATTGGTGAAAGACTGAAGCATGCGTTTGTGGGTGGACAAGCTTGGATATTGAGCTATCGTGACGAATGTTTCGACCAGATAGGTTTGAAGCCAACACGCAAAATTGCCGTATTGAACGGTGAATTGGAATGCTCCTTCAGAGAATATGAAATCTTTGAGGGCAAATATGTACAATTCCGTGAAGCTGGTGAGGAACTGAACAAGGACAAAGAAGGCGACAAGGAAGAAAAGCCTAAGAAACGTGTCAGTCACGGTAAATGGCTCACTCCTGAGCAACACCGTTTGGCTGAGTTGGAACGATATGAGAAAGCTGAAGCCAAGAAAAAACGCCTGGAAGAAGAAAGACTTCATCCTGAACTGAAAGAAAAACGCGATAAGAGTTTCCGCAAGGAGGGAGACAGGCCTTTCCGCAAGAATGGAGACAGAAAGCCTTCTGGAGAGAAAAAATCGTTTGGCGACAAAAAGCCTTTCCGAAAAGACGGTGAGAAAAAGTCTTTCCGTAAAGATGGAGAAGGCAAGTCATTCCGCAAGGATGGCGACAGACCTTTCCGTAAAGACGGCGATAGGAAACCTCGCAAAGAGTCGTATCCAGAACGTAAGAAGCGTGAAATGAAAGCGAAAAAAGACGAATAATATGATACGGATGATAAAGAGAACGGCACTGCTATTGGTAGGTGCTTTAACAATGGGTAATCTTATGGCTCAGGAACTGAAAACGTTAACCTTGGATGATTTGCTTCCTGGAGGCGAGACATACCGCTATGCAGAAAATATCTATGGGTTGCAATGGTGGGGTGACGTATTGGTAAAGCCTGATATTGATAGGATGGTGACCGTTGACTTGAAGAACGGCAAAGAAACTGAGTTGCTGACTATTGAACAAGTGACGGCTCTTCTGAAGAAAAACAAAGTAGAGGCAAATGTGCCTACTTTGCAAAATGTCCAGTTGTTATGGCCAGGCAAGACTCAGATGCTAATACGTACCCGTACAGGCTTATATGTACTGGATTGGAAGAGCGAAGCTATTGTGGCAAAACAAGAAATGCCTAGAGGAGCAGCTAATGCTGATTTCAATAGTGAAAGCTGTAACTTGGCCTATACCGTCAAGAACAACCTCTTTGTAAATGGGATTCAACTGACTAACGAACCTGAAGGCATTTTAGTGGGACAAAGCGTGCACCGCAATGAGTTTGGCATCAGCAAAGGTACCTTTTGGAGTCCTAAAGGCAACCTGTTGGCTTTCTACCGTATGGATGAGAGTATGGTGGCAGAATATCCATTGGTAGATATCGATGCCCGTATAGCAGAGCCTACCCCTATTCGCTATCCGATGGCCGGAATGACCTCACATAAGGTTTCTGTTGGCGTATATGATGTGAAATCAGGTAAGACCATTTACCTCGATGCAGGAGATCCAACTGACCGCTATTTCACCAATATCAGTTGGGCTCCTGATGAAAAGAGCATCTGGCTCGTAGAACTGAACCGTGAACAGAATCATGCCAAGTTGTGTCAGTACGATGCCCAGACTGGTAAACTGATGGGTGTGTTCTACGAAGAGGAGCATCCTAAGTATGTAGAGCCTGAGAACCCCATCGTATTTTTGCCTTGGGATCAGAGCAAGTTCATTTATCAGAGTGAACGAGATGGTTTCAATCATCTCTACCTGATGGATACACAGACAAGTGTTTATCCAGAGAAGCATTCTGTGGGTAGTTTTACTTACAAAGAGTCTTTAAAGACTACTCAGTTGACAAAAGGCAACTGGCTGGTACAAGACATCTTGGGATTTAATGAAGCAAAGAAGGAAATCATCTATTCATCTACAGAGGTATCTCCTTTGCAGACCAATATATATAAGGTGAATGTCAAGACGGGAGAAAAGACCACACTGAACGACAGTGAGGGTGTTCATAGGGCACAATTATCTGCTTCTGGCGCATATCTGTTTGACAGTTATGCTACTCCTACCATTGCCCGCAAGATAGACGTTTATGATACTACAGGCAAAGGGCTGGCAAAGGCTATCAACCTTCTGACAGCAGAGGATCCTTTGAAGGACTTTGCTTTGCCACAAATAGAGACGGGCACCATCAAAGCCGCTGATGGGGTGACAGACCTTTATTATCGCATCATTAAACCGGTAAACTTCGATGCCAATAAGAAATACCCAGCTGTGACGTATGTCTATGGTGGTCCTCATGCACAAAACATCTCAGCCAACATGCGTTATGGTGCCCGTGCTTGGGAACTTTACATGGCCAGCAAGGGTTATGTGATGTTTTGCTTGGACAACCGTGGTAGCGAGAACCGTGGATTGGAATTTGAGCAGGCTACCTTCCGCCACTTAGGAGTGGAGGAGACCAAGGACCAACGCAAAGGTGCTGAATTCCTGAAGAGTCTGCCTTATGTTGACAAGTCCCGTATGGGTGTACATGGATGGAGCTTTGGCGGACACATGACCACCAGCATGATGTTGCGTATGAACGATGTTTACCAAGTAGGTGTTGCTGGTGGACCAGTCATCGACTGGCAATGGTATGAGGTGATGTATGGTGAACGCTATATGGATACCCCTCAAGACAACCCAGAGGGCTATGCAGAAACCAACCTACGTAATTTGGCAGGCAACTTGAAAGGACGACTGTTGATGATACATGGTTACCAAGATGGAACTTGCGTGCCTCAGCATACGTTGGGCTTTATCAAGGCTTGTGTAGATGCCAAAGTACAACCCGACCTCTTCCTCTACCCTGGACACCAGCATGGTGTTTCTGGTAAGGATGCCGTACATCTATATGAAAAGATGACTCAGTATTTTGAAGATAACCTCTAAAAACTCAAAAAGAATATGAAGATATTACTCTTAGGCTCAGGTGGACGTGAACATGCGTTGGCATGGAAGATTGCACAAAGCAAAAAGGTAGAGAAGTTGTTTATCGCTCCTGGTAATGCAGGAACTACTCTTGTGGGCGAGAACGTAGCGATGAAAGCTACTGATTTCCCTGCTATCCGTGAGTTCGTTTTAAAAAAAGCCATCGATATGGTAGTGGTTGGCCCTGAAGATCCATTGGTAGAAGGAATCTATGATTACCTGAAAGGGAATGCCGAAACTGCCCATATAGCTGTGATAGGTCCTACAAAGGCAGGTGCCCAACTGGAAGGAAGCAAGGAATTTGCCAAGAGTTTTATGATGCGACATAACATCCCTACTGCTCGCTATTTGAGTGTTACCTCTGCCAACTTGGAGGAAGGTCTGCATTTCTTAGAGCAATTGGAGGCTCCCTACGTACTGAAAGCCGATGGTCTTTGTGCAGGAAAGGGCGTATTGATATTGCCTACCCTCGACGAAGCCAAGAAAGAGCTGAAAGAAATGTTGGGCGGTATGTTTGGCGATGCCAGTTCTACCGTATTGATCGAAGAATTCTTAAGCGGCATCGAGTGTTCTGTGTTTGTCTTGACAGATGGTGAGCATTATAAGGTGTTACCTGTTGCTAAGGACTACAAACGTATTGGTGAGGGCGATAAGGGTCTTAATACAGGGGGTATGGGTAGTGTAACACCTGTTCCTTTTGCAGACGATGCTTTTATGGAAAAAGTACGTACTCGCATCATCGAACCAACAGTAAACGGTTTGCGCCAAGAGAACATCCTCTATAAAGGCTTTATCTTCTTGGGACTCATCAACGTCAAAGATAATCCTTATGTTATTGAATATAATTGCCGTATGGGTGATCCAGAGACAGAAAGCGTGATGTTGCGTACCAAGAGCGACTTAGTAGAGCTGTTTGAAGGAGTAGAGGCAGGAAATCTTGACCAATATACCTTAGAGCATGACCCTCGTTGTGCGGCTTGTGTGATGTTGGTAAGCGGTGGCTATCCAGAGAAATACCAGAAGGGTTTTGAGATTAAGGGCTTAGAAAAAGCTGCTGAAACAGGTAGTATTATTTTCCATGCAGGAACTGCCATCAAAGATGGAAAGACGGTTACTGCCGGCGGACGAGTGATTGCTGTTTGTTCATACGGTGATACTCGTGAGGAAGCACTGAAACAGAGCTATTTTGCTGCCAGCTTTATCGAGTTTGAGAAGAAGTATAATAGAAGGGACATAGGCAAAGACCTTGGCTAAAAGTATTCAAAAAGAGATCGTTACCAATCAGCTGACGCTGACAACTGCCATTATAGTTTCTGTTGCCATTTGGGTGGTTTGTTTTTTGGTACGCCCTGTAGCTAGCTTAGGAGAAACTATAGGGGCCTATGCTTTATATACCCTCATTGGATATTTGCTGATAGTCATCAATAAGTCATTTGCTATCATCCGCCTGAGGGCATCTTTCCAAACGATCATCTTTTTGATACTAACATCCATCTATCCTGAGATTCATACTATCTTTGGGGGCAATCTCATGGCCATCTGTTGCTTGGCAAGTATTTTCATTTTATACAACACTTTCCAGGTTTCTTGGTCGGCCGGCCTGCTATTCCATGCTTTTATTCTGTGGGGCATTGGTTGTTTGTTCGTTCCCAAAATGGTTTGGCTCATTCCCTATTTGTGGTATAGCTGCTATGTATTCAGGTCATTGAATATTAGGAGTTTCGTCGCATCTGTCTTTGGATGGTCAATTCCTATAGGAATTTTTACCATATATGATCTTGTTACCAACCACGGGGCAGATATTATCGCTAAGATAGCTGAGGTGACAAGGTTTGAAAGCATATCTTCTGTTAACTTAGAGCTCTCAACAGTAGTAATGCTATTTTACACGCTCATGCTGTTTTTGGTAAGTGCCACCCACTACTTCATGTATTCTATGGAAGAAAAAATGCAAACACGTAGTTATCTTCAGCATCTTATTGTCACAGGTTCACTCTTGTTTGTGCTTGCTTTTACCAGCATCTCTATCGCCTTGCAATTAATGCCGATGATTCTGATAGTCATCAGTCTGCTTTATGGCCATTTCTCTATGCTTACCAACAGCAAATGGTCGAATATCTTTTTCATTGGTAGCTTACTCTGTTTTATGCTTGTATTTGTCGTTAACCTGCTATACTGATGGATGCATTTATTCAACTGATGACCGACTGGGGCTATGTGGGTATGTTGCTCACCGCTTTCTTAGCAGGTAGTCTGATTCCTTTCAGCTCTGAACTTGTACTTACAGGACTTCTCTCGTTGGGATTGAACCCGATAGGCATCCTTATTGCTGCTACCATCGGCAATACGATGGGAGGCATGACTTGTTATTGGTTGGGTAGCTTAGGCAAGATGGAATGGCTTGAGAAATATTTCCATATCAAGGAAAAGCACGTACTCAAAGCGCAAAAGTTCTTGCAAGGCAAAGGTGCCTGGATGGCTTTCTTTGCCTTTCTGCCTTTCATTGGCGGACCTATAGCTGTGGCCTTAGGACTGATGCGAAGCAACTTGCCTATTACCATCACCGCCATGATCATAGGCAAGGCGGTGAGATACATCATCCTTATTGGCATCCTGCTATCTATTTTCTAAAATCCTGCTATCTATTTTCTAAAGACGGAAAAGCAATAAGCTTTACGCTCGTTCTGATATCTGTTCCCTTTTGTTCCCAAGGAGGGAACAGTTCTTTCTCTAGTTTTTTTAAACGGGTACAAATAATACAGGACACAAAAATAGGGTATGCATTTTCAGCACACCCTATTTATTCATTGAATTATAAACCGATCTTTACTGGACCTTGGCAGCAAAACCACCACCTGGAGCCAAATGGATGGTCATCCTACCAGCAGTCTCGTTTGTCAACTTAAAATCGGAACCCTTGCGATCGGCATTCACACCATCTTTGAAGAGTTGCATCTGTTTACCGCTGAGGAACGACAAATCAACAGTCAGGTCTCTTGCCTCACGGTTGGTGATACCACCCACATACCAAGTGTTACCACTTCGGCGAGCCGTTACGATATACTCGCCCACCTTGCCATCGAGAACACGAGTTTCATCCCAAACGGTAGGAATCTTTGCGATGAAATCGGTACATTCTGGTTCTTTCAAGTAATTTGTAGGAGAGTCGCACA
>CAMJNN010000031.1 GCA_946407325.1 uncultured Prevotellaceae bacterium | reverse complement strand
CCTGCCTGGTTCATGCGCTGACTGATGGCCTGTACCTGTTGTGCGGGGGTCTGACCAGCCAGGGTAGCGTAGATGGCTTGCTGCAGGGGCTGGTAAGCATCGACGCTCGCATCTTCGAGCAAGCCGCACATCTTAGTGAAGTCCTGCTGACTTACCAGGTCTTTCAGTGCCTTGAGGGCAGCTGTCTTGACATTGGCATCGGCATTGTCGGTCTGTGCCAGTACGGTGCCCAGGTTGACGGTAGCCTTGCGGCCTGCCAGCAGCTCGATGCCGGCAATCTTACCTGCCGGAGAGGCATCGCTGATGACCTTGGCCACATCGCTGTTGATCTTACCACCGAAAGAGGCTAAGGCTGCCTGTGCCAGGTCGATATACTTGCTGTCTGACTTTTTCAGCAGAGAAGCAATGACAGGGATGGAAGAAGCATCACCGATATTGCGCAGGGCGCTCACGGCTGCTTCTACGATATCGTAGTTGCCACTGGTCTTGACGAAGTTGTGCAGGATGTTCATGGTAGGATTGTCCCACTTAGCCTCTGAGTTCTTCACCAGGTTGCGCTTGTCGGCACTCTTGTCGGCTTCGGCAGCGAGGAAGTTAAGGATGTCGGCCTGCACATCGGGCTTCGCCTTGAGCACGGTCTTTGCCAGGGTGTTGTAGAAACCCTTGTCGGCCTTGTCGGACACAGCGCTGAGCAATGCGTTGCGGTAGTCCTTGTTGCCATCCTTGAGGGCAGCGAGGGCAGTCTTCTGGGCATCGTTGGCTGACAACTGGCTCATGACTTCCAGCATGGCCTTGATGCGGTCTTGCTGCTTGCCGCTCTTGAGGGCTGCCTTGGCGTTGCGCTGGGCAATGGCTAAGGCTGGGGTTACTGTTTCTGCCATAGCATACGGACGGTTCAGCATGCTGGCCTGGTTTTCGAGGAACGCCTTTATGGTGGTGTTGGTGGCTTGTGCTGCTGCCTTGTTGAGGGCTGACAACACTACTGCCTGCTGGGCTTCACGACCAGGGGCACTGACATAGGCGGTGAGGCCGCTCAGTGCATATTCCACCTGGGCATTGCTGCCCTGACCGGGGGCCTTGAGCATCTGGGTGAGGATGAGGATGCCCTCTTCACCACTGTTGGCCAGGTCGTTCATCAGGCTATTGAAGGTCTCTTGGTTCTGTGCAGGCATCTGTGCCAACACATCGGCTGCTACGGTCTTGGCTGTGCGGTTGGCAGGGCCTTGCGCCAGCAGCAAACAGCTCACCAAGAGGGATGTTATAAAGAGAATATGTTTTTTCATAATGTTCATTTTTATAATTTCCATTCACCACGCATAGGTTGGTTGATAAGACGGTTGGCGGCATCGTCGTTGATGAACTCCAGCTTCACGGGGTCGAACTCGAGGGTGCGGTTCAGGCGCAAAGCGCAGGCACCCATGTTGACGATGGTAGCCGAGCGGAAGCCCTTGGTCTCGTTGAGGGCAAACGGCTTGCGGGTGCGAACACTTTCCATGAAGTCGGTTACCTGAGGCTCTGGGTCTGGATACTCGGCCAACTTTTTCTCCCAGTCGGGGATGTCGCAGACGAAGTTCTTATAGACATTGCCTTTCGGACCAGCGATGTATGGGGTATCGGGGTTGCCATAGTCGCCACCCCACAGCACGATCTGACAACCGTCGGCATAGGTGTAGGTGATGCTACGCCAAGTGCCTACAGCGTCGGGATGCTGCTGAGGAGCATCCACCTCAACTTTCACCGGACTGGTATCGTCCTTGCCCAAGATGTATTGTACTGGGTCGATATAGTGCTGACCCATATCGCCCAAGCCACCGGCATCGTAGTCCCAGTAACCACGGAAGGTCTGGTGAACACGGTGTGGGTTGTAAGGCTTCTCGGGTGCCGGACCTAACCACATGTCGTAGTCGAGCTCAGCAGGGATAGGCATTGGTTCGAGGTCTTCCTTGCCCACCCAGTAGAACTTCCAGTTGAAGCCGGTGTGAGCGCTGATGGTGACCTTTAACGGCCAGCCCAGCAAACCGCTCTGTACCAGTTTCTTCAACGGCTTGACGGTAGTGCCCAAACCATAGAACTGGTCGGTGAAACGGAACCAGGTGTTCAGACGGAACATGCGACCGAACTGCTGTACGGTTTCTACCACACGCTTGCCTTCGCCAATAGTGCGGGTCATTGGTTTCTCGCACCAGATGTCCTTACCGGCCTTGGCTGCCTCGATGCTCATCAAGCCATGCCAGTGAGGAGGTGTGGCAATGTGAACAATGTCAACATTGGGGTCATAAATCAACTCGCGAAAATCATGGTAGGTGGCAATGCTTTCCTTGACGAGGTTCTTGCCTGCCTCGAGGTGGTTGCGATCGACGTCGCAGATGGCTACCAAGCGGGTGCCTCCGTAGTTGACGTGACCTCTACCCATGCCGCCTACACCGATGATGCCTTTGGTCAGTTGGTCGGAAGGAGCCATATAGCCCATGCCCAACACAGGACGTGGCACGATGGTAAACAGGGCCAGTCCGCCAAGGCTTTTCAGGAAATTTCTTCTGTTAGTTTTCATATCCTGCAGGTATTATTTTAAGGTTAATGGTATGACAAAGGTAATGCAAACATATAATAAAAGCAAGGTTTGTACTTTTTTTTTGATACAAACCTTGCTATAAACTGGAATATTCAAGAACGACTGGAACGATCAACCCAGTAGTTCTTTTACTTTAGCTGAGATGAGTCGGCCTTCTGCCTTGCCACTCAGTGCCTTGGAAGCGATGCCCATGACCTTGCCCATATCTTTCATGCTGGTGGCACCTGTCTCGGCAATAATTTGCTTAACGGCTTCGGTGAGCTCTTCGTCGGTCAATGGCTTGGGCAGGTAGGTCTCCATCACCTTCACCTGTGCCAGTTCGGCATCAGCCAGGTCGGCACGGCCCTGCTGACTGTAAATCTCGGCGGCATCCTTGCCCTGCTTTACCAGTTTCTGGATGAGCTTCAGGGCGTCGGCATCTTCCAGGGTGTCGTTGGCTCCTGGGGCTGTCTTGGCCTCGAGGAATACTTTCTTGATGTTGCGCAGGGTTTCCAGCGCTACTTTATCGTGTGCCTTCATGGCAGCGATAATATCTTTGCTTACTTGATCGAATAACATATAATTCTCAATTTTATTATCCAAAATGTATAATGCCATCGCCATCGGTGATAGGTGTGTCATCAGCTGGCTTCTCTACCTCTACCGACTTTTCCTTCAACTGGTTGAGGGTGGTGCGGTTGCGCAGGTAAGTAGGACTGTTCTCAATGGCCTGAATGAGTTCGTCATTGTCGAAATCATCGGCAGTAAGTACGTAAGGCAGGTGGTGAGGACGTTTCTTCTGCGTGTTACGACCGTAGATGCGGTCGATGCGCTCCTGCTCCTGTTGCTCACGTTCTTCCTGGGCTTCCTGCTCTTCCTTCGAGCGTTGCTGTTGGAGTTGCTCCATGCCTGGGATGCTGGATGAACCAAACCCGGTGGCCAGTACGGTGAACTTGACATTATCGCCCAGTGATGGGTCTTCGGCCTCGCCCCAGATGACCTCAATGTTCTTGTCGAGGCTCTCCATGAAGCTGTCGATTTCGTTGGTCTCTTCGATGAGCAACGGTGAGTCCTGACTCCATGAGATGTTGAACAGAATCTTCTTGGCCTTAGAGATGTCGTTGTCGTTGAGCAACGGTGATTTCAAGGCATCGTCGATGGCATGCTTCAGTCGGCGTTCGCCGCTGGCAATACCCGTTGACATGATGGCCACACCACCGTTCTTGAGGATTTTCTTCACATCGCGGAAGTCGAGGTTGATATTACCTTCCATGGTAATCATCTCGGCGATGCTCTTGGTGGCAACGGACAGGATATCGTCGGCCTTGGCAAAGGCTTCGCGCATGGTGGTAATGCCATCGGTATAGATCTCACGCAGACGCTCGTTGTTGATGACCAGCAGGGCATCGACGTTCTTCTGCATCTCCTCCACACCCTCGAGGGCCTGCATGATCTTGCGGTTCTTTTCGAAGAGGAACGGGATGGTGACTATACCTACGGTCAGCTTGTCCATCTCTTTGGCTACTCGTGCTACTACTGGGGCTGCACCAGTACCTGTTCCACCTCCCATACCTGCGGTGACAAACACCATCTGGGTACCGTCGTCGAGCAGGTTACGGATGTCATCGATGCTCTCTTCGGCGGCTTCACGAGCTACCCTGGGGTCGTTGCCGGCACCCAAACCTTGGGTGGTCTTGGGACCCAGCTGTATCTTGATAGGAATCTCCGACTGGCGCAGTGCCTGCAAGTCGGTGTTGCAGAGGGCGAAGGTAACATCATGGATACCTTCCTGATACATGTGCTTTACGGCGTTACCGCCACCACCACCTACACCGATGACCTTGATGATTTTAGGGGTCTCGTTGGTGTCGGTATTGAAATCAAAGTGTAGTATATTTTCCATAATGATTGTATTTCTTTAGTTCATACTATCGCTGGTGTCCTCGGAGCCAAACAGCTCACCCGACAGGTTATCAAAGCCTTTCTTGACGCGGGTGAAGAAGCTGTTCTTCTTACGCTCACGCTCCAGACGCTTGCGCTCTGCTTCTTCAGCCTTGCGTTTCTTCTCTTCTTCACTCTCCCTGAGCAGGCGTTGGCGCTCTTCCTCAGCAGCTTTGTCGGCCAGGATCTTGGCTTCCTGCTCCTTGAGCGTCTCGTCATTGGCAAACATATCGGTTTGTCCCATTGGAGGGAAGACCGGTTTTTCCTCCACAGGCTCGGGTTTGTCTTCACTGCAGTTTTCCTTGCCTGCCAGCAACAAACCGAACAGGGTGCAGAGGGTACCGTTGCGCTTGATGTCATTGCCATAACCTCTTACCACATCTGGGATAAACTTGACGGTCTTGATCTTCATGCGGTCGTCACGGCAGATTCTCTTGAACACTTCTTCGGTGTTCTTGAGGTTACTGCCACCACCGGTGAAGAACACACCTGCCGTAAGCTTGTCCTGATAGCCTGATTGCTGAATCTGGTTCCATACATTGATGAGGATCTCTTCTGCACGGGCTGAGACGATGTCACCCAATAGGTCTTTCGAGAGGGCATGACCGTTGTCCAGTACATATTCTTCGTTCTTGTCGATATCTTCGTCGGTTACCAAAGCATCGCCATAGAGTACCTTGAACTGCTCGGCGTCTTCGTCGGCCATCTGCAGTGAAGCGATGTCTTGGGTGATATTGTTGCCACCCAATGGTATGACGGTGAGGTAACGCAGGATATTGTTCTTGTAAATGCTGACGGTAGTGGTCTCGGCACCTATATCCACCAAAGCGCAACCTAAACGGCGGTCGGATTCGGTGAGTAGGGCATTGGCCAGTGCCTTAGGAGCCAACAACAGTTCGGCCACCTTGACATGGCCTTGCTGTAACGACAGCTCGAGGTTCTTCTTTACCATCTTCTTAGCCACGATATTAAGGAAACGAGCTGTAACATCCTTGCCAGCCACGCCCACAGGGTCGGCCACCAAACGGTTGTCGATCTTGTATTCCTGCGGCTCTACATCCAGGATGTCGAATTCATCATAAGGGAATGCCAGGTTCTCGTCGCTCATTGAGAATACCAGTTCCTCGGAAATCTTCTCCTCGCCCTCAACGATTCGGCTCACCTGGTTCTCAATAGTACGCATGCTCCTTCCTCCAATACCAACATATACTTTGGCGATAGTAGAATTACGAAGCTGGGTTTCCAGCTTGATAATGATGTCACTCAGTGCACTAGCGGCTTTGTCGATATTGAATATCACACCTTTATGCACAAATTGTGAGGCGTCGTCCTGGGCGAAAGCCAGCACGGAGATACTACCGTCGGTATCACGCTTGCCAGCGATGCCTGTAATCTTGGATGACCCTAATTCAATAGCCGCAATAAATTCTGTTGTTGCCATATATATAAAGATTTATTTTCTTCTCGTACAAATAATCTGGTTACTCAGTTCTACGTTGATACGTTCGTATTTGTTCCAGCCAATCTTGTTCAGTGCCTTGGTGTAGAACTTCTCCACTCGGCGCAGTTTGTTGGTATAGTCGTCCAACTGCCCCAAGTAGATAATGTGATTGCCCACACGTGGTACAATTTCTATGTTGCCCCCACTCACAATATTGATTTGCTCCACCTGTGCTTTCCAGAAAGCATCGTGCTGGAGGAAAACTCCCAACTCATACAGCTTGCCTGCACAGAAGGACTTTGACGCTTGTCCGGTCACCACCGGCAAATGGAAGGCATTGCTGGCTACCAGCGGCATGATACTGCCTTTGTTGTCCACCAGGAAGTTTTCACCATAGCTATTAAACACTCGCAGAACTGGTGTTTTCTGACTGATGTCGATGCGTATCTTACCGCTAGGGGTCTTGTAGCATTCCACATTGTCAATCAACGGGTTCTGACTGAGTTCGCGTTCCATGAGCAACGTACTTACACTGTCAATGTCCTTGCCTACAGGGTTCAGCTTCTTCTGCTTCAGAATGTCGGTGATGCTACGTGCCGTGAACAAGTCGGAGAATGTGGAATCTTTGGTGGTTACTTCTATCTCGGTACACAACCTCCCTACCGGCTTCTTGTTGAAGAAGGTGAAGGCGGTGCAGAGATAGGCAATGATCAGCAGCATCACCAAAGATAGCAATATTCTCATTTTAATGCTCATGCTTGCTCTAATATTTGCTTAAATTCGTCCATCTTGTTGTCTAAGTCGCCAGCACCTAAGATGATGACTACCTGTCGGCCTCCTTGTGCCAGTAACTTGGCCACCTCGTTTTTCTTGCACAGGGTCTTCTCGATGCCTGGTCGCAAGAGGTCGTAGATCAGTTCGCTCGTAACGCCAGGGATAGGCTCTTCACGGGCAGGGTAAATCTCGGTGAGGATGACCTCGTCGAACAACGACAGTGCTGCGGCAAACTCCTTATATAAATCACGCGTGCGAGTATATAGATGAGGCTGGAACACAGCGGTAATCTTTCTGTCGGCATACAACTCACGGATGGATTTGGCACTCTGTGCAATCTCTGCAGGGTGGTGGGCATAATCGCTGAGCAGTGCTATCTTGTCGTTCTTCAGCTTGAAGTCGAACCTGCGGTCAACGCCTGCAAAGCTCCTCATCCCCTCACGAATCTCTTCGTCCGTCACTCCGTTGAGATGTGCCAAAGCCATGGCCGCAATGCCATTCTCTATGTTGATACTCATCGGTACTCCTAACTGGATATCCTTGATCTCTACGTCTGGACCGATGAAATCGATAAAAATCTCACCATTGCCAATACGTTCGTTGGTGGCATGGAAATCACCTTCACGGCGTGCATAGGTATAGGTCTTCACTCCCTTCTGCACATCTGGCTGCAGTGCCAAACCTGTGTGTATCAGTAACACGCCACCTGGCTGTATCAGACTGGTATAATGGCGGAAACTCTCCAAGTAAGCTTCGTAGGTGCCGTAGATATCCAAGTGGTCAGGGTCGGTGGCTGTTACCACACTCATATAGGGTGAGAGCCAGTGGAATGAACGGTCGAACTCATCTGCTTCGATCACCGTAAACGGACTGGTTGACGAGAGCAACAGGTTGGTGCCGTAGTTCTTGGAGATGCCTCCCAGGAAGGCTGTGCAACCTATATGCGACTGATGCAGCAAATGGGCCAGCATGGTAGAGGTAGTGGTCTTGCCGTGGGTACCTGCCACACACAGTCCTTTGCTGTCGTGTGTGATGAGACCCAGTACCTGTGAACGCTTCTTTACCTCAAAACCATTGTCGTTGAAGTAGCACAGTTCGGCATGGTCGTGAGGAATGGCGGGAGTATATACCACCAAGGTGGTATCCTTATCACGACAAGCCTCAGGAATCAATGCTACATTCTCCTCATAATGAATCTGTGCTCCTTCTTCGATCAGTCGTTTGGTCAGCTCGGAGGGAGTGCGGTCATAACCCGCTACTACCTTGCCTTTTGAAAGGAAGTAACGTATCAGCGCACTCATGCCAATACCTCCTGCTCCCACGAAATACACAGCTTTTATATCTTCTATCTTTTTCATTTTCCAATCAGTTTTAATACCTCTTTTGCAATGATGTTGGCTGAATCAGGCAAAGCCAACTTGGCGATGTTCTGTTGCAAAGAAGCCAACTTAGCATCATCTTTCACCGTCTCTAACGCTACTGGCATCAATTGCTTTTGGGCCTCTGCATCTTTCACATAAATGGCAGCATCTTTGTTGGCCAGTGCCAAGGCATTCTTGGTCTGATGGTCTTCTGCCACATTGGGCGAAGGTACCAGGATAACAGGCTTTTCCAGTAAGCAGAACTCGGAAATAGAACCTGCTCCTGCTCTGGAGATCACCAAATCAGCAGCTGCATAGGCCTTGTCCATCTCCTTGATGAAATCGGTGACATATAAGTTGGGGATGTCCTGCCCTTGTAATTGCTGCCTGATATCATCAATATAAATCTTACCCGTCTGCCAGATAAACTGGATGTCGGAGTTGGCCTTGATGGTATCAATGGCACCCATCAGCGTTTGGTTGATGGTTCTGGCGCCTAAGCTACCACCCAATATTAAGATGGTTTTCTTTGTGTCTGTGAACCCGAAGGCTTGTAATGCTTCTGCCTTGGAGTATTGATGGGCAAGCAGGTTTTGGCGTACAGGATTGCCCGTCATGATGATCTTGTCGGCAGGGAAGAACTTCTCCATACCCTCATAGGCCACACAAATCCTCTTGGCTTTCTTGGCCAACAGTTTGTTGGTGACACCCGCGTAGGAGTTTTGTTCCTGCAACAGGGTAGGGATGCCCATCATGGAGGCGGTCTTTAGCGTGGGACCACTGGCAAAGCCTCCCACACCAACGGCGATGTCGGGCTTGAACTCCTTGATGATGCTACGTGCTTTCCATTGACTACGGGCAATCTTCACCAATACGGCAAAATTCTTCCAAAGGTGTTTTCTGTCGAAGCCTGCAATGGGTAAACCGATGATGCGATAGCCTGCATCTGGCACTCGTTGCATCTCCATCCTTCCTTCTGCCCCTACAAACAGTATCTCTGCATCTGGTCGCAGTTCCTTGATGGCATTGGCTATGGATACAGCAGGGAAGATATGTCCTCCCGTCCCACCACCACTTATTATTACCCTGGGTGTATTTCCGTTGTCCATCACTTTCTTCATATTATAAAACCTTGCTTTTATGTCTATTCCATCAATGTGTCGTCGTTTGCTTCTTTCATGCCAGGCTCAAATGCCGTCTGTGCCTCACTGACAGGGACTTCCTCCTCTTCGCCTTCTCCCTCCATGCCTTCTATCGTCTCACCTATTTGTGCTGCAGCCTCTGCCATAGCTTCTCTTTCCTCCTCCAATTTGGCTGTATATCTGCTCACACTGAGAATCATGCCGATATAAGCACAGTTGATCCACGTGGAGGTTCCACCCTTACTGATCAATGGCAAAGGTTGTCCCGTTACAGGTACCAATCCTACGGCTACACACATGTTGAAGGTAGCCTGCATGACCAATAACAACGCTATGCCCAGCACCAGGAATGCCGGGAATGTTCGGTCGCATTTTTGGGCTATCTTACCCGCCCTGATCAATAGGCAAATATACAGAAAAACTACGAAGATTCCACCTATTAATCCCAGTTCCTCGATGATGATGGCGAAAATAAAATCGGAGTAAGCCTGTGAGAGGAAGTCGCGCTCTACAGAATTGCCAGGTCCTTTGCCCACCACATTGCTGGTGGCAATGGCGATGCGGGCATGGGCTACCTGAGCACCATCACCTTGAATATCGTATTTGGCAGCTGGCACTTTCTCTTCGCCAAAGTTCATGAGGCGGTGTTTTACTGTCGTGAAGCGGTGACCCATAGGGATCTGCTCCAACGTATTGTCAGGTGTAACGGCGAGGAAGCCCACAAACAGCAATACGATGGCTCCCAACGATCCTCCCAGCATGATGATTTTTTTCCATTGGATGCGTCCGATGATCATCATCAGGAACACGGTACCAAACAGCAAAGCGCCAGTAGAATAGTTCTCGGGTACGATGAGGGCGCATACGAAGAAGGTGATACCCAATATCCATTTGAATGCCTGAGGACTGGCTCCTTCTTCAGTCTGTCCTTTTGACAAAAATGCCGCCGTGAGGATGATGACTGCCATCTTAGCCAACTCTGAAGGCTGGAAGGCAACGCCGAAGAAGGTGAGCCAACGAGCGGCACCGTTCACTCGATCACCTGAGATAAAGCCCATCAGCATGACCACCACCAGCATGATGACAGACCCTAACAACAATGGATAGGCGAAGATGCGGAACCATTTGTAAGGGATGCTGTGCATGAACCATACGATAAATACACCAAACATCAGCAGGATACTGTGTTGGGTGATGGGGCCCCAATGGCTCTGACTTCCATACGTCAATGTACTGGATGCACTGAACACCTCGGTGATGGATATCAGACAGAGCATCAGGAATATCATCCAGATGACTTTGTCGCCTTTGAATATGGAGTTAATCAGGTTCATGTTTATAATGCCATTGCAAATTCTCTAAATTGGTTGCCTCGGTCGGCCATGTTCTTGAACAGGTCGAAGCTGGCGCAACACGGACTCAGCAGTACGGTATCGCCTATGTTGGCCATCTTGAAGGCTGCTTCTACTGCATCCTTCATGCCTGTATGGATGTCGGCTACCGGGATGCCCAGGTGGTCGAAACTCTTATGCAGTTTCTCATTGTCAATACCTAAATAGACCAAACCCACACATTTCTCTTTTACCAAGTCTTCGATCTCGGTATAGTCGTTGCCTTTGTCGGTACCACCTAAGATCAGTACGGTCTTGGTGGTCATGCTCTGAAGGGCATACCAGCAGGCATTGACGTTGGTGGCTTTTGAATCGTTGATGAACTTCACGCCACGAATGGTAGTGATGTATTCCAAACGATGGGGCACACCCTTAAAGTCACTCAGTGCCTGACGGATGTTCTCCTTGCTGATGCCTGCCACACTGGCTGAAATACCGGCAGCTAAAGAGTTATAGAGGTTATGTACACCTCTCAAAGCCAACTTCTCCTGCTCCATGTTGAAGTCCATGGGCTTTTTGAAAACCACCTCTCCTTCATCGGCATAGGCAATAGAGCCTTCTTCCTTGATAGCAGAGAAGGGATAGAGTTGGGCTTTTAGGCCATATTTCTCGAGTTCCTTGGCTACGATAGGATCGTCTTTCCAATAGATGAAAGCATCCTCTTCCGTCTGGTTTTGTGTGATACGCATCTTGGCATCCACATAGTTCTGCATCTTGAAGTCGTAGCGGTCCAGGTGGTCGGGTGTGATGTTCAGCAACACAGCTATGTTGGCACGGAAATCATACATATTGTCCAGTTGGAAGGAACTCAGCTCAATCACATAGTAATCATGTTGCTCTGTTGCTACCTGTAGTGCCAGACTGTTGCCGATATTGCCAGCTAAGCCCACATTCAGTCCTGCATTCTTGAAGATATGGTATATCAGTGAGGTGGTGGTGGTCTTACCATTAGAACCTGTGATACATACCATCTTCGCATTCGTATATCTGCCTGCCAACTCAATCTCAGAGATGATAGGAGTGCCTTGCTGCTTCAGCTTCATAATGATGGGTGCGGTTTCGGGGATACCCGGACTTTTCACCACTTCGTCGGCATTGAGAATCTTCTCCTCGGTGTGATGACCTTCTTCCCATTCAATGCCATATTGGTTTAACAACTCCTGGTATTTAGGTTTTATGGTTGACATATCTGAGACAAAAGTCTCAAACCCTTTCACCTTGGCCAGTACGGCAGCTCCTGCTCCGCTTTCTCCTGCTCCTAAAACAACGATCCTTTTAACAGATTGACCGTTTCCCATATCTTTAAATTTTTAATTCTCAATTTTTAATTCTCAATTATCGAATCTTCAAGGTAATAATTGTGATGGCTGCCAATACAATCGTCACAATCCAAAATCTTACGGTTATCTTTGCCTCGTGCAACAATTGCTCAGGCTTCTGGAACTTCACGCTACATCCTTGCTCTACCAGGTTCATACCAGTTCTGAAATGATCATGGATAGGTGTGCGCTTAAACAATCTTTGCTTCACGCCTTTTTTCTTTCCTGCTTTGTAGTAATAACGTTGCAAGATGACTGACAGGTTTTCTACCAGGAACACACCACAAAGGATAGGTACTAACAACTCCTTGTGGATAATGATGGCAATCACGGCAATGATGCCACCGATGGTCAAGCTACCTGTATCACCCATGAAAACTTGGGC
>CAMJNN010000030.1 GCA_946407325.1 uncultured Prevotellaceae bacterium | reverse complement strand
TCTCCTCGTGCCTTGTTGACTTCCGCATCTTTGCTGCGTGTGGTAACATACCAATTGATGGCGCCACCCACTACCAAAGGAATGTTCAACTGCAACGGGATGAACATACCCAATGCAAAGGCGAGGGCAGGGATCTTACACCAATTAAGGATAATAGCTAACAAAGCGCCGATGCCGTAGAGCAACCACGGAGCACCTACACCACTCATCAGCGGTTCGATGACGGCTGCCATTGCATTGGCCTGAGGAGCAGCTAACTGTCCGGTAGTGAAGCCATAAGCCTTGTTTAGGATAATCATCACGCCACCTACGGTAGCAGCAGAAACGATGGTTCCTAAGAATTTCCATGCTTCCTGCTTGGCAGGTGTGGTACCTATCCAATAACCAATCTTCAGGTCGGTAACGAAACCTCCCGCCATAGACAGTGCGGTACATACCACACCACCCATCACAAGGGCAGCTACCATTCCTTCAGGACCACGCAGACCTACGCCCACCATAACTACAGAGGCCAGTATCAGTGTCATCAATGTCATGCCTGATACGGGGTTGGTACCCACGATAGCAATGGCATTGGCTGCAACAGTAGTGAAAAGGAAAGCAATGACAGTTACCAGCAACAAAGCCACAATGGTAAAGAGCACATTGCCTTTCATGACATCAAAATAGAAGAACAGCAGTACCAGGATGATGGTGATGATAGAGCCAATGGCCACCACCTTCATGGGCAGATCGCGTTGTGTACGCTGTGCGCCAGTATCTGATGATGCTTTACCACCCATCTCCTTCATGGCCAAACTTACAGCACTCTTGATGATGCCCCAGGATTTGAGGATACCAATGATGCCTGCCATAGCGATACCACCAATACCTATGCTCTTGGCATAATTGGTGAAAATTTCTTCAGGGGACATGTCGCCAATAGCTGTGGTGATGGCAGGGTTCCACTGATTCAGTACGCTGTCTCCCCATATCAGTGACATACCTGGAACGATAATCCACCATACAACCAATGATCCGGCACAGATGATGGAGGCATATTTCAACCCCACAATGTAGCCCAAGCCCATGACAGCAGCTCCTGTGTTTACCTTAAACACCAGCTTCGCCTTATCGGCCAGCATCTCACCAAAACCAACTACACGGGTTGTGAAATTCTCATTCCACCAACCAAAAGTGGAAACGATAAAATCGTACAATCCACCTACGATACCTGCAATCAGCAAAGGCTTAGCCTGATTGCCTCCTTGTTGGCCTGATACCAATACCTGTGTGGTAGCTGTAGCCTCAGGGAATGGATATTTTCCATGCATCTCGCTCACAAAATACTTTCTGAACGGGATGAGGAACAGTATGCCCAAGCAACCGCCTAAAAGGCTGCTGATAAATACTTGGGTAAAGGTAACTGTAATGTCATCAGGATAGGACTCCTGCAAGATGTATAGTGCCGGTAGGGTAAAGATGGCACCAGCCACAATGACGCCCGAACTGGCACCGATGGATTGTATGATGACATTCTCGCCCAAAGCATGTTTGCGCTTGGCGGCACTGGAGATGCCTACAGCAATGATGGCAATAGGAATAGCTGCCTCAAATACTTGACCTACACGTAATCCCAAGTAGGCAGCAGCGGCAGAAAACAATACTGCCATCAGTAAACCCCACATGACTGACCATGCGTTTACCTCAGGGTAAGTCTTGTCGGGGCTCATCAATGGATTGTACACCTCACCTGGTTTCAGTTCACGATAGGCATTATCGGGTAGGGAGGTACGTATCTCTTCTTCTTTCATCTTGATCGTCTGTTATTTGACATCCGCCAGTACTTCACCTTCAATGAAAAGTCTTACTGTTTCGGTCTTTGCGTTAGTGCGTAAAGTTACCGACTTCTTGAAATGACCTGGATATTTGTCGCGTGCATCGTAGGTAACCTTAATGGTGCCCGTCTTTCCTGGCAACACAGCTTCCTGACTGTATTCTGGAACGGTGCAACCGCAAGATGCTACTGCTTGATGTATTACCAAAGGAGCAGTACCTACGTTGGTGAAAGTAAATACAGTACTAACAGTACCCTTTTCCTGAGAAAAAGCGCCAAAATTATGTTCAGTCTTGTCAAACTTTATGTCAGCTTGATTTTGTGCAACTGCATATCCGATGCATAATGAAAGCATCGCGAAAACTAACATGATTTTTTTCATCTCTATATTGTTTTAGTTTATATATCAATGCAAAAGTAATCTTTTTACTGCGCAAAGTTACGAATAAGCGAGAGAAAAGCCAAATTTATTTGGAGTTTTCCGAGCGAGAGTAAGTTCAGCGAAGCTAAAGTTACGAATTTTCTTGTATATCTAACGATTTTTAGCGAATTTTGTAAGCCTAATTCAATGATATGACGTATGAAGGAAACAATCAAGATACAAGATCTTTCCATCGGCTATGTGAGCAAGAATGATGTAAAGGTGGTGGCACAGCACATCACAGCTACCATCTACAGTGGTGAATTGACCTGTCTGTTGGGTGCCAATGGAGTGGGAAAGAGTACCCTTCTGCGTACGCTCTCAGCTTTTCAGCCAAAATTGGAGGGGAAAATATTCATTGAAGGTAAGGAAATAGACGAATTCACCGACAAACAGCTGTCGCATGTCATCAGTGTAGTACTTACCGAAAAACCAGATATACGAAACATGACCGTTGAAGAACTGGTGGGTCTTGGAAGAAGTCCGTATACTGGTTTTTGGGGAACACTGACCAAAGATGACAAGGCTATTGTAAGCAGAGCCATCCATCAGGTGGGTATTGATGCCCTGCAAGGAAGAATGATTCAGACGCTGAGCGATGGTGAACGCCAGAAAGTGATGATTGCCAAAGCATTGGCACAAGAAACGCCTGTTATTTATCTGGATGAACCTACCGCTTTCTTGGATTATCCCAGTAAAGTGGAGATGATGCAATTATTGTTCAAGTTGAGCAGGGAAACCGACAAGACCATTTTCCTTTCTACCCATGACTTGGAGTTGGCATTACAAATAGCCGACAAGCTGTGGCTGATGGATAAGCAAAAAGGGGTGAAGATTGGAGCACCCGAAGACCTTTCTTTAGATGGAAGTCTGGCCAGCTTCTTTGCTCGCAAAGGCATTGTGTTCGACCAAGAGACAGGTTTGTTTAGGGTAGAGAACGAAACTACCAGAAAGATAGGTTTGCAGGGAGAAGGAATAAGATATACAATGGTTTATAAAGCATTGAAACGCATAGGAATACAGGCTGATGCTAAATCAGTAGATGAAGATAAAATAACCATTTTGCCCGATAGCTATGTACTTAAGTTAGCAGGCAAAGAAATCGTATGTAAGACGATTGCTGATATCTTAGAAAGACTGAACTAATCCTCCTTTTTCACTTCTCCGTACTTATCTTTCAGCGTTTTGCAAACGTTCAGCAACTCTTGCAGTGAAGAGGGCTCATAGTGCTCACCATAACAGAGGATGATGGCATTCAGCTTTACTTTTGAGAACTTCCCTAATCTTTTTCCTTTATAAGTATTGTTACATTCCTGTTCGGCCAATAGCTCAGAAGGAGTCACATTCAGTGCTTTAGCAATCTTTTGGATAGTCTGGAGAGTAGGGTTGCGGAGACCTGCATATAAATTAGCTTGTTTCAAACCGGCTTTCTTAGCCAGCTGACTCTTGTTCATTCCATTCTGCTTCAGAAATTTGTCTACGTTTAGCATATTAAATAATAATTTGTAAGTTTTTGACGCTGCAAAATTAATATATTATTTGAAATAAACAAAAGAATTGGGTTGCTTTTAATGATAAAAACAATGAATAGTGTTGAAAAACAACCTAGAAAAGGTTCATATCCCTTTTTGATGAGAAAAAACGGACATTAAATGCTTATATTGTGAGAATTAGCTTCATAAAGCCAGGGTTTTATTTCCGAAGAACCCATGCTGCTTCGAATTGTCCGTTGGCTGCATATTGGTGAATGGCACGATAGGCATCTGCTTCTTTTTCAAAGGAATCTACACAGACACGTGCCTTTCCGTCACCCACAATAGCTTTGGCATTTGAATAGCCTAATTGAATGAGGCGTTGTACTTCTTTTTGTGCCGATTCAGCACTTCCCACACTGGCCACAATCACATTATACTTTTTTTGACCGTTACTAGATACTGCTGTGTTGGCAGTAGTGGTAGGAGAGGTAGCTGTTTGGTCTGTTATTTGACTTGTTGGTTCGGCAGACTGGCTTTCAGTAGTCGCATCTGGTTGTTTGGTAGGTGTTGGATGGGTAACAATAGAACTTATATTCAACGATTCTTTCAGTACCTCTTTGGAAATAACGCTTGCCTCGCTGTTATAGGTACCCGATTTCTCAAAAGGAGAGATAAAGAAGAATGAACCTATCAGTAAGATGAGTACGGCTGCTACCGCTGCAATATTACGTAAATAGTTGTTGAATTTCACCACCTTGGCAGAGGTTTCGTCCTTAGCGGTAATTCGTTCTGGTTGGCTTTCTGGCTCTATGGTGATGGTGGCTACTGCCGGTACTTGTTCTATTGGCAGGTCCTTCAGTTCTTGCATCTTAAAACTGTCCAATCCATAGAATGCAGGGGTATCTAAACGATGGTCAAAAGGCGTAAACTCATATTTTCCATGAATGTCGTAACGTAGCTCACCTATGTTGTCCAGCTCCATAAATCCTGTTTCATGGATGTTTGCTATCAACGCTTCCGACTCCTGACGTATTACCTTAACAGCATCAGGGAAAGAAGAACCATATACTGACATATAGGATTGCGCCAATAACCCATCGTTGATGCGCAACTGCGGGTTAAAGCCGATTACACGCGTAGGAGGCAAGAAAATGCTTTCTTCATTTACTCGCTGAGCAGGGATATAATGGGCAATGAAACCTCCGAAATCTGGGATGATTACGCAATCATTCTCCAGTAATAATGACGCAATATGTCTGGCCAGTTCATTCATTATTTGATGCGAAGTTACGAAAACATTTCATACTATCAAAAAAAAAGATTAATTTTGTGGTCCAATAAATTGAGGTATTGCATTGATAAGGTTAGTTAAATACATATTGTTATTGTGTTTAGTCATGTTTGCTGCCTGTCAGAGGGGTACACGCCTAGAGCGTATGTCTGATGACAAGGTGGCCAAGGAACTGCTCCAAGGTGTTTGGGTGAACGATTCCACCGATATGCCTTTCTTGTTGGTGGAGGGAGATACACTGTATTATGCCGATCCCAATGCAGTACCTGTCTTCTTCAAGATCATCCGTGATTCTATTTATCTGTTGGGTGATGATACGCTCTCTTATAAGATAGCGCGTCAAGGGGAGAATACGTTCTGGATGAACACGGCTACCGACGTACTCATAAAGCTACACCGTTCTGAATTTGAAGAAGACCAGTTGGCCTTTACTCCTCAAACAGAGTCTGTGACACCGAGTATTATTCAGGAATATGTGGAGAAAGACAGTGTGATTGTGTATGATGAAGTACGCTATCGAGGCTATGTCTTTATCAACCCGACTCATTACAAGGTGGTACGCACGTTATACGATGATTACGGCATTGGTGTGGAGAGCGTTTATTACGACAACATCATTCATATCTGTGTGTATAGAGGGGCTGACGAACTCTATGGCAGAGATATCGATAAAAAACTCTTCAGTGATTATGTGGATGCTGATGAGTTAGCAGTTTCTATTTTATCGGATATGGACTTTACAGCTGTGGATGCTGATGGATACCACTATCGCGCCATATTGACAGTGCCCGAGAGTGCTGCTTCTCGTTACATCGACCTTATCATTTCACCCCAGGGAGTCCTTCAGATTCAAGCAGAATAGTATTAAGATAGGCAACTGCTGACAGCAAGCTATTGTTCGATGTTGGCATTATTCATGAAGATTATTTTCTTTTCGAACCCTTTTTCTGTGTGACAGGTTGGTGATTCTTTGTCTTTGGATGATAGGCAGGAGTCTCTCCCAGCTCTGCTGGAACAGGAATCTTATAGATGTCTTTACCAATGAAATCTTCGATTTTCTTGAATTCTGTCTGCTGATCGTCACTCACGAATGTAATGGCCAGACCGTCATTGTTGGCACGAGCCGTTCTTCCCACACGATGCACATAGTCTTCGCAGTCATAAGGCACGTCGTAGTTCACCACTAGTCGGATATCATCCACGTCAATACCTCTTGAGAGGATATCGGTAGCCACCAGCACATCAATCTTTCCCGCCTTGAAACGATACATCACATCATCGCGCTGCGATTGCTCCAGGTCAGAGTGCATCGCATCAGCATTCAGTCCTTTTTGTTTCAATGCGTTAGCCAGTTCCTTTACTTTGATCTTCTTGGACGCGAAAATAATCACCCGCTCGGGTTTGGTGTCGTTAAACAGACTCAGTATGATGCCCAGTTTCTGTGGCTCATGACAGATATAAGCCGCTTGTATGATTTTCTCTGCGGGTTTAGACACTGCTATCTTCACCTCTACAGGGTCATCGAGTATTTTCTTGGCCAGCAACTGAATCTTTTCAGGCATGGTGGCGGAGAACATGATGGTTTGTCGGTATTTAGGCAGGAAGCTTACAATCTGCATGATGTCATCATAAAAGCCCATATCCAGCATGCGGTCGGCTTCGTCCAGGATAAAGAAACTCACCTTGGAGAGATCCACGTAGCCTAAGCTAAGGTGTGCCAACAGCCTGCCTGGTGTGGCAATCACCACATCGGTACCCATTGTCAGTCCGCGTTTCTGCTGTTCGAAGGCCACACCATCACCACCGCCATAGATGGGCACACTGCTCACATTATCCATGTAATAAGAGAAACCCTGCATCTGCTGGTCAATTTGCTGGGCCAATTCGCGCGTAGGGGCCATGATGATGCAATGAATGGCATCTTTTGGCAGGGATCCAGTAGCTAATTTGTCGAGCACAGGCAACAGATAAGCCGCTGTCTTTCCTGTACCTGTCTGCGCCACGCCAATCAAATCGCGCCCTTCCAACAATACGGGTATGGCCTGTTCCTGTATCGGCGTACAGTCCTCAAAATGCATATCCCATAGTGCGTCAAGCACATCATCATGTAAGTCTAGATCCTCAAATTTCATCTTTTCGCTTATTATCGCCTGCAAAATTAGGTAAAATTTCAGCCTCTTTTGCTAAATAAGATAAAAATAATGGAGTCAAAAACATGTTTTTTAGCATAATTTTTGGCGGTATTGGGATTTATCCTTTACTTTGCACCCGATTTCGTGAAGAAATTAGGATAAGAATGAACGGCTCCGGCCGTTGAATCTTACTTTAGTATTAACTAAAACGAATTTCATGAGGTATTATGTAAATTGGTTTTTTGTTGTATTATTGATTAGTTCCTTGACATCATTTATTGAAAAAGACAGACCTGTTGAAGGTCTAAGCATTGGAGAATATGCGCCCGATTTTGTGATGAGCGGTGATGACTCTGATGCAGCAAATGCAGTACATAACAAGCTTTCTGCGTTGCATGGCAACTATGTACTGGTTAATTTCTGGGCTTCTTACGATGCACAGTCACGCATGCGTAACATTGAGCTGAACCGTGCCTTGCTCGACAGTGAGTATTCCCAGAAACAGATTGAATTCGTTTCCGTATCTTTTGACGATTATGCGTCGATCTTCCGTGAAACGGTTCGTAAGGACGGTATAGTTGGTGCCGGCTGTTTTGTTGATACAAACGGTACAAAATCCAGCATCTTCAAGGATTATAAGCTGAAGAGGGGATTTACCAACTATCTACTGGATGAAAATGGTATGATTATTGCCAAAAACATCTCGGTTGCAGAGCTTTCATCTTATCTGGATGCCCGTCATTCGTGACTGAGCAGAGCAAATAAGCTGATTGTTTACAAACTAGAGGACTGATACAACAAAAATTCAACAAGGGTAAAAAACTTGATTGAGACAAAAAAGGCTCGCCTGGGAATCTATCCAAGCGAGCCTCTTTTTTTTCTTCTCAGAATATCAGAACTTAAAGTCCATACCAATACCGATCACATGATTCGTACGTGAGAATGTCTCAGAACCATAAGTAGTAGGTTTGGTATAGTCTGAATAGATGGAGCAGAAATAGCCGGCATTGAGGCGAACCTTCTCGCTGATGTTCCAAGCACCGCCTAAACCAACGCTATAGCTATCACAAGCAAATGACGTGTCCTGCTGGTAGTTATCACTCAGTCCGTAGTCTGTACGCTGACCACCACAACTGATGGTAAATTTATCATTGATGTCATACTCAATACCCGCCAAAAACTCGTGTGTACCATGTTTAAGTTCTTCCTGACGGTTGTTGGCCATCTTGGCGTTCTTGTCGTCAAAGAAGTGATACTCCAGGGTAGCACGCAATTTCTTGGTGAATTCATAACCCACTGCAAAAGTCAGCAGGGCAGGCATGTCATAACGTGTCTTTACACCATCTTGGTAAGGAGCTGTGTAGGCACTCAACCCACCACCCATTTTCTCTTGGATGCCTTGTCCAATAGCTGCAGCCTGTTCTGCGCTAATCTTACCGGCCAACACCAGGTTGGTCAAAGGCTTTGTAACCATGGTCTCTACATCAATCTGTGCAGCCAGAGCATTAGTACTATTTGTTGTCTGGAGCTTAGTGCGGAACTCATATTTTGCTGCCAAGGTCAGCGGACCTTTGTGGAAGTTCAGGCTGATGATAGGCGTAAAGCCCCAACCACGTTGGTCAACATCCAGTGCTAGGTTGGCCAAGGTACCCTTAGTATCGCTGTTTGCAGTTACATGACCACGATAGTAACCATCGTAGTAGTTGGCGCGAAAACCAACGGCACCTGAGAAATTGTCTGTAAATCTGTAGGTGAAGTTCAGCTGTCCACCATATATATATTGCTTACCCTTCATGGATGAGTCAAAACCATACTGATCAGGAGTAATAGGGGGAATGGCACCTCCCACAGCTTGTGACAATCCACCAGTCAGCGTACTGATGACATTGCTTACCAGCATATTGAACATTGGCACGCCATTCTTATATTCTACGGCACCACCACTGCCCACGATACCAATCATGGTAGAAATGGCCCAACGGTCTTTCTTGTAAGAAGCAAAGATGGCTGGCACGATAGGAGCCGATGCCTTACCTTCAAATAATACGCCATTAGCTTTTATGTCGCGATACTGCCAAGGCTTCTGGAAGTTAACAGAGAATTGCCAACCCTCATGTCCCCAAGCCAAACCGGCAGGGTTAGAAAAGATAGCGTCGATGTCGAAGCTTGCGCCACGCGCCATCATACGGTCAAAAGCAATGTGATAATTTGTGTTGGTCATCAAACCACCGGCTTGTGCCATGATACAGGTACTGAGTAACAGTCCTAAGAGAAAGCTTTTCTTCATATAAGTTCTTGTTTTGTTAGTTTCAATTGTAACTTTTGCAAAGGTAGTAATAAAAGTTTCATGTGCAACCATGCTGGGCCGTATATTCTACCGAAAAGCGCCTTCTTTAATGTTTATTAACAAATAATGGAGCGTGATAGGGGAATAATTCCGTAACTTTGAAAAGAATAAAACCAGGATGCAATGAAAGACATGAAATGGAAGATCCTATCTTCCGAATATCTCATTAAAAGGCCTTGGCTCACTGCTAGGCGCGATGTAGTGGAACTGCCTGATGGAAGGATAAATAAGGAGTACTATGTACTGGAATATCCCACGTGGATCAACGTGACGGCTATCACCAAAGAGGGACAGATGATACTGGTGCGCCAGTATCGTCATGCTTTGGGACAGACCAACTTCGAGATTGTGGCGGGGGTAGTAGAGCAGGGGGAAGCACCGCTTGAGGCTGCCAAGCGCGAACTGTTGGAGGAAGCGGGCTATGGTGGCGGCGAATGGCGTGAGATCTCGCTGATATCTGCCAACCCCAGTACCACTACCAACCTCACGCATTGCTTCTTGGCTACGGGTGTGGAGAAAGTCAGTGGTCAGCACTTGGATGCCACTGAGGACATTGAGGTATATCTTTTCTCGCAAGAAGAAGTGAAGGATATGATTCGCCGTGGTGATTTTGTGCAGTCGCTTATGCTGGTGCCCTTACTCAAATACTTCTCTGGTATCTAATTGCCGACGGCTGACTGCAAGCAGATATGCCGTCTACACACATTCATTTCGGCCTTTCATGTTCAACGGCCCTTTAGTCCTTTGAAGTACTGCTTCAAAGTCTCGGCATCAGCGGCTTTGTCGGTAAAGACCTCGAGCAACAGCGGCTGACGCGTGATATCAGGCTGGGTAAAGGCAGACAAGGCAGCTTGTAATTCAGTCTCGTCATGAGCAGAGAGGTAGGTAAAGCCCCTGTCTTCCGCCCAAGCTTGCGCAGTAGCCTGATGAGTCCCTGTAACAAAGCGCAAAGCACGCTCGTCAGGCGTAAAGCCGGGCAACGTCTGCAACTGTGCGTTACCACCATTGTTAATCACCATAATACGCACATTAGAGCCATAAGCACTGTTCCACAAGGCATTCATGCCACCAAAGAAACTCACGTCACCCAACACCATGTAGTTAATCTTTTCGCTGGCCGTAGCATAGCCCAGTGCTGTGCCCAAAGCCCCTTCGCTGCCTTCCAATCCCATATTCGACTGTATCTCTACATCCGTAGGCAACGGGAAGAACTGCGCATAGCGTACAACTGAACTATTGCCCAGATGCAACGAACAGCCCTGAGGCAGGGCTGCCATCAGCTGTCCCACCACCTGCATCTCAGAATACGGGAAACGAGGCTCAGGCAGCTTCTCCTCCAGCTGACTCCACTGACGGGGATAGAGTGGAGGTACATCCTCAATGAGCGGCGCTATCTTCTCGAAGAACTCGAAAGGATCCATCTCGATGATAGTGGTCAACGCACCAAAGGCATCATACACCTCACCATCTTTCGATACATGCCAGTGCTCTAGTGGCTTATGCTTGCGCAAGAAATATTTTAACCGGCGAGACACCACCGCCCCGCCAAAGGTAATCAGCAACTCAGGCGCCAGATTCTCCTGCGTCTTCAGATCCATCGGATACAGCAACTCCTCCATCCTGCGCACCGGATTGCCCGGCGTGGTGTGATTACTCAAGTTCTCGGTAAACCACGCAAACTGTTTCGACAACGTCGATTCGTTCTTCTTGTCGAACTCATAGATGTTATTCATCTGTCCGGCCACCACCATACGCTTCTTCAGGCGGTTCAGTCGCTCCACCAGCGGCTGGTAGTCCTGTTCATACATATTCAATCCCTGGTAGCGCTCCATCACCCGTTCCTCCTCCAGTTCGGTGGCATTGCACCCAAAGGCGGGGTCACTCAGCTGAATGTTGATATGTACAGGTCCTCTGCCATGATGCTTGCTCTCCAGCAGTGCCTCATTAATCAGTTGGTTGCACGTCAAGGCATCTGTCTCACTCTGCACTTCGGGCAGATTCACCGCTTTTTTCACAATTTTATCTAATAATAGCGGCTCCTTTAGGCGTGAAGGCACTGTGTCGGCCGATACCACCACCAGCGGCACTTGCTGCTGATACGCCTCCGCCATAGCCGGCAGCAGGTTGGTCAGTCCGTTACCTGCGGCACATACCACCGCCACGGGCGCTACTTCATGCAAAGCCAGTCCGAGGGCAAAGAACCCAGCCGTGCGGTTATCGTTCATGGGATAGCAGATAAAGCTCTTCACTTGCAGGAATGTCTGTATCAACGGGGCATTCTGACTTCCCGGACATACCACCACCTTTGTTACGCCATGTGCTTTCAGTAACACAGCCAACTGACGGACAGATTTTTTATCGCTATACATATTTGTTTTTCTTTTTATTTTCTCTACATTTGCACAATAAGTAACCCTTCAAAGGGAAACTCGTTCTTTTGGAAATATGCGGTAAAATTATCGCTTTTGTTTGAGAAATACAAATTTAAACGATATGATATTCAAGATTCGAGTAAAAGGGTGGCTGACAGCCGCTCTGTTGACACTGATGCCAGTATTGTCTTTTGCGGGCACTCAGATTACTAACCTGCGTGTGCAGGACAGTGTAGAACCCCTGGCCATTGAAGACCGCCATCCGTTATTCAGTTGGGTGATGGAATCGGATGCAGTGGGACAGTACCAGCAAGCCTATTGCCTGACGGTGAACCGTGAGAGCGATGGCAAGGTGATGTGGACTACCGGTCGTGTGCAGAGTCAGGCTTCGGTCAATATTCCTTATAGGGGTGTGGCCTTGCAGCCAGAGACGGCATACTGCTGGCAGGTTGAGGTGTGGGATGCCCAAGGTAGTAAATACCAACAACAGAGTCGCTTCGAGACAGG
>CAMJNN010000029.1 GCA_946407325.1 uncultured Prevotellaceae bacterium | reverse complement strand
GCTGCCATGACAGATGGTATTAAGGGCAACGAAGACGACCGTTGGATATTCACTGAAGACAATCCTGGCAGGGCTATGAGCACAGCTGCTCAGTTAGCAGCAGTATCCAGAGTACTAAAAGGATTCAATGACACTTTGAGCGTACATTGTCTGAATATTGCCACCACTCTTTACAACGAGACAGAAGTCACCGGATGGCAGATAAGCAATAAATTACAAGCAGCTGCTGAACTGTACCTTACCACACAGCAGCAGTCTTACTTAGATTATATACTGGATAACCAACAGGTAGTGATGCAACAGATTTCACGCACAGGATGGTATATGGCCCGTGTGGCAAAGATTATCGAAACGCTAAAAGACAAGCGCGCAAAGCAGTTTACCTCCGCATTTAAGTCTGCGTTGGCCACGCAGAAAGAGAACCTTGATAAGCAGGCCGCTGAAACACCTTATGGTGTTCCATACCGTCCAAGTATCTGGGGCGCAGGCTGGGATATCCAGCGTTTCGGTTATGAATATTATTTTTTGAATGAAGCGTACCCAGAGATATTCCCAAAGGACATCATTTATAATGCATTGAATTTCATCTTAGGTTGCCATCCTGGTTCTAATCAGGCTTCATTCGCCTCTGGTGTAGGAGCTCAGTCAGCCACCGTAGCATATGGTTTGAACCGTGCTGATTGGAGTTACATTCCTGGTGGTGTAGTGTCTGGTACAGCACTAATTCGTCCAGATTTCCCTGAATTGCTGACGTTCCCATTCTTGTGGCAGCAGGTAGAATATGTATTGGGTGGGGGCTCATCACATTACATGTTCTTGGTCTTAGCCGCACAACAAATAAGTAACAAATAAACCAAAACTTTACTATGAAATTATTGAAATCATTATGGTTCGTGGCATTTGTCGGCAACGCACTCAACCTATGTGCTGCCGGCATTACCATGAACGCCCTGGAATGTAGGACAGATGCTATCACCTACAGTGACCAACGCCCCACCGCTGAGAAACGCTTGTTCCGCTCTGAGGCAGTAGAGCAGACAATTAAACAGATGCAAGCCAAACTCACCAATCCCAAGTTGGCGTGGATGTTTAGCAACTGTTTCCCCAATACCCTGGACACTACCGTGCACTTCAGCAAGGATGCACAGACGGGCAAGCCCGACACCTTTGTCTATACAGGCGATATCCACGCCATGTGGTTGCGCGACTCTGGTGCTCAGGTATGGCCTTACGTACAGTTGGCCAACCGGGATGCTCATCTGAAAGAGATGGTGGCTGGCGTCATCAACCGTCAGTTTGCCTGCATCAATATCGACCCGTTTGCCAATGCCTTTAACATGGA
Organism: uncultured Prevotellaceae bacterium; assembly: GCA_946407325.1. The sequence continues at coordinate 11,050 of CAMJNN010000029.1, read as the reverse complement.
AGCCATCCCTGGTGGAGGTGAGTGGAAGAGCGACATGACCGATATGAAAGACGAGTTGCATGAGCGCAAATGGGAAATCGACTCACTCTGCTACCCTATCCGACTGGCTTATGAATACTGGAAGATAACGGGTGATGCCAGCGTGTTCGATGCAGTATGGATAGATGCCATCCAAAATATTCTAAAGACTTTCCGCGACCAGCAACGCAAAGAGAACAAGGGCAGCTATCGCTTCATGCGTCGCACCGAACGTCAGTTCGATACCATGAGCAACGACGGCTGGGGTGCCCCCGTGAAGCCTGTGGGTTTGATTGCTTCGGCTTTCCGTCCTTCTGATGATGCAACTGTATTCTTGTTCCTGGTACCCTCCAATTTCTTTGCCGTGAACGTGTTGCACAAGGCAGCTGAGATACTGACCACCGTCAACCAGCGCAACGACCTGGCACAACAGTGCATTTCGTTGGCCAATGAAGTACAGCAAGCCCTGCAGCAGTATGCTGTCTATAATCACCCCAAATATGGCAAGATGTATGCCTACGAGGTGGATGGTTTTGGCAACCAACTATTGATGGACGATGCCAACGTCCCTTCATTACTTTCTATGGCCTATTTAGGATTGGTTGATATCAACGATCCCATTTACCAGAACACCCGTCGTTTCGTATGGAGCGAGGACAACCCCTACTTCTTCCGTGGCAAGGCTGGAGAAGGCATCGGTGGGCCGCACATCGGTCACGATATGCCTTGGCCCATGAGCATCATGATGCGTGCCTTTACCTCTCAGGACGACCAGGAAATCAAGCAGTGCATCCAAATGTTGATGGACACCGACGCTGGCACCGGCTTCATGCATGAGTCGTTCCACAAAGACGATGCCACCCACTTTACCCGTGCTTGGTTTGCCTGGCAGAACACCCTCTTTGGCGAATTGATCATCAAGCTGGTGAATGATGGAAAACTGAATTTATTGAACAGCATTGAGTGAATTGTCAAATAAAAATTGTATATTCGCACCCTGAATTAACAAACAAGACAAAATTAGATGGAAACATTTTGGATAAAGGCCGTCCAGCTGATGCTGAGTTTGTCGTTACTGGTAGTGATTCATGAGGGCGGTCATTTTCTTTTTGCAAAGCTATTCAAGACAAGGGTTGAAAAGTTCAGACTGTTTTTCGACCCTTGGTTTACTTTGTTCAAATTTAAGCCAAAAAACAGTGAAACAGAATATGGTATAGGTTGGATTCCTTTGGGTGGCTATGTCAAGATAGCCGGCATGATTGACGAGTCGATGGACCTGGAACAGATGAAACAACCTGCCCAACCATGGGAGTTTCGCGCCAAGCCTGCATGGCAGCGACTGCTCATCATGATTGGTGGCGTGCTGTTCAACTTCCTGCTGGCCCTGTTCATCTATTCAATGATTCTCTTTGCCTGGGGTGACTCTTACATTCCTGTGCAGCAGGCTCCATTGGGTATGCAATTCAATGAGACCGCCCATAACGTGGGCTTTCAGGATGGTGACGTTCTGATTGCTGCCGACGGCAAGCCATTGGAGCGTATGGGTACCGACCTGCTGATGAGCGTGGTAGATGCTCGTCAGGTCACCGTATTGCGCGACGGCAAGGAAGCATCGGTTTATATCCCAGAAGACATGATCAACCGTCTGATGGAAGACAGTGTGACGTTTACCGCTTTCCGTATGCCTTTTGTGGTGGATAGTCTGATGACTGGAGCTCCAGCGGCATTGGCTGGCATACAGCCTGGCGACAGTATCATTGCCATGAATGGAAAGAGTCCGTTGGCATACGATGATTTCATGAAAGAGATGCAGCAACGCAGAGAGGCCAAGAGCGATGACCACGATGTGACGCTGACCATCATGCGCAAGGGCGTACAGCAGGAACTGACAATAACAACCGACGAGGATTATAAGATGGGTGTCTATCCTGTTACCACCACTTCTAAGCTGTTGCCTATGGTCAAGACCAGCTATGGTTTCTTTGCTTCCTTCCCTGCCGGCATCACCTTGGGAGTGAACACCTTGAAGGGCTATGTCAATCAGCTGAAATATGTCTTCTCTAAGGAAGGAGCCAAACAGTTGGGTGGCTTTGGCACCATCGGCAACATCTTCCCGGCCTCCTGGGATTGGCACCAGTTCTGGTATATGACGGCTTTCTTGAGCATCATTCTGGCATTTATGAACATCTTGCCTATTCCTGCTTTGGATGGCGGACACGTACTGTTCCTACTCTACGAGATCATTGCCCGTCGTAAACCAAGTGACAAGTTTATGGAGCGTGCCGAGGTAGTGGGTATGGCTATCCTGTTCCTGTTGCTGATTTGGGCGAACTTGAATGACGTTATACGATTTCTTTTTTAATTAAAATTTGACCATAAAGAGAGCTATATTAGGGTTGTTGATAATGCTGGTCAGCATACAGATGTATGCCAAGGATGACTTGAAGGCATTATATGATTCACTGGACTATACGGTGGCTCATAAGGACATGTATGTGCAGGAGAAAATCAAGCGCATCAATGAAATCCGCAGTGCCCTCTCCTATGCCAATCTCAGCGATGTCAACAAATATGTGGTCTATAACCAGCTATACAACGAATACTGGAAATTCGACCTCGACTCTGCCATCCATTATGCTCGCTTAGAGGTGGAAGCCGCTATCCGAATGGAAGATGGTTACCGTCAGGCACAGGCTGAGTTTCAGTTAGCTACCTCCTACGCCATGCATGGGATGTACCTGCAAGCTGAACAAATCCTGAACAAGCACAGTCTGGAAACACTGCCCAAGGATTTGCGGGCAGAATATTACAACGCCAATATCCAGTTCTTACAATATTATCTATATACCTCCGACTCGCCTGAAGATATCAGGACGCAAAGGAACTATCGCGACTCGCTCTATGCCACACAGGACCAGTCATCTATCGAATACCGACTCAATGTGGTGGATCGTATGCCAGAAGGCCAGCGTTTGGCTGGCTACAGCCAGTTATTAGACCTGGTGGAAAAGTACTCTCCTTTGTATGCCCGCATATCTTATAATATCGGTAATATTTACGCCGGGCAAGGCGATCGTGATGAGGCAAAGAAATACCTGATTCGTTCAGCTCTGTCCGATCTCTATAACGTAACACGTGAGAACCAGTCCATTTATGAGTTGGCGCAATTGGCCTATCAGGATGGAGACCATGTACGCGCCTTTCGCTATGCGCAATCGTCCTTTGAAGACGCCATTACAGCAGGCATCCAGTTCCGCGTAACACAAGTATCCAGTTTCTATTCCATCATCACCGATGTCTATCAGCGTAGAGAGGCAAGCGACAAGCAATCATTGATCAACATCATCGTACTGAGTGGAATCTTACTGGTATGTCTTATCGCAGCAGTATTCTTCATCTTCCAACAGTTGAAGAAAATTATGCGCATTCGTAAAGATTTGGCTGACAGCAACGATGAACTGCAACGCCTGAACGAAACCCTAAACGACATGAACGCTCAGTTGCACTCAAGCAATTCTTTGTTACAGGAAAACAACGATATTAAAGAACAGTATATCGGTCAATTCTTCAATATCTGTTCTGGCTATATTGACAAGATAGGTGATTACCAGAATGTGCTTTACCGTCTGGCGGTCAACAAACATTACGACGAACTGGTGAAGAAATTGCGCTCCACAACGCTGATTGACTCTGAGACTGAGGCATTGTACCACCATTTCGACACCATCTTCCTCAACCTCTTCCCTACCTTTGTGTCCGACCTCAATGCATTGCTCCGTGAAGAAGAACGTATTGTACTGAAGCAAGACACTCTTTTAAACAAGGAACTGCGCATTTACGCCTTGCTCCGCTTAGGTATCACCGATAGCGAAAAGATTGCCAATTTTCTGCGATGCTCCACCAGCACCATCTATAACTATCGTACCAAAATGCGTAACCGTGCCATAGACAAAGACACATTCGAGGATAAATTTATTGGCAAGTAGTCTATATTTTTTATTCCAAATTATCTACATTTTTACTCATTACTAAAAGCTTTATTACTCTGTATAATAGATAAATAACATTTTAAGTTATCTACATTTTTATATTGATTTTCCTCACGTACGCGTAAGTTCGTTAATTTTGTTATCAGAAAAGCGAGAAAACTCGCATTAGTTTTCATTGAATTAACGTACATACATTTAAGACCTTTCGTATGGAGAATACCATGATTAAAGTGGGCCTTATCGGCTTTGGCAGAATGGGCCGCTTTTATTTACACGAGTTCCAAAGAAACAAGAATTGGCAAGTTACTTATATTTGCGACCCTTTTGACAAGGCACAGGAAATGGCACGCGACTATTGTCCCACTGCTAAGGTGACTGGCAATGAAGACGATGTTTTCAATGACCCTGAGGTGGAGGTGGTGGCACTTTGTGCGCTGGCCGACTCTCGCAAGAATCAAATCTTGAAGGCCTTGGCACACGGCAAGCACATCATTTCAGAGAAGCCTATCGCCATGAAACCCGATGACGAATGGGAACTTGTAAAGACCGTCGACGCAAGTGACCGCCTGGCCACTGTCAACCTCTACTTGCGTAGTTCGTGGTATCACCATCAACTGAAAGAATTTATCGACGAAGGTGAGTTGGGTGAATTGGCCATCATCCGCATCTGCCACATGACTCCTGGCTTGGCTCCTGGCGAAGGTCATGAGGCTGAAGGTCCGTCTTTCCACGATTGCGGCATGCACTACTGTGACATCACCCGTTGGTATGCTCAGAGTGAGTACAAGACCATGCACTCACAGGCTTTGCGCATGTGGAACTACAAGGATCCTTGGTGGTTACAAGCACATGGCACCTTCGAAAACGGTATTGTTTATGACATCACACAGGGTTTCGTTTATGGACAGATGTCGAAAGACCAGACCCACAACTCATACATCGACTTGATTGGTACACACGGCATTGCCCGCATGACACATGATTTTAAAACCGCTACGGTAGAACTGCGAGGCATTACCAAAACCGTTACCATCAACAAGCCTTACGGCGGCAAGAACATCGACGTAATGATTGAGAAGTTTGCCCAAAGTATCCGCAACGGCAAACTTGACATGACTCTCCCATCATTACGTGACTCTGCTGTAGCTTCACAATTCTCATGGGACTGCTTAGCTGACGCTCGTACGCACGACCTTCCTGCTATTGGCGACCTCGACACGTTGGAGCAGATACGCTACCGTCGTGCCCACATGACCAATGGTTATGGCTTGCTACACCAGACCGTGAGCAAATAACGATTAATTATTAACCAAAAATCTTTAATATGTCAAACTTATCTAGAAGAAGTTTCCTTAAAACTGGAGCTGCCGCTCTGGCAGGATTCACAATTGCGCCTAACATTATCTTAGGTAAGAGTTACGGACACATTCCTCCAACCGATAAACTGAACATCGCAGCTGTAGGTATTGGTGGCATGGGTAACAGCAATATCAAAAACATGGAAAAAACAGATAACATCGTAGCTCTTTGCGATGTTGACTGGAAGTATTCTAAAGATGTAATGGCACGTTTCCCAAATGCAAAAAAATATTGGGACTATCGTAAGATGTATGATGAGATTGGCAGTACATTCGATGCAGTGCTTTGCGCTACTGCTGACCATACTCACGCCATCATCACATCTGATGCCATGACAATGGGTAAACATGTATATACCCAGAAACCTATGACGCATTCTGTATATGAAACCCGTCTGCTGACAAAGTTGGCTAACAAATATAAGGTGGCAACCCAGATGGGTAACCAAGGTTCTTCTTCCGAAGGTACCGACTTGGTTTGCGAATGGATATGGAATGGTGAGATTGGTGAGGTTACTAAGGTAGAGTGCGCCACCAACCGTCCAATATGGCCTCAGGGTCTGAATGCTCCTGAAGTAGCTATGCGTCCACCTAAGACTCTGGATTGGGATTTGTTCACAGGTCCAGCAAAGCTCCGTCCTTTCCATGAGGTTTATCATCCTTGGAACTGGCGTGGATGGTGGGACTATGGCACTGGTGCCCTGGGTGATATGGCTTGCCACATCATGCAACCAGTAGTTGCTGCTCTGAAGTTGGGTTATCCTACTAAGATACAAGGTTCTTCTACCCTGTTGTTGGCCGACTGCGCTCCAAACGCACAGCGTGTGAAATTTACCTTCCCTGCACGCGACAACATGCCTAAGGTTGCTATGCCTGAAGTTGATGTCTATTGGTATGACGGAGGTATCTTGCCTGATCGTCCAGCTGGTTTCCCAGAAGGCAAGGAACTGATGCCAGGCAATGGTGGTCTTTGCATCTTCCACGGAACAAAAGACACACTGATCTGCAGCTGCTATGGCCAGAATCCTTGGTTACTCTCAGGTCGTGTGCCTAACGCTCCAAAGGTATGTCGTAGGGTAGAAAACGCCATGAGCGGTGGACACGAACAGGATTGGATCCGTGCTTGCAAGGAAAGTCCTGAGAACAGAGTAGAGACCAAGTCAAACTTCAACATTTCTGGTCCATTGAATGAAGTGGTTGTTATGGGTGTACTGGCAGTTCGCTTGCAAACCTTGAACAAGGAACTATTGTGGGATGGCGAGAACATGGAGTTTACCAACATTGGTCCTAACGAAGAAATCAGAATTGTCAAGAAAGACGACTTCAAGGTGGTGGATGGTGATCCTAAGTTCAACAAGGTCTATACCGATCCGGTAAATGCTCAGCAGTTCGCTCGCGAGCTTATCAAGCACAACTACCGTGAAGGTTGGAAACTGGTTGATATGCCAAGATAAAAGTGACTAAGGATATTATATTTGTTTAAAGTTATATTTATAAAGAAATGAAGAAAAGTTTATTTACAATGGCAAGCTGCATGGTAATGGCAGCTGCATTCACCGCTTGCGGTGGTCAGCAGAAGAATGCTGGCGAGGCTGAAGAAGAAGCAGCAACAACTACTACCATCAATGTTTCAACCACTCCTAACGGCGCTGAGACACAGGCTTTAGAGCTGGCTACTGACGCTGACGGCTATATCAGCATCTTTGATGGCAAGACCTTCAACGGTTGGCGTGGCTATGGCAAGGAGAAAGTTCCTGCTCGCTGGGTCATCGAAGATGGCTGCATCAAGTTCAATGGTTCAGGTACTGGTGAAGGCCAGACCAACGAAGGTGGTGACTTGATTTTTGCTCACAAATTCAAGAATTTCGAGTTGTCTTTCGAATACAAGATTTCTAAGGGTGGTAACTCTGGTATCTTCGTACTGGCACAGGAAGTTCCAGTTGAGGGCAAGCCAGGTGAGTTCGAGCCTATCTATATCTCAGCTCCTGAGTACCAAGTACTCGACAACGCCAATCACCCAGATGCAAAGATGGGTAAGGATGGCAATCGTCAGGCAGCTTCTCTGTACGACATGATTCCTGCTAAACCACAGAACGCTAAGCCTGCTGGCGAGTGGAACACTGGTTCTATCATGGTGTTCAAGGGCACCGTATTGCACCAGCAGAATGGCGAGAACGTAGTGGAATATCACTTGTGGACTCCACGTTGGACTGAAATGCTGCAGGCAAGTAAGTTCAGCGAAGAGGCTTGGCCGGTGGCATTCAACTTGCTGAACAACCTGGGTGGCGACAACCACGAGGGCTTCATCGGTTTCCAGGATCATGGCGACGATGTTTGGTTCCGCAACATCAAGGTGAAGGTAATGGACTAATCCTAACCTACTGATAACACAAATCCCCGCCCACTCGGACGGGGATTTTTTAATGACGCCTAATGTTATGCATCGGCAAATACCTTACCGTTGTCAAGGGTAATATGGAGTTTGGTGTATTCGCTATGGAAATCGTGCTCCAGACGATCCAGATAACGTTTGCTCTCCCACTTACACATGGGCAGATCATGGAGCAGATAGTTGCCACATGCATCAGGTGTTGTTGCAGGAACCTCCGTCTGAGTGAGTATCCATTTGAGGCATTTAATGGTTAAGCGACGCATATCCTCCACAGTATAAGTACCTGTCATGATGATGTACATACCCGTAAGGCAACCCATAGGGCCTACATACACCACATCCTCCTTCACCTCGCTATTACGAAACCATGTGGCCATCAGGTGTTCCAAACTATGTATGGCTGATGGTGCTACAGCTGGTTCCTTATTCGGTTCTGTGATACGCAGATCAAAAGTAGTAAAGTCCTTGTCTTCGCGCGACACGTAGATACCCGGCTTTAAGTGCGTATGGTCAATAGTAAAACTCTGAATAACTTCCATTTGTCTTCCTTATTTAAATAAAATACATTCACTTCCCAGCTCTCTTTATCAAGATGCTAAAGGTTATTACCTCGATGAACAACAGGCCTGCCGGGATGAGTACCCACACAGGGGTTTGATAAGCCATAGACAGCAGCAGGCAGATGCCCATGATGCCTAAAATGATGTTCATGCCCCTTACTTGAGTGACTGCCAACTTCAACTGCTTCACGGTGGAGATGCGGGTAGAGGGATTCATCAAACGTGGACGATAGGCAGAAAAGCCCACCAACAACATCACCAGTGTCCAACAGCCCGTTACAATAAGGAGCGATGAAGGGTCACCCGTCTGATTTACCTCACCATCCAAACTCATGTGAAGGGCTATCTCACTACCTGCCATCTCTCTCCAAAGCACAGCAGCCACCACCCACATGGCAAGTAACAGGAGCAGAGCCACGAATTCCAGAATACGATCGGTCCACGTTACTTCCAGTCGGACGTTATAGATTTCCGATGGCCTTTGTTCGTTAAACAGTCTCTTCCAATTCATTGTTCTTCTGTTTTTTCAGCCTTCCGCTTTTGCGCAACGCTTCGTTGATAATCCATTGCAGCTGTCCATTGGTGGAACGGAACTCATCAGCTGCCCACGCCTCGATGGCGTTCATGGTGGCAGCATCGACACGCAGCACAAAGCTTTTGGTCATGTTTTCCTTCTTTGACATGCTAAGAGTCGATTAGATGATTAATGATATAATGTACCCGTATTTACCACAGGCTGAGCAGCATCGTCGCCACAAAGCACTACCATGAGGTTGCTCACCATAGCAGCCTTCTTCTCATCGTCCAGTTCCACCACATCTTCAGCAGAGAGCTTGTCGAGTGCCATCTTCACCATCGATACAGCACCTTCTACAATCTTCTCGCGGGCCGTAATGATGGCAGCGGCCTGCTGACGACGCAACATCACAGCAGCAATTTCAGGAGCGTATGCCAAGTAGTTGATACGGGCTTCCACTACCTCAATACCAGCCAATGCCAGGCGCTCATTGAGTTTGTTTTCCAACTGCTGGTTGATTTCATCGCCACCGCCTCGCAGGGTCAGTTCGTTTTTCTTTTCGTCGGTATCATCATAAGCATACTGACCAGCCACCTGACGCAAAGCCGCATCACTCTGTACCTGCACAAACTGCTCCAATGCCTTCATCATACCTGCCACACCAGCCGTAATCTGATCGGGCTTCACATTGCTCTGCGCCATGGTCTGTGCATCAATTTCAAACATAGCCTTATAGGTATCCTTCAGCTTCCATACTAGCACCAAGCCTATCATGATGGGGTTACCCGTCTTGTCGTTCACCTTGATGGGTTGTGCATCGAGGTTCCTGGCACGAAGAGAGAGCTTCTTGCCACTCATGAAGGGGTTGATCCAGTAATAGCCCGTCTTGGTAAAGGTACCACGATACTTACCAAAGAAGGTAAGAACACGTGCCTCGTTGGGCTCCAACATTACGAAGCCTGCCCAGAGGAAGAAGGAAACAATCAGGGCAATAGGAGCAGCCACGATGAGCCACCAATCGCCGTAGATGATGAACAATACGATAGCTGCGATACCTGCTATCGTCAACAACAGATTGAAGAACAGCATGGCGAAGCCGTTCAATGTTGTACCTTGATAGTTAGTTTCTTTTGTTCCCATAGTTGTTATTATTTAGTTAGTTAAGTTTGATATTATTTTGATATCACAAAGATAGTAAAATAAATTTGATATCTCCAAATATTTTCGCAAAAATAATAACAAAAAAAATGTAGGCAACATTTTCTGTTGCCTACACCTTATTTATATATTACTTTTCTGCCTTATATATTACCCCTCCACCCTTCGGGCACCTCCCCTTTACATGGGGAGGAGTTTTGGAGGAACTTCAGCTTTGCCTTTTATGCCCCTGATTAGGGGAGCTGTCAGCTTACTGACTGAGGGGTATTCTGCTATTTACTCGATGATGCGTCCCTTAGACTGGTCGCGATCCTTTGGAGCAGGAGTCTCAGCTGGATGACCCATGATGATGATATTGATCAACTCGGTATTCTCAGCAAAGCCGAAAGTCTTAGCCAAGTAATCCTTAGCCTCAGCGCTGTCATTGATCATACGAGCAGGAGCAGCCTGATAGGTAGCGCCCAAGCCCAGTGCATGAGCAGCCAGCAGCATGTTCTCGCACAACAGAGCCGTATCAATCTCGGCCCAAGCAGGACCGCCATCACCTCTCTCAGCACAAACAAAAGCTACAGCAGGAGCGTTAGCAAAAGCATTCTTGTCGCCATTGCGTTCTTTCATCATCTTACCCATCTCGGTATTCATCATCAGGTCAGAAAGTGCATTCAGCATATCCTGATTGGTAACAATGCGTACCTGCCAATCTTGCTTGTTCATAGCACTTGGTGCCTGCAATCCTGCTTTGAGGATAGTTTCCAGGTCAGCCTTAGCAACAGGCTCGTTGGTAAACTGACGTACGCTTACGCGAGTCATGATATTCTCAATTACTACGGCAGCTTTGTCCACTTCAGCAGCCTCTTGTGCTGTTGCAGGTTGCTGACCACAGCTAACCAGTGCCAATGCGCTGGCAGCAATCATTAAGTTCTTCAATTGTTTCATTTGCTTTATTATTTTTAAATTAAACATATCATTTCTGGCGACAAAGGTAGTAATAAAATTTATATATTTGCACATAAAAACAAAAAGTTATGAAGAAAGCCATTATCATAGGAGCCTCATCA
>CAMJNN010000028.1 GCA_946407325.1 uncultured Prevotellaceae bacterium | reverse complement strand
GCTATCTGTACGGTATGCAGACGGTCACGCCTGTTGCTCAAGATATTGCCTTCGTAACTCTCCTTATCGATGGCTTCACGATAAAAAGAGATGGAAGCAGGCAAGCCCGACTCATGATACAGTAAACTGCGCACAGTGATGGTTTGCTTATCGGTGCCTTTGAGATAAGGAAGATAAGTAGATACTCGTTCGGTAAGATTAATCTTACCTTGGTCATAGAGCTTCATGACGGCCAACAACGTGGCGGTAGTCTTGGTCATAGAAGCCAAATCATATACATCTGTAGGTCTGACAGGCTGGACGGGCTTTCCTTGCACACCCTCATACGTGTGGTGGCCAAACACTTTATTGTATATGGTATGCCCCTGTTTCATCACCACCACCTGACAACCAGGAAAGGCCTTCTCACGAATGCCCAGCAACGCCAAGGTATCGATGGCTTGCAGTTTCTCGGCATCAATGCCGAAGTCTTCAGGAGAATATACCGGCAACTTGTTTGCCAGGAGGTCAGTACCCTGCCCTGCCCTCATCAGCTTTCCTATAGAGGTTGAAAGTCGGCCCGTAATGGAAGCCTCGCCCACCATGGCCTTCGCCACATGTTGCTGAATGGCCTCTGTATTATCATGAGCAATGATCACGGCATCAGCCAGCTGCACAGCCTGAGGCAGCTTGGCCACGTCCTTCTGGGCAATGAAGAACACCGACACCACAGCACTGGTAGGTTTGTATTCATTGAAGAAAGGTTGGAAGGCATTGGTATTCTTGTCGGTCACAGCAACAATCACACGCTTATAGCCACCCAGCTGGCGGATGATTTGCTGACGGGATGCCGCCGTATTCTCTGCTGGCAAGCCAATGGTCTTTACCTTTACACGCTTGGATAGTTCATCGACAAACGAATTGATGGCTGCTGAACGATTGCCCAGATTGAGCACCACCACCTCACCTTCGCTGCTATCGATAGGCAACGACGGACGACTATTGCCTACCAGCACAACCGCTGCCTGCGACAAGCGATTCACCAGATCGTTAGCCTCGGGGGTATTGATGCGTTGTTCCAAGCCAGAAATCTGGATGTTTGGCTTTTCAGTAAGGCCCAGCACATATTTATACATCAGCACCTTTTTGCAATGCAGGTTAATATCCCCTTCCTTGACTTGCCCTTTGGCTACTGCATTGAGGATGGCATCCATCTCAGCGCCAATGGCTGTGGGTACCAACAACATATCGTTGCCTGCTTGCAGCGCCTGCAAAGAAGCAGAACCTCCGTTGATGGCGCCTTTCATCTCCAAAGCATCGGTGAATTTCAAACCACTGAAACCCAGTTCCTTGGTCAGTAAGTCAGCAACTATGTTGTGAGACAACGATGAAGCAAGTCCTTTGCGCTCGGTAAGAGAAGGTATATCCAAGTGTCCTACCATCACGCCATCGATGCCAGCTGCAAAAGCCTCTTTGAATGGCACCAGTTCGACACTGTCGAGGCGTTCGCGGGTAAAGTTGAGTACAGGCAAAGCCTGGTGCGAATCGACATCGGTATCACCATGACCTGGGAAATGCTTGGCCACAGCCACCACCCCACCGTCTTGGAGGCCTTTGCTATAGGCTATCACCTGCTTGGCTACCCTGTGTGGGTCTTCGCCAAAAGAACGAACGTTGATAACGGGGTTGTTAGGGTTGATATCCACATCGGCCACAGGAGCAAAGTTGACGGTGATACCCATCAGACGACTCTCGCGTGCCACTTCCTTGCCATACTCATACAACAGGCTCTCATCGGTGATATTGCCTAAGATGCGGTTCTTGGGGAAGACAGGCGAAGGTTTAAGGCGCATGGCCAAGCCCCATTCGCCGTCGAGGGTAATCATAAGAGGTACTTCAGCCAGGTTTTGTGCCTCGTTGGTAAGTATGGCTTGGTTCTGCAACACGCCACCAGAGAAAAGCAGTCCACCAATCTTATAGTCTTGCACCACCTTTTTGATGAGCTGCAGGTTGGCCGTTGTTCTCTCGGGAGCCACTTTATAAACGAACAACTGTCCGATGCGTCCACGAAGATCTAAGGTCTGCATCACAGAATCGGCCCATGCAGATGCCCTGCCATCGGCATTGATTATTCTGCCAAACTGACTCTCTTTGGGGTCATAGGGTGCAGGTGAAGGACGGTTAAGCCCTTCAGTCTCGATTTTCGCACTGCAGAGCAGCACAGCCAGCAAAAGGAACAGTAGTCTTTTCATTTTATCTCTATCCAACAAATATCTTATTTATTTCTTATTTAAGGTGATGACTGTCTGGCTGAGATACACCCCATTGTTGCCAATATGCATCACAGGCACCTCATGGCCGTCAGCATCCTTCACCATTCGGGGTTTCTCTAAGAAGGTGTGCGTATGTCCTCCCAGCACCAGGTCAATGCCATGTGTCTGTGGCAGGATGGCATTATCATACACATCATCCACCCCAGGGTTCTGTACAATGCCCAAATGCGAGAGGCATATCACCACATCACACTTTTCCTGTTCGCGAAGAATCATCACCATGCGATTGGCCACCGCAGCAGGCTTGTGATAGACAATACCCTCACACTTGCTTTGTTGCACCAAGCCTTCGAGCTGCGGACAGAGTGCAAAGACACCAATCTTCACTCCATTGCGCTTGAACACCGCATAGGGTTTCACCAAACCTTCGAGTACGGTACCTTCAAAGTCGTAGTTGGAACATATCACAGGGAAATTGGCCATCTTGAAAAGGCGAGCCATATTGTCAAGTCCGAAATCGAACTCATGGTTACCAATGGTCATGGCATCATACTTCATCAGGTTCATGGACTTGATCTCTACCTCACCTTGGTAGAGGTTATAATAGGGAGTACCTTGCGAGATATCACCACTGTCGAATAACAACATTTCAGGATGTTGCTGACGGAACTGATTTACCAATCCGGCCCTGCGAGCCACACCTCCCATATTGGCGTTTCTCGCAGAGGTACTGGCCTCAATTGGGTCTATACGACTGTGGGTGTCGCTGCTATGCAATACATATAGCTGCTTCTGAGCACTTAAAATTGAAAATGGAGAATTGAGAATTGAAAATGCTAAAACAAGTAATATGCTTAAAATTCGTGTCTTCATAATCCTTAATTATCAATTTGTTTAATTCTACCATCGAGTTGGGAGGTAATCTTCTTCCCCAACTTGGTTTGTTCCTGAACATAGTTGATAAACAGGCTACGCAAGGTAAGTCCATCGGGACAATCTTTCTTAACCGCCTTGGGCAAAGCATGCAAACCGTCGTTGCCCTCGGAGAGATAGTCGATAGTACCTATGGTGTACATGCGGTTGTCGTCGATAGGTTGTCCTTGCACCGTAGCTTCCACCACCTCGTTCTTGCCATTGAACACCAGCGTAGCACCGCTGATGCCCTCACCACCTCGCGTGGCAATATTTGCCATCAGCTCTTTCATGTCGGAGCCTTTGAGGGTAAGTACACAGAGGGAGTTCTCAAACGGCAACACCTCGAAGGCATTGCTCACGGTGAAGTCACCTGCCCCCACATCAGCACGAAGGCCACCAATATTAATCAATCCCATATCAGCAGGTTGGCCCAATACACGAGCCGCACTCAGACGCAACACCTCTGCCACCAGATTGCCCAACAAGCACTCTGGTCGTCTGCGGTCCATCGCTATCTCGCTTTGTCCCAATACAGTGTTCATCATACTATCAATACTGGCACGATAGGGTGCTATCAGCTGCACGGCTTCTTGACTCTGTATAGCATCAAGGGTAGCATCAATGGCTATTCTGCTGCTTTGCACATCGGTCACCACATAGTGACTCTTGCATCCACTTATCAACAATAAGGCACAGAGCATGAGCCCCAAGCCCCATTGTGTAGTTCTTTTCCTCATAGACTTTTTAAGTTATTTGCTTCAAAGTTAACAAAAAAGTAGAAAACATTTGCATATTTGTCTTTTTTTTCGCAACTTTGCACCCGCTTTTGCGCAATCGCTGTCAGGATACATCCCACGATGAGGCCTGGTATGTTGCGTAGTTACAAACAATTTATACAATTAAGAAGATGGATTTACTTAAAATTGCAGAAGAAGCATTTGCTACTGGCAAGACCTATCCTCAGTTCAAGGCTGGTGATACTGTAACTGTAGCATATCGTATCGTGGAAGGTAACAAGGAGCGTGTACAGCAGTATCGTGGTATTGTTATCAAGATTTGCGGTCATGGTGAGAAGAAGCGTTTCACCGTTCGCAAGATGTCAGGCACCGTAGGTGTTGAGCGTATTTTCCCTATCGAGTCTCCGCACATTGAGAGCATCGAAGTAAACAAGGTAGGTAAGGTACGTCGCGCTAAGCTGTATTACCTGCGTAAACTCACTGGTAAGAAAGCTCGCATCAAGGAGAAGAGAGTCAACACTAAGTCAGCAGCTGCTGAGGCTTAATTCTTCCCTCTCAAAGAAAAGTACAAGAGGAGTGATCTATTTGAGCACTCCTCTTATTTATTTGGAGGAAACGATTGGTAATCTCACAAAAAACATGTAACTTCGCATCATTAAATAAAAAAGGAAAAAGATATGGAATTTAGTGGAAGAGTAATAGCTATTTTACCTGCTCGCACCGGTGTGTCAAAGTCAACGGGTAACGAGTGGAAAGTTCAGTCATACGTAGTGGAGAATCACGACCAATATCCTCGTCGCATGTGCTTTGAGGTGTTTGGTGGCGACAAGATAGACCAATTCAATATTCAGATGGGGGAAGAAATCAATGTTTCATTCGACATTGATGCCCGTCAGTGGCAAGATAAATGGTTCAATACCATTCGCGCATGGAAAGTGGAGAGAGTGCAGGAAGGTGCTGCAGAGAACCAGCCAGCAATGGAGTCGATACCACCATTTGCTCCAGAACCTGCACCATTTGCAGGTGGTGAGAGCAATCCGGCAGATGATCTGCCATTCTAATAGCTCATCTCCCACTGGTTGTCTATCTTTTGATAGACAGCTGTGCGAGCAAAAGAAGACTTGGTGTTTTGCAAATTCATAAAGGCGGCATTGCTGGAAAGCGTGCCGCTTTCTTGTTGGGCGTCAATGACCTGTTGCAACAACTCATTGCTAAAACTGAGTGCTAACAGGTTATCAGTAAGGTATGCTGAAAGTACATGCCCATCGGCCATCTGATATACAGCTATATCCTCACCATTATAGCTGAACACTTCAGGTTCGCTGACCGGACTCATAAAACAACGGGTAAAGAACGCCTGCAACAAAGGAGCATCATCATCCTCGACATTACAATAGAGAATCTGATTGACCGAATTCTCCGGTTGATGATAGCTCAGCAACACCTTACTTAGCTGCGTACTGAGTCCGTGGGGGGATGCCTCCAGAAATTCATGCACATAATCCCGCAAATAATTCACCATATCGGATGTCGGCAGAGAAGCCATAATCAACGAGCCCTCGCTAACATCATCCACAAATGCTACCACATCGTCAGTTTCCACCACAGCAATAGCATCGGCAGGTACCAAGGAATATAAACTGGATATTTCTGTCTGCGAAATCCTGGAATGACGTAGATACTGGTATGCCACCACACCTGCTATCAACAATAGCAAGGACATGGCTACAGCAATCCTATGTACTACGATGGATTTCATATTTGTTAGAAAATTTTCACAAAAGTATTAAAAACTTCTAACATACGCAAGAAAAGTCTAAAAAAAATTAAAATTCAAGTTGCAAGCCATCGTAGGCATAATGGATATGAGGAGGTAATTGAGCCTCAGCTACAGCATGCAAACCTGCATAATGGCTCATGTGAATGAAATAGGTTTCCTTGGCACCTATGTGAAGGGCATTGTCAATGGCTTGTTCTATGTTCTGATGGGTAGGATGTTCATAAACATGCAAGGCATTCATGATCAATACATCCAATCCTTTCAAAGCATCATACGACTCCTGGGGCATGGTTTTCATATCAGTGACGTACCCAAAAGTACCGATACGGAAGCCCAGGATAGGTAAATCGCCATGCATAACCCTCAAAGGCAACACTTCAGTATTCTTCACCTTGAACGCCTGAAAAGGGGCTACTTCATGAAGACTGATGCCTGGCACTCCAGGGTATTTCTCCTTTACAAAGCAATAGGGCAAACGTGTTTGCAGGTCACGAGCCGTATAATCCTCAGCGTACACATCCACATCACCAAACACATTGCTGGGTCTTAAATCGTCCAAACCACCTACATGGTCGGAATGTTCATGGGTAATCAGGATAGCATCTGGCACCACGAATGGCTGCACCTGCAGGTATTGTTGACGGAAATCAGGACCACAATCAATCAGAATCACGGCATCATCGGTATAGACCAACGAGGAGCAACGCAAACGCTTGTCGCGTGGGTCGGTCGACCTACACACCTCGCAATTGCAGCCTAGCGTAGGTACACCCATAGATGTTCCGGAGCCTAAGATCCTGACTTTCATTTCACACTATTCTATAAAGTTCACTTCGGGATGTATCTCGATGCCAAACTGCGATGCCACATCACGACAAACAGCCTCCGACAAAGCCACGATATCAGCACCCGTAGCGTTGCCTAAGTTGACCAAAATCAATGCTTGCTTGTCATATACTGCCGCATTACCCAACGCCTTACCTTTCCAGCCTGCTTGTTCAATCATCCAGCCAGCAGGAATCTTAACATGCTGCTCATCTACTTCATAATATGGCATATTGGGATACTGAGCCAAGAGACTTTGCCATTTCTCCCTGAACACGATAGGATTAGTAAAGAAACTGCCCGCATTGCCAAGTATCTGAGGATCGGGCAACTTACTCTGACGAATCTTGATGATGGTCTGTCGCACCAAAGGCAGGGTTACTTCCTCCACATCACCCAATTCTTTGCGGATGGTACCATAATCTAATTTAAATTGGGCTACTTTACTCAATTTAAAGTTGACGTAGGTCACAAAGTAGATCTTCATCTCAGGACACTTGAAGATACTGTTGCGATAGGCATACGCACATTCAGATTGCTGAAACACGCGTCTCTGCCCTTTACAATCAATTGTCTCCACTGAGGTAATCAAGTCTTTTACTTCTACGCCATAGGCACCTATATTCTGAACAGCACTGGCTCCTACCTCACCAGGAATAAGGGACAGGTTCTCAGCGCCATACCATCCTTGACTGACACAGTAATCAACAAAGTCATCCCACACTTCTCCAGCACCCACACGGATAAATACTTCACTATCATTTTCAGCGGTCACCTCCATCCCTTTAATCTGAGAATGTAGTACAGTGCCTTCATAGTGTTCATGCATGAACAACAGATTGCTGCCACCACCCACATGCAGGTAAGGTGTTTTCACCTTTCCAGCAGCAATGAAGTCGAGGAGTTCCTCCTCACGGTGATATTCCAGTAGCTGAGCTGCAGTTACCTTCAATCCAAAAGTATTCTTTATAATGCCATTATCCATTATCAACTATGCATTATTCATTAAATCGAAGTATCTTCAAACTTATACATTTCCCATTCACCGCCACGCTTACGAAAATACAGGATAATAGAAGTACCATCCTGGAATCCATTCACCTTCAATATCTTTCTTCTCGACCTACCATCATTTGCTTGACCGTAGTTGATGTTCGTCAATCTATCGACAGGCAGTTCTGGTTTGAAAGCAAACCACTGAGTGATACCCAAAGTAGTCTCCAAGATGGAGAACTCATCATCAGGATCCAAGGTAACAAATTCTATGGGATTGGACAAATGATCCAACTGATAAATGCTATCATTGGCAAATCTGCTGTAGAAAGACAAGAAACCACTGGCATCATCTATAGCGGACAACGGCATCAAGGAGATGGAGTCGAGCATCCAGACACCCTTGTCCCGTTCAAAAAAATAGCGTTGCCTCATCCTGGAATCCAAATAGATCCATTCCACTTCCGCAGAGTTGAGCGAAGTATCACCTTCAAAATCAAAATCCGAGTCCTTGTCGAACATCAAGGTATAAGTGGATTGTTCGGAGAACAGATGGTCGTGTTGCCAATCATTCCGTTCTACCAGATTTGTACCCTCCTGAGTGATGACAGGTAACGGGAACCTCACCCTACGTCGTTGCAGACGTTCATTGGAGGCAAAGTTCCAGATAAAGTCGTCGAACAGTTCATCCACCCTAGTGGAAACTTCCACTTTTTCTTCTTCAGGCTCCTGTTCGGGTGGTGCTATAGCTACTAATGTATCGTTGGATATCAACTCAGTTTCTTCAGTGACATGAATTTTCTTCCCCCCACAGGATGCGAGAAGATACGTCAACATAAGACAACCAAATAATTCCCAACTACACCTCTTCATTTATTCAGCTTAATCTTTAATTTCTCCAACATATCGGCGGTCATGGCCTCCAAATCATATTTAGGCTGCCACCCCCACTCCGCCCGAGCACAACTGTCGTCCATGCAGTCAGGCCAACTTTCAGCTATGTGTTGTTTCAGCGGATCCACCTGATACTCCATTTCAAACTGAGGCATTTGCTGCTTAATTGCCTTATAGATGGTCTCAGGCGCAAAGCTCATAGAGGCCAGGTTAAAAGCATTGCGATGAACCAATTTGGTTGGATCGGCCTCCATCAACATGATAGAAGCATGCAACGCATCAGGCATATATATCATATCCATGAGGGTACCCTCTTTAATAGGACAAATAAACTTCTCACCCCTTACAGCATAATAATAGATATCCACTGCATAGTCAGTAGTACCACCGCCAGGAGGTGTTACATACGAAATGATGCCCGGATAGCGTACCGACCTGGTATCCACTCCATATTTCATAAAATAATAATCACTCAACAACTCAGTAGTTACCTTGCTCACGCCATAGATGGTACCCGGACGCTGTATGGTGTCCTGAGGAGTCATCACATGAGGCGTGGAAAGTCCAAACGAGCCAATGGAACTAGGGGTAAACACAGCACAATGATACTCACGTGCCACCTCTAACACATTCCACAAACCATCTACACCAATTTTCCAAGCCAAGCGAGGATTTCTTTCTGCCACCACCGACAGCAAAGCTGCCAGATTATAAATGGTGTCTATATGGTAATCCCTTACCACTTTCGCTATGGCATCGGCATCAGTAACATCAGCCAAAGCTGATGGTCCTGACTCTTTCAGCACGCCCGTTGGTTCTGCTCCTCTTATATACCCAGCAATCACATGACTATTGCCATACCTATTTCTTAACTCCATGGTTAGCTCCGAACCAATCTGTCCAGTAGAGCCAATGACCAGTATATTTTTCATATCTTAAGTTTTTTAGGTCTATTCTCATTTTGTTGGACAAAGATAATCAATATTTGAATTATTTTCGCTAATTTGGCGGTGAAATTGAGTATTAACACTAAATCTTAAACATTTTGATATTATGTACGGAAAAATGCAAGAACATCTCGCCCAAAAATTGGCTGAGATCAAGGAAGCCGGACTCTATAAAGAGGAGCGACTCATTGAAAGTCCACAACGTGCTGCCATCACGGTGAAAGGACAAGAAGTACTGAATTTTTGTGCAAACAATTATTTAGGTCTTTCTGACAATCCACGATTGATTGAGGCTGCCAAAAAGATGATGGACCGACGTGGCTACGGCATGTCATCTGTTCGTTTTATCTGTGGCACACAAGATATTCACAAGGAGTTGGAAGCTGCCATAGCCGACTATTTCCACACCGAAGACACCATTCTTTATGCTGCCTGCTTCGATGCCAACGGTGGTGTGTTCGAACCTTTGTTCGCTGAAGAGGATGCTATCATCAGCGACTCACTGAACCACGCCAGCATCATCGATGGCGTTCGTCTGTGCAAAGCAAAACGCTATCGCTATGCTAACGCCAATATGGAAGAACTGGAAAAATGCCTAAAAGAAGCTCAGGCCCAGCGTTTCCGCATCATCTGTACGGATGGCGTTTTCTCGATGGATGGCAACGTGGCTCCGCTCGACAAGATTTGTGATTTAGCAGAGAAATACGATGCCTTGGTAATGGTAGATGAGTCGCACTCTGCGGGCGTAGTAGGTGCAACAGGGCATGGTGTAAGTGAGTTATACAAGACCTATGGTCGTGTGGATATTTATACAGGAACTTTGGGCAAGGCCTTTGGTGGTGCAATGGGTGGTTTTACTACAGGTCGTAAAGAGATCATCGACTTATTGCGCCAGCGCAGTCGTCCTTACCTGTTCTCCAACTCTGTGGCTCCTGCTATCGTTGGTGCTGCTCTGGAAACATTCAAGATGCTGAAAGAAAGCAATGCGTTGCACGACAAGTTGGTAAACAACGTCAACTACTTCCGTGACAAGATGATGGCTGCAGGTTTTGACATCAAACCTACACAAAGTGCCATCTGTGCCGTAATGTTGTACGATGCGAAGTTGTCGCAGGTATTTGCTGCCAAGATGCAGGAAGAAGGTATCTATGTTACTGGCTTCTATTATCCAGTTGTACCGAAGGGTGAGGCTCGTATCCGAGTACAGCTCTCTGCTGGTCATGAGCGCGAGCACCTTGACAGGTGTATCAATGCCTTTATAAAAGTTGGCAAAGAACTTGGCGTACTGAAATAAGAGAAGTACTTGAATGAAACAATATCCCCCGCCAAATAGCGGGGGATATTTTATGATCTGTCAGCAAAAAACTGTTAGAACAAATCTTCGGTTACGTATCCTTTGGGCAAAGCCCTGCAGTTATATTGCGAAGCCATCGTTTCACCATAGGCACCAGCCGAACGAATAGCAATCAAGTCGCCACGACTTGTTTTGTTCAAATCAACCGCTTTACCAAATACATCGCTCGACTCACAGATAGGACCTACCACATCGTAGGTTTCTACAGGCAATTCAGAGGTGATATTCTCAATCTTATGATATGCCTGATAAAGAGCGGGACGGATCAATTCAGTCATACCGGCATCCAAAATAGCAAACTGCTTGTTGGTACCTTGTTTCACATATAGCACCTTCGATATAAGACTTCCGCACTGTGCCACCACAGAACGACCAGGTTCAAAATGCAGCACCTGACCTTCACGTCGCCTAATCAGCGAATTGATGGTCTTGAAATACTCTTGGAAGTCAGGTATAGCCTGTCGGTTAGGATGCTGATAGTCAACACCCAAGCCACCACCTACATTGATGTTGTCAATCTTGATATGATGTTTCTCAAATTGTGTCAATAATTCGTTCACACGATTGCAGAGAGCGGCAAAGTCGTTCATGTTCAATATCTGTGAACCGATATGGAAATGCAGACCTATAAACTTGATATGCTGCATTTGTTGTGCCAAAGCAATCACCTGTTCTATATCGCCCAAGGCTATGCCAAACTTATTCTCTGCCATTCCCGTAGTAATATTTGCATGGGTATGCGCCTTCACATCAGGGTTTACACGAAACTCAACCTGTGCCACCACCCCTTTGGCAGCAGCCAGTTCGTTGATAATCTCCAATTCAGGAACCGACTCTACGTTGAAGCAGAAAATACCATGCTCCAATCCGAGGTTGATTTCCCAATCAGCCTTACCAACACCTGCAAACACAATCTTATCTGGGGAGATGCCAGCCTGCAAAGCAGCTTTGATTTCCCCACCACTCACGCAATCGGCTCCTAATCCATATTCACGGATGGTACGTAACACCTGCGGATTGGCATTTGCTTTTATTGCATAATGAACCACAGCATTGTCTATCTTGTCCACCTCTTTTTTGATTACCTCTAAGGTCGCACGCAGGATGCGAGTGTCGTAATAATAGAAAGGTGTCTGTAAGGCACCGAACTTTTCAACAGGAAATTGTCCTTTCATTTAGTTGCATTAATGAATACTCCCCCGCCCTTATGGGCAGGGGAATAATAATTATTTTCCGTTAAATAACTTGTCACTGAGTTGCTGCAATGCTTTCTTCTTGTCGCATTGGCGAATCAACAGAGAAATGTTATAGTTACTGCCACCATAGGAAATCATACGTACAGGAATGTCTTGCAAGGCATCAACAGCCAACGCCTCGAAGCCAATGTTCTCCCATTCCAGATCACCCACAATGCAAACAATACACATCTCCTTATCCACCGTCACTGTGCCATATTTACGCAAGTCTTCCAGTATTTCATTCAAGTGCTTGGTATTATCAATTGTCACAGATACACCCACCTCAGAGGTACAAATCATATCGATACTGGTCTGGTAGCTCTCAAAGATTTCAAATACCTTACGCAAGAAACCGTAAGCCAGCAACATACGGCTCGACTTGATTTTGATAGCTGTGATATTGTCCTTAGCAGCTACAGCCTTGATGGTGTCACGCTTGGTCTTGTTGGAGATCAAGGTACCAGGAGCGTCAGGCTCCATAGTATTCAGCAAGCGCACAGGGATATTGGCATACTTGGCAGGCTGGATACAGGTTGGGTGCAGGATCTTGGCACCAAAATAAGCCAA
>CAMJNN010000027.1 GCA_946407325.1 uncultured Prevotellaceae bacterium | reverse complement strand
AAAGGCGGACAGAATTTCTCTGGCGGACAAAGGCAACGCATTGAGATTGCCACTGCCTTAGCCAAAGAACCGTCTATCCTGATTATGGACGAGGCAACCAGTGCTCTCGATCCCAAAACGGAAGATGTGCTGATGACGAGCCTGCGTGAAATGGGACCTACCCAGGTAATTATCGCCCACCGCCTGTCAACGATTCGCGATTGCGACGAGATCATCGTGATGAAGGAAGGCAAGGTGATGCAACGGGGCAAACACGATGAGCTGATGGCACAAGAAGGATTGTATCGTAGTTTAATGGAGAACAACTAAGCGTATGGCACTATATATCGACCAAATAAAGAAACGACGCCAAATGGAGGAAGCCGCACTGGCCGAGGCGTTGGAGAAGGGAGCCAAGAGAATGGGCTTCCGACAAAAGGAGACAGTGGTTCCACAGAACGACTCGTCGGCCTTACGCCAGTTGTTGGAGGCGATGAACATCAAGGACTATGAGTTGGAAGAGGATGACCTGAAGACTCCTGAAGAACAACTGGTAGGCATTCTTCGTCCAAGAGGCATCATGATGCGAAAGATCATCCTGAAGGGCACATGGTGGCGTCAGTGTGTGGGACCATTATTGGGACATACACAAGACGGCAGATTGGTAGCCCTGATTCCTACTAGAAATGGTTTGGGGTATGAATATCGCGACAAGCAGGGAGCCATTCGAAACATAAGCAAGCACGAGATGGAGCATGAGTTGCAGCATGCTGCTTATACCTTTACCAAGCCTTTGCCTTTACGCAAATTGACGCTGAAAGACCTTATAAAATATATGTGGAATGTGGTGTCTGGTTCTAACCTGCTCTTTATGGTGATTGCCGCCCTGTTGGTAGTACTGATGGGCATGTTCACTCCTATGGTCAACAAGATTATCTTCGACACCATCATTCCAACAGGCAACACCAATGATTTGGCACCGATTATCGGTCTATTGGTAGGCGCAATGGTTTGTACGTTGCTGCTTTCATTCAACCGTAACATATACATCATGCGCATTCAACAGATTGTTGAGTTGCATACACAAAGTGCCATGATGGCAAGAACATTCCTACTGCCTCCAACTTTCTTTGCCAAGCACCCTAGTGGCGAGCTGATGATGAAGCTGTATAACGTCACTACTTTGTGCAACCTGATAGGCGAGAAAACAGTGGGTGCGCTGCTTACCTCATCGCTTTCCATTATATATATGGTTCAGCTATGGTTTTACGGCGGCAAGCTGTTGCTTCCTGCATTAGGTATTTTGGTTCTTCAAGCCATCATGATATCGGTCTATTACTACCTGCAGGTGGACAAAAATGCCAAATACACCCAATTGGCGGGCGAGCTAAGCGGTTTGGAATACAATATGTTTACTGGCATACAGAAGCTGAAGCTCACTGGTTCAGAGAATAGGGCCTTTACACGTTGGCTGGAGAGATATACCAACCAAGCACAGTTGATATATAACCCTCCGTTCTGGAACAAGTTGCTCCCTGCCCTATTGGCTTTGCTTGGCATAGGTGGAACTGCCATCCTATATTGGTTTACGATGAGGAACAAAATATCTGCCAGCGACTTCATTGCTTTCACTTCTGCCTACGGCATGATGACTGCAGCTGTGACGGAGTTGGAGAACGCCATTGCCGAACTGTCACAAGTGAAGCCACTGCTTGACAGTGTGCGCCCTATCCTGGATGCAGAGCCGGAGATTGAAGCTAATGCTGCTCAAGTGGATTTCCTCACCGGAGCTATACACATGAGTCATGTGTCATTCCGTTATCAGGAAGAGGGACCGCTGGTGCTGGACGACATCAACTTAGATATCATGCCCGGTGAATATGTGGGCATTGCCGGTAAGTCAGGATGTGGCAAATCAACCCTGATGCGTTTGCTGTTGGGCTTTGAGAAAGCGCAAAGCGGAGGCATCTATTATGACAACTACGATTTGGACAAGGTGGACAAAACCAGTCTGCGTAGGAAGATTGGCTGTTGCCTGCAAAGTGGTAGTCTGTTTACAGGTGATATCTTCCACAACATCACTATAACGGCTCCTTGGTCAACACATGATGACGCATGGGAGGCTTTGCGCATGGCCAGTTTGGAAGAAGACGTGAGAAATATGCCAATGGGTCTGCATACCGTAGTATCTGAAGGTGGAGGTGGTTTCTCTGGTGGGCAAAAGCAACGTATGCTCATTGCGCGTGCCTTGATTTCAAGACCAGACATCATCTTCTTTGACGAAGCTACGAGTGCTTTGGACAATATCAGTCAGAAGCAGGTAAGCGACAACCTTGACCAGCTGAACTGCACACGTGTGATCATCGCTCACCGACTGAGCACCATCCGTCATTGCGACCGCATCATCGTAATTGACAAAGGCAAGATTGTAGAAGAAGGCAACTTCGAACAATTGATGGAGAAGAAGGGATTGTTTTATGAAATGAGTTTAAGACAATTGTAAGAATATGAAGAAGATATTAACCATAACCATGACAGGCTTGGTGCTGATGGCATGCCAAAGTCAGCCAAGCAGTGACACTACCCTGCAGGAGACCGCAACGCTGTCTGAGGAGCTACAAGCCGTAGATACATCAACACCATCTGAGGTAAAATCAGAAGGGTTCACTACATTGGGCAAGGTAGTGGCCACACGTTATGCCGACCTCTCGTTCCAGTCATCGCTGCCAATTATGCAGATGTATGTGAAGAATGGTCAACAAGTACGCCAAGGACAAAGGGTAGCTGAACTCGACATGTTCCGTCTGAGTAACACAATCGAACAACAGAAGAAACAGATTGCGCAATCAGAACTACAGATGAAGGATGTGATCATTGCCCAAGGATATGATCCAGATGTACCCACCTCTATACCTGCTGAGGTTAAACAAACGGCTGAGATAAAATCTGGATACCAATTGGCTAAAGAGCAGTTGGCGGCAGCTGAGCACGAGCTGAAAACCGCTGTACTCAATGCTCCTTTCGATGGCACTGTGGCCAATGTGAAGGCACAGGCACATGAGATAGCTAAAGTGGGTGAGCCTGTTTGTCGCATTATCTCTTCCAAAGATATGGCTGTGGAATTCAGGATTATGGAGGCCGATTTAGCAAAATATCGCATAGGCACAACGATTATCGCCATTCCGACCGCTTACAAAGACCGCCAGTACGAGGCCATCGTTTCTGAAGTAAATCCGATAGTTGACCAGCAAGGGGCAATTACCGTTAGAGCTCGACTGCCTGAGGCACACGATTTGTTTGATGGGATGAATGTAGAAATAATGCTCAAGTAAAACATGAAGAAAGTCATTACATATTGCTTGTTATTGGTGACCACCTGTGTCAACGGTCAACATACGGTGCGATTAGACCTTGACCGTACCATCAGCCTTGCCACCGACAGCTCCTATTCTGTTCAAAAATACCAAAGTGTATATGATGCTTCACTCTTCAGCTACTTGTCATGGCAAGCCAGCAGGAAGGTGCAGATTTCTCTACAGTCAACGCCTATTCAATATGAAAGATACTTCATTCAAAGATATGTGAGCGAGGCGGACGTGGATGTTTATCGTACCCAACGAAGATTCTACTCTCAGGCAGGCATACACGCCGAACAGCCTATGGAATCATGGGGCGGTTCGTTTTACGGTTCTACTCAGTTGGGCTATCTCCGCACCTTTGGTGAGGTCAACAGCACGCAGTTTATGACGGTTCCCATTAACATCGGTTATAAGCAAAGTCTCCTCGGATTCAACCCCTTAAAATGGGACAAACAAATTGAACCGCTCAAGTTTGCTTTGGCCGAGAAGGTATTGTCTTATGATACAGAAACTGCATCAGTTGAGGCAGTTCAGAAATTCTTCAGTCTGGCTTTGGCGCAAGATCAGCTTCGCATGAGTGAAGAATATCTGGCCTCTTGCGACACCATCTATTCCATAGCTGAGAAACGCTATCGAATCGCCAGTATCTCCAAAGCTGAGCTGAGTATCCTGGAGTTGGAAAAGACCAATGCTCGCAATACGTTGGCTAACGCGCGCATCGCACAACAGCGAGCCATGCAGGAGCTGGCTTCCTATTTGGGCATGAACCGTGACACTCACATAGAGTTGGTCATTCCTTCCTCGTTAGCTAACCTGCAAATATCTGCTGATGAAGCCATCGAATATGCACGAGAGAACAACCCAACGTATCTGAGCGCCCAGCAGCAAACCTTGGAAGCCAAGAGGGAAGCCGAGCGAGCCAGGGTGGAAAAGAATCTGAGTGTCAGCATCGATGCCAGTATAGGTTTGAACCAGGTGGCCGAAAGGTTTGCTGATGCTTATCGCCGTCCGCAGGCACAAGATATGGCAACCGTCACCCTGACTGTTCCCATCAAAGATTGGGGCAAGCGCAAGAATGCTTACCTAGCTGCCAAGAGTCAAGTGGAGATGGCAGAGAAATCGGCTTTGGAAACTGCCCGAGTAACAGAGCTGGATGTGATGAACAGCGTAAACGAATTCAATGAGAGACAATCAATTGTTGAAACATCAAGGCAAGCCCTAACCATTGCTGAAGATGCCTATACAGCAACATTAACACGTTTCATCAGGGGACAAGCCAACGTAAATGATCTGTCGTTGGCACAATCGCATTGGCAATCGGCTAGACAGAACCAAATTGCATCATTACAAAACTATTGGCTGGCCTATTATCATCTGAGATGCATCACTTTATATGATTTCCAAAGGAAAGAAATCATTCGTCACACCAGACAATAGTTGATTGATCTTATATAAACTTTAGACGGAAATTGCGAGGCGTTTCACCTACAAATTTGGAGAAAGCCGCATAGAACGACTGACGATTAGCAAAGCCTACCATCAGTCCTATTTCCTCAATCGTTTTATTTTTATAATGCTTGTCAGCCAACAGCTTCACAGCCTCCTTGAGACGGTATTCATTAATTAAAGAAGAATAACTCTTCCTGAAACAAGAGTTTACAACAGCAGAAAGGTAGCGGGTATTGGTTTGCAGCTCTATGGCCATTTGCCTGGCTGTGTATTTGGAATCTCTATAAACTTTTTCTTCCTCCAACTTTTGCAGAATACTTTGGCTAAGACTCTTAACCATAGTAGAACTGATCATTTTTCTATAGGGAACATTGATGAGGCTTTTCTTATCTTTGATCTCATGAATACGGCTTTGTACCTTAAGCAGTTCTCTGCTCTTACCCCTCACGGTTTTATGAGCAGTGTCTTTAAAAGGACTATTTTTAGACTTAACCATACCAAAATTATTTCTAATTATTAATGACTTCGAATTTCTTTTTGCAAATTAAAGACAATATTTCCAACTGACAAACAGTTTCGCCTTATTTTTTACAAGAAACTGGTAAAAAAATAATAACACACTGTCTGACAGATTGGAAAGTAGGGTTCTCTTTGCTATTACCCAACGCAGTATCTCCCATGGGGGAAAGGAGATACTGCTATTGATTCAAAAAGGTTGCAACTCGTTGCTGGATGTTCTCCTTCAGCTGATCGCGGTAGAGCCAAATTTCACGGGTATGATAACTGGTAGAGGTGCCAATGATAGGCAATACATAATCGGTAGCTGAGTAGCCAGACACCAAAAGAAGATTGGATAATGTATCCAATTGAACAGTCATAGTGTCTCTTTGCTGTTCATGAACTGGTTTCAAGGGAGAGGGTTCGGTAATAAGTGTAGCTGCCTGATCATCAGTACGCCAGTTGACAGGATTGATGGCCAACACATTAGAACCATCCTGTGCAGGATAGTTGGCATCTTCTCCCCGCATACTGTTGTAACAGATAGTAACGCCAGTATCATCAGCTCCCTTGGCAGGAACAATATGTGGATTAGCCTGTAAGTCAGCATCCGACACTCGGATACCAATTAGATAAGTTGCGACCATTCGCTGATAGACAGATGCATCCATCTCCTTTAGCAATTCACGTGCTATCATGGCTCCCTGGCTGAAACCTGCCAAGACAAAGGGTCTATCGTTGTTGAAGTGTTGCAGGTAATAAGCAAAAGCACGGCGTGCATCATCCAAAGCTATGTTGAAACGTATAGAAGCACTGTCAGATGCAAACGAATGCAACGAGCACTGACGATAATATGGAGAGTAATAGTTGAGTTTACCACTGGTCAGCGTATCTACACCCAACATCTCGCCATACATAGGTTGACGTGTCTGTTCGAGATAGGTATCGGCCAAATGGCGAACCGTACCATCTTCTAATTGATAATCACCTATCTCGGTAGAGATTACATAAAACATATCAGCATCGGCATTACGATCTGATATGTACCATTGCGTCATGTCGGAATAGACAGGTGCCTTGGGCACGGACTTATCCTCTGCGCAAGACACCCCTAAGATACAACATGACAAAATCAACAGAAATCTTGTCATCATGCTTTTTCTATATAGTCAACAATCCAAGCGCCAACTTCTTTTGTGCCATACTTAGCACCACCTTCCACCTGAATCTCTGGTGTACGTACATTGGCCTCGATGGAAGCATCAACAGCCTCACGAATCAAAGCGCCCTCTGCTTTGAGATTAAAATATTCGAACATCATGGCATCTGACAAGATTTGTGCCAATGGATTGGCAATGTTCAGGCCCTTAGCTTGTGGCCATGAACCATGAACAGGCTCGAACACAGGAGTATGTTCGCCAGTAGATGCTGATGGCAACAAACCCATAGAACCGCTGATGCATGAGCTCTCGTCGGTGAGGATATCACCGAAAGTATTTTCCGTCACAATTACATCGAAGAACTTAGGCTCTTGAATCATGCGCATAGAAGCATTGTCAACATACATAAAGTCAGTCTTCACATCAGGATATTGTGGTGCCATCTCCTGCCCTATTTGTCTCCATAAACGAGAGGAAGCCAGCACATTTGCCTTATCCACAATGGTGAGGTGATGGTTGCGCTTACGGGCATACTCGAAGCCCACCTTCAAGATACGCTCTATTTCAGGACGAGAATAGAAATTAGTATCATAAGCCTTGTCATTATCTTGGTACTTCTCACCGAAATACATTCCACCTGTCAACTCACGGATAGTGATAAAATCAGCACCTTCTACCAATTCTGCCTTCAAAGGTGACTTGTGTAGCAGGCTTTTGAAGGTCTGCATCGGACGGATATTGGCATAGAGGCCCAATTTCTTTCGCATAGCCAGCAAACCTTGCTCTGGACGTACTTTAGCTGTGGGATCGTTGTCAAACTTAGGATCACCAACAGCAGAGAACAATACGGCATCTGCCCTCATACAAGCTTGGAAGGTCTCTTCTGGGAAAGGATCACCCACCTTATCAATGGCATCTGCGCCACAGATAGCATATTCGTAAGTCACTTGGTGTCCAAACTTCTTGCATACAGCGTTCATCACATCAACGCCTACCTTTGAAATCTCAGGACCGATACCATCGCCGGCCAATACAGCAATCTTGAAATTCATAATATGTATTCTTTTTAATTATTATCGTTTTCTTCATACAGGTCTTTGCCTGATTCGTATTCATCCTCAATCATGTTAAGCATCTTGAAGGTAGCTTTAATAGCGGCTTCCGTCTGGTCGGCATCCAAACCTCGGGTGCGGAACTCACGGTTATCAAAGCTCCATGAAATAACTGTCTGCACCAAAGCATCAGTACGCCCACCAGGAGGGATGCTCACCACATAGTTGGTCAACATGGGGAATTTTCTACCCAGTGTCTTTTTATAGACATTGCGCAAGGCTCGCACAAAGGCATCATACTGACCATCACCACTAGAGCTCTCCTCGTATTCCTGACCGTTAATTTCGATCTTTAGCATGGCCATTGGTTTCAAACCGTATGCCAGATTGATGACATAGCTCTTCAGCTTCACCTTGTCGTTGGTAACGCCATGCTTCAGAACGTCAGAAACTATATACGGCAAGTCTTCTGGGGTTACCAGCTCTTTCTTATCACCTAACTCGATAATACGTTCAGTGACTTTGCGCATAGAAACGTCATCAAGGTCAAGGCCTAACTCTTCGAGATTCTTTCGGATATTGGCCTTGCCACTGTTCTTACCCAAAGCATATTCACGCTTACGTCCAAAGCGTTCGGGCAACAAGTCATTGCAATAAAGGTTGCGCTTGTTATCGCCATCAGCATGCACTCCTGCTACCTGAGTAAAGACACTCTCGCCCACAATAGGTCGATTAGGTGCAATAGGAATACCAGAGTAGGATGATACAATACGACTGGCTTCGTTCAGACGGCTCTCATCAATATGAGTTATGGCATTGAAATGATCTTTCAATATAGCTTGCACACTAGCAAGTGGCGCATTGCCAGCACGTTCACCTAAGCCGTTAATAGTGGTATGCAAGCCTTTACAACCTCCAAACACAGCAGCTAACACATTGCTTACTGCTAGGTCGTAATCGTTGTGAGCATGAAAATCAAAATGTGCTTGAGGATAGCGTTTCACCATTTTCTTGATGAAATCATGCGTCTGCAATGGATTTAGGACACCCAGTGTATCTGGCAGCATGAATCGTTTGATGCTGGTTTGTGTAAGTGCATCCATCAACTTAAACACATAGTTGGGGGAATCTTTCATGCCATTGCTCCAGTCCTCAAGATAGACATTAGCCTCCATTCCAAGCGAAGTAGCATACGCTAAAGTTTGCTTGATATCTTCGATATGCTCAGCCACCGTTTTCTTTAGTTGATAGGTACAATGCTTTTCAGAGCCTTTGCAAAGCATATTGATAACTCTGCATCCTGTGGAATGTATCCAATCAACAGAAGTATGTCCGTCAATAAAACCCAACACCTCCACCTGGTTCAGATGGTTGTGTCGCTTTGCCCAATCACAAATCATAGTCACTGCTTCGTGTTCTCCATCAGACACACGAGCTGAAGCCACCTCAATTCGATCGACCTTAACACCATCCAACAGCAGACGGGCAATCATCAGTTTCTCGTGTGGGACGAAAGACACGCCATTGGTCTGTTCACCATCGCGTAAGGTGGTGTCCATGATTTCTATTTCACGCAGCAAACTATCTTTCATTCTTCTTCTCCCAAGCTTCTATCTTATCCTTGTTCTCCAAAAGGAAGTCGATATCGTCAAGTCCATTTATCAAGCAATGCTTCTTGTAGGCATTGATTTCAAACTGTTCACTTTTGCCAGTAGCTTTGTTAGTAATGGTCTGGTTAGGCAAATCCACTTCTACCTCCATCTTAGGATTAGCACTAATAGAATCGAAAAGTTCCTGCAAGAACTGCTCACTTACCACTACAGGCAACACAAAGTTATTCAGTTCGTTATTCTTATGAATATCAGCAAAGAAACTGCTCACCACCACACGGAAACCATAGTCTGCAATGGCCCATGCAGCATGTTCACGACTACTTCCACTGCCGAAATTCTTGCCAGCAACTAACACTACACCACTATATGTGGGATCATTCAAAACAAAATCCTTAATCGGATTACCTTGCTTATCATACCTCCAGTCACGGAAAAGATTCTCTCCGAAACCTTTCTTGTCTGTAGCTTTTAAAAAGCGGGCTGGAATAATCTGGTCTGTGTCAACATTCTCTAATGGAAGTGGCACACAAGTACTGGTGATAATATTGAATTTTTGTTTCATAATGCACTTAAAAAATAGTTCTTGGATCGGTTAACACACCTGTAACAGCGGCTGCTGCAGCAACTAGTGGACTGGCCAGTATGGTTCGTGAACCAGGACCTTGACGACCTTCAAAGTTACGATTACTGGTGGATACAGAATACTTGCCTGCTGGAATTTTATCATCGTTCATAGCCAAACAAGCCGAGCAACCAGGTTGACGAATCTCAAACCCAGCATCCTTAAGCACAACATCCAATCCCTCCATACGAATTTGTTGATCAACAGCCCAAGAACCTGGTACTAACCATGCAATTACACTATCGGCTTTCTTTTTGCCTTTCACTACTGATGCAAAAGCACGGAAATCTTCGATGCGTCCATTGGTACAAGCGCCGAGGAATACATAGTCTATAGGATGTCCTAACAATTGCTGACCTGGTTGGAAGCCCATATAGTTCATAGACTTCATAAATGAAGCCTGAGCAGCTTCCCCCATACCTTCCAAAGTAGGAATGCAATCGGTAATGCTCATACCCATACCTGGATTTGTACCATAAGTTATCATTGGCTGGATATCGGCTCCATCAAAATAAAGTTCTTTGTCAAAAACAGCATCTTCCCCACTCTTCAGCGTTTTCCAATATGCAAGAGCTTTATCCCACTCTCCACCAGTTGGAGCATATTCACGGCCTTTTATATATTCAAAAGTCTTTTCGTCTGGAGCTATGAATCCACCACGGGCACCCATCTCGATAGAAAGGTTACATAGCGTGAGGCGTCCTTCCATAGAAAGATCTTTTACCACAGATCCGGCATATTCCACAAAAAAGCCTGTAGCGCCTGAAGTAGAAATCTTAGACATCAAATATAAGGCTACATCTTTGGCAGTAACACCTTTTCCCAAAGTACCAGAAATATTGATACGCATTGACTTGGGTTTCTGCTGCAAAATGCACTGTGATGCCATCACCATTTCTACCTCACTGGTACCAATACCAAATGCCACAGCTCCCATAGCTCCATGAGTAGAGGTATGAGAGTCGCCACATACAATGGTCATACCAGGCAAACTCAATCCTCGCTCAGGGCCTACAACATGGATAATGCCATTCTTTGGATGCATCATTCCAAAATGATTCAAACCGAATTCTGCGGCATTCTGAGCTAAAGTATCTACTTGTTTCTTAGAAACAGGATCCTCAATAGGCTTATCCTGATCATGTGTAGGTGTATTATGATCCGGCATACAGAAGATTTGAGCAGGACGCAGACATTTCAATCCTCTCTGTTTCATACCAGCGAACGCCTGCGGACTGGTTACCTCATGGCAATACAAACGATCAATGTAAAGTTGGGTGGGACCATCCTCTATCTGCTGTACCACATGGGCATCCCAGATTTTGTCAAATAAAGTATTCATATCTAATTATTCTGCCTTTTTAATCTTGAACTTATTGATACAATCAATGTAGGCTTCAACTGATGCTGTAACTATGTCGGTATTTGCTCCAAAACCATAGTACATACTTCCGTCATATTCCACCTGCATGTGTACCTTACCTACGTCATCACTTCCCTTACTGATAGCCTGAATGGTGAATTCCTTCAACGTCATCTGTTTAAGGATAATCTTCTTCAAGGCCTTTATAGCAGCATCAACCGGACCATTTCCTGTGGCGGCAGCTTCAAACTTCTGACCTGAAATATCCAATCCAATACTTGCCACACTACGAACGCCCATACCCGTAGTAACTTGCAGAAAATCAAGCTTGATGGCATGAGCGGCGGTTCTATCGGCACCTGCTAACATCATCACATCATCATCAGTAATTTCTTTCTTTTTGTCTGCCAGACGTAAGAAAGCTTCATAAATCTGATCCACCTTCTTTTCGTCAGAAACATCTACGCCCAGTACACTCATTCTATATTTCAAAGCAGCACGACCACTACGGGCAGTTAGTACGATAGAGTTTTCATCCAAACCTACGTCCTTTGGATCCATAATCTCATATGTATTGACATTTTTAAGTACTCCATCTTGATGAATACCACTGGAATGAGCAAATGCATTTCTACCCACAACGGCTTTATTGGGCTGAACAGGCATATTCATCAAACCACTTACCATACGACTAGTTGGATAAATCTTAGTAGTATTGATATTGGTATCCACTCCTATAGCTTTATGACATTTCAGGATCATAGCTATCTCTTCTAAAGAGGTGTTTCCAGCTCGCTCACCTATTCCATTGATGGTTACTTCCACCTGACGGGCACCTGCCAACACACCATGTAAAGTATTGGCCGTAGCCATTCCTAAATCATTGTGGCAATGTGTTGAGAGAATCGCTTTATCAACACAATCCACGTGTTCCTTGAGATACTTTATTTTCTCATAATATTCCATTGGTAAGCAATAACCTGTCGTGTCTGGAATATTTACGACAGTGGCACCTGCTTTTATCACAGCCTCTACCACTCTAGCTAGGTATTCATTATCTGTGC
Organism: uncultured Prevotellaceae bacterium; assembly: GCA_946407325.1. The sequence goes on along the minus strand of CAMJNN010000027.1, from coordinate 811 downwards.
GACCAGCATCCTCTGCATAAAATTCAATATCATCTACATACTTCTTAGCATATTTAACTGCAGCTACGGCACGTTCAATGATTTCTTCCCTGTTTGAGTTAAATTTATACTTTATATGCTCGTCACTTGTTCCTATGCCTGTATGAATACGCTTACGTTTGGCATATTTCAGAGATTCTGCTGCCACATCAATATCTTTTTCCACCGCACGAGTCAACGCGCAGATGGTTGGCCAAGTAACAGCCTTTGAAATCTCTATCACAGAATTAAAATCACCAGGACTAGAGATGGGGAAACCAGCTTCAATAATATCTACACCTAAAGCTTCAAGTTGCTTAGCCACCTGTATCTTTTCAACTGTGTTAAGTTGGCATCCAGGCACTTGCTCACCATCACGCAACGTAGTATCAAAAATAAATAATCTTTCGCTCATATGTCAATTTAAATATTATTCAACAAAAAGAGCCTTTCACACTGTGGAAGTGAGAAAGGCTCAATATTTTTGACATTACATATATTTACGCACACATCTCACTTCCACCGACGCTCGCCAGTAGAATAATAATGCCGCTCAGTAGAATATATGTATTGTTTATAATCATTGTCACATCCTTTAAAAACGATGCAAAGTTAAAGAAAATATTGTTGACATCAAACAAAATCGTTACTTTTTTAAGTGGCAACGTAACATTTTTACATAAAAAAAGAGAATACTTGTATTAATAACAACAAAAAAGCGGTCTTCGGAAAAGATCCAAAGACCGCTTCATCAAAGACGGCGGCTACCTACTCTCCCACCTTGTGGGCAGTA